>NZ_JBMSDW010000005.1:0-304552 GCF_049445895.1 Neotabrizicola sp. VNH66
AGGGCCGCATTGTAGGCGGGCCAGTTCGTCGTGCGGTAGCGGGCAGAGGAAGGCTTCGGCATGGACCGAATCTAACGCTCAGGATTCACGACGTGAATCCGCATCACCGATAAGTGCAACAACGTCTGTTTCGACCGCACGTGGCTTACCACAGGTCGGCCCACCCATGGCGAGCGCCGCGTACGCCTTCAAACGATCAATTGTGGTCGGGGCATCTTTCGCCCGAAAGCCGCCGTCTTCTGTCCATAGCCAAACGGCAACTACGGCGCACAAGATCAGAAGCATAATGAACGGATAGCTCCAGACTGCTTCCATCACCGCGACAGCCCGCCCGGCAGATTGGGCAGGTCCAGCGCGCTGAAGCCGTAGTGGCGCAGCCAGCGCAGATCGCTTTCAAAGAAGGCGCGCAGGTCGGGGATGCCGTATTTCAGCATGGCGATGCGGTCGATCCCCATGCCGAAGGCAAAGCCCTGCCATTCGTCGGGGTTGACGCCCGCAGCCTGCAACACCTTGGGGTGCACCATGCCGGAGCCGAGGATCTCCATCCATTTGTCGCCTTCGCCGATGCGCAGCTGGCCACCGACGTTGGAATAGCGGATGTCCACCTCGGCCGAAGGTTCGGTGAAGGGGAAATGGCTGGCGCGGAAGCGCAGTTCGACACGGTCCACCTCAAAGAACGCGCGGCAGAACTCCTCCAGCGTCCATTTCAGGTTCGCCATCGAGATATCGCGGTCGATGGCCAACCCCTCGACCTGATGGAACATCGGCGTATGGGTCTGGTCCATGTCCATGCGGTAGACGCGGCCCGGCGCGATCACCCGGATCGGCGCGCCCTGTTCCGTCATCGCGCGGATCTGCACGGGAGAGGTATGGGTGCGCAGCACATGCGGCGGGCGGTTGTCGCCCTCGGCCCGGTGCATGAAGAACGTGTCATGCTCCTGCCGGGCGGGATGTTCCGGCGGGATGTTCAGCGCGTCGAAATTGTACCAGTCGGATTCCACCTGCGGGCCTTCGGCCACGGCAAAGCCCATGTCGGCGAAAATAGCGGTCAGCTCATCCATCACTTGGCTGACGGGGTGGATGGTGCCGGTGCGGCGCGGGCGGCCGGGCAGCGTCACGTCCAGCCATTCCGAGCGCAGCCGTTCGTCCAGCGCGGCATCGGACAGCGCGGCTTTCTTGGCGCGCAGGGCGGCGTCGATCTCATCCTTCAGGACGTTCATGGCCGCGCCCGCGGCCTTGCGTTCCTCGGGCGCCATCTTGCCCAGAGTGGCCATCAGGGCCGAAATCTCGCCCTTCTTGCCAAGGGCGGCCACCCGCACCTCTTCCAGCGCGCCTTCGCCCGGGGCCGCCGCAATGGCGGAAAGGTATTTTTCGCGCAAAGCATCCATGGCGGTCGTCCTTCGGTCGCGGATGAAGTTCCGGGCGCCGTGCTAGCGCAGGACGGCTTCGGGGACAAGCACCGCTTCCCCGCGCGTGGGTCAGAAGCCCGCCAGCCGCATCAGCCCATAGCGCCGGGCGGCCGCCCAAAGCGCCAGCGGCCCGGCCAGACCGGCCAGCGTGCCCAGAACCAGATGCAGCACCGGGTCCGCGATGCCGGCCATCACCAGAACGATCCGCACCCCGGCCGAGAACATGGTATGCGCCAGAAAGATCGCCATCGAGGCCTGACCCAGCAGGCCCAGATAGGGGAACGGCACGCCCATGGCCACCCCACGACGCAAGGCCAGCAGCAGCAGCACCGGGGCGAACAAGGCCACCGAGAGATTGGAGGGCGCGCTGTTCAGTGTTGCGGCCAGCCACAGCAGCAGCGCGAACAGCGCCAGCGTCAGCAGAAGCGTCACGAGGCTGGTGATCTGCACATCACCGCGGGCAAAGAGGACCCCGGCAATCAGGCAGGGCGCATAGAGCACGGCGGGCACCAGCCATGGCCCGAGAGCCTCGGGCACGGGCACCCAGAGGGCCAGAATACAGGAGAGGGTGAAGCTGCCCAGCCAGAAGGTGGTGTCGGACCGGCTGCCGCTGATCCGCTGCCACAGCCGCCACATCAGGTAAAGCACCGCCGAGATCACGAACAGCGCCCAGAGAAACCAGAAATGCAGCTGCGGCGGCAGCGGGTTCAGCGGAAACTCGGCCCAGCTGGCACCGCCGTTGACGGCATTTCCCGCCGCGGCGCGGAAGGCGAAGAAGATCCAGGTCCAGAGCGCCAGCGGCCACAGAAGCCGCAGCATCCGGTCGCGCAGAAAGCCGGCGGGAGCGTGGCGGCGGGCCACATGTTCGAACATCAGCCCGGACAACAGAAAGAACAGCGGCATGTGGAAGGCATAGATCACCCGGTCCACCGTCTCGACCAGCGGTGTCAGCGGCTGGATGCCCGCCGTCTCCAGCCCGCGCAGGCAATGCGCGAACACCACCAGCAGGATGCCCAGACCCCGGGCGGCATCCAGCCAGTCAAGCCGTTCGCGCGCGGGCGCTGCTGTCAGTAGTCCGGTAACCATTCCCCGCGTTCCTGTGAGGGCTGACAAGCCCGTGACCGAATCCTGCTTTGCCCCCGCAAGCCCAGTTGAAACAGCATGTTGCAGCGGCTCTGTCATGCCTTTTCTGCAATGACGCAGCGACTGCCCGCGCAAACGAAAACGGGCACCCGAAGGTGCCCGTCATTGTTCAGGAAACGTGAACGCGGATCAGGCGGCCAGAGCGGCCCTGGCCTTGCCGGCGATGGCGTTGAACGCCTCCGGCTCGTGCACGGCCAGATCGGCCAGAACCTTGCGGTCCACTTCGATCCCGGCTTTCGACAGGCCGTCGATCAGGCGCGAATAGGTGAAGGCCGGGTCGAACAGACGGACGGCCGCATTGATCCGCTGGATCCAGAGCGCGCGGAACGTACGCTTCTTGGCCTTGCGGTCGCGGGTCGCGTATTGGTTGGCCTTGTCCACTGCCTGGGTGGCGGTGCGGAAATTCGTGGAACGGGCGGCGTAGTAGCCCTTGGCCGCCTTGATGACCTTGCGGTGGCGGGCGTGGGTGACAACGCCGGATTTGACGCGGGACATGGGTCTGGCTCCTTAGCGGTTATACGGCATGTATTTCTTGACGATGCCCTCGTCCGAGGCGTTCAGGATCATCGTCCCGGTGGCCTGACGGGTGAACTTCGTCGTGCGCTTGATCATGCCGTGGCGCTTGCCGGCCACGCCTGCCTTCACATGGCCGTTGGCCGTGAAGGTGAACCGCTTCTTCGCAGCGGATTTGGTCTTCATCTTGGGCATTTTCACACTCCAGTGTTTCGCGCGCGGGGAGGCATGCCACTTTCGCCGTCCGCGCGGTTCTTCCGAAGGCGCCCTGATAGGGGCAGCCGGGGAAAAGGGCAAGGGGGATTCCGACCTGCCGGGTCAGTTGGCCCGCTCGTCGGGCCGGGTCAGTTGATATAGCGCCCGACGACGGACATCATCACATGCGGCACGTCGCCCACGGCATAGCCGCCGGGTTTCTTGGTCACCGCCGCCACCACAAGCCCGGCAGCGGCGATCAGCATGATGGCGCCCATGCGGGGCGCGCGCCCGTCGGTCCAGGCCGAAAACAGCGAGGGGATGGTCAGGATCGCCAGCACGACGCCGATGGTCAGAAACAGGTCCGGATCCAACTCGCGCCCCCTTGCCAGAACGACCGAAGGTTAGCCGGGGTCAACCTTGGAAATCAACCGCTCATCACAGGGGGCGACCCGCAGGATGTTGGTTGTGCCCTGCACGTTGAACGGCACGCCTGCGGTCACCACGATCTGGTCTGCATCGGTGGCAAAGCCGTCCGAACGCGCGGCGCGGATGGCCGACAGGACGGCGCCCTTGAACCGCTCCTGCTCGGGGACCACCACGCAATGGACACCCCAGGTCAGCGCCATGCGGCGCGCGGTTTCGACCAGCGGCGTCAGCCCGATGATCGGCACATGCGGCCGTTCGCGGGCGACCAGACCGATGGTGTTGCCGGATTGGCTGAAGCAGGTGATGGCCTTGATGTCGGTCGCCTCGGCGATCTCGCGCGCTGCGGCGACGATGCCATCGGCCACCGTCTCGCGCCGGACGACGCGGCTGGCGTCGATCACGGCCACATAGGTCGGGTCGCTTTCGACCGATTTGGCCACATTGTCCATGGTGGTGACGGCTTCGACCGGGAACTTGCCCGCGGCCGATTCGGCCGACAGCATGACCGCATCGGCGCCTTCATAGATCGCCGTCGCCACGTCCGAGACTTCGGCCCGGGTGGGCATCGGATTCTCGATCATCGATTCCAGCATCTGGGTGGCCACGATCACCGGCTTTGCCGCGGCGCGGGCCTTGCGAACCAGCCGCTTCTGGATCGGCGGCACCGAATGCACGGGCAGCTCCACGCCCAGATCACCACGGGCGACCATGATGCCATCCGACACGGCAAGGATTTCGTCATAGGCCTTCACCGCGGCAGGCTTTTCGATCTTCGACAGGATCGCCGCCCGGCCCTTGGCCAGTTTGCGCGCCTGTTCCACATCTTCGGGCCGCTGGACGAAGGACAGGGCCAGCCAGTCCACGCCCAGATCGCAGGCAAATTCCAGATCCTTCAGGTCTTTTTCGGACAGTGCGGCCAGAGGCAGCACCACATCCGGCACGTTCACGCCCTTGCGGTTCGAGATGGTGCCGCCGACGACCACGGTGCAATCGGCGAAATCGGGGCCGCAGGCATCGACCTGCAGGCGGATCTTGCCGTCATTGACCAGAAGGGTCGCGCCCGGTTCCAGCGCGGCAAAGATCTCCGGATGCGGCAGTTGCACGCGGCTGGCATCGCCGGGGGTGGCGTCCAGATCGAGGCGGAACTTGTCCCCATCCTCAAGATCATGGGCGCCCGCGGCGAAGGCGCCGACGCGCAGCTTCGGGCCCTGAAGATCGGCCAGAATGCCGATCGGGCGGCCAAGGTCCCGCTCCACCTCGCGGATGATGCGGTGACGCTCGCGGATATCCTCGTGCGTGCCATGGCTCATGTTCAGGCGGAACACGTCGGCCCCGGCCACGAACAATTCGCAAATCATGTCATAGGTGCTGGATGCAGGCCCCAGAGTGGCGACAACCTTGACGCTGCGGTGACGGCGCATGCCATCCTCCTTCAAATATCGCTTTCATCGTGGGCCAAGCGGGTTATGGCGCAGAATGTTAGCGCCCGCAACCGAACGTATTGTGACGTGCCCGGTTTTCCGGCCCTGTTCCGCAGAGAGGCCGCGGAAATCATCAGGGATGAGGGATATGCGCGGCGAAATGCCGGCTGCGCGACCTCCAACACCGGTGTTTCGCCTGCAAAAGCGGCATCCGGGCGCGGGTGCTGCGGCGTGCCGCCGGTGGACCCGGCCCGCGCGATGCGCTAACCCGGACCAAAGAGCGGAGGCGCCGTGGCATTCCAGATCGAAGGCGAAGACCGGCCCGGCCGTTGGCTGGTGACCTGCGACCATGCGACCAACCGGGTGCCGGACTGGGTGGCCGGCGGCGATCTGGGGTTGCCCGCGGATGACATGGCCCGGCACATCGCCTGGGATCCGGGCGCGGCGGGCGTGGCGCGGGCGCTTGGGGTCCTGCTGGACAGCCCGGTGATCTGCTCGGATTTCTCGCGTCTGGTGATCGACCCGAACCGGGGCGAGGATGATCCGACGCTGGTGATGCGGCTATATGACGGCAGCCTGATCCCCGCGAACCGCCGCATTGATGCCGAGGGCATCGAGGAACGGCTGTCGCGGCTCTATCGGCCCTATCACGCGGCCTATGCGGCGCTGGCGGCGCGGCGGCCGGATACGGTCATCCTTGCGATCCACAGTTTTACGCCCAGCCTGAAGGGGCGTCCGCCGCGGCCATGGCAGATCGGCGTGCTGCATTCGCATCTGGATTCGCGGCTGTCCCATGCGGTGATCGGCCAGCTGCGGCGCCTGCCCGGACTGTGCGTCGGCGATAATGAGCCCTATTCCGGCCATCTGCCCGGCGATGCGATCGACCGCCATGCCCTTGCCATGGGGCGACACAATACCCTGATCGAGGTCAGGAACGATCTGATTGCCGATGCGGCGGCACAGGCGGACTGGGCGGCACGGTTGGCGCCTGCCCTGACCGCCGCCCTGAAGGAGGTAGACCATGGATGACGCGACCCGGACCGAGCTGGAGGCCGCGGCCTTCCGCGCGCTGATGCAGCACCTGCTGGAGAAGCGGCCCGATGTGCAGAACATCGACCTGATGAACCTGGCCGGGTTCTGCCGCAACTGCCTGTCCCGCTGGTATCAGGAGGCCGCGGCCGAGCGGGGCATCGCTTTGACCAAGGATGCCGCGCGCGAGATCGTCTACGGCATGCCCTATGCCGATTGGGTGGCACAGCACCAGACCGAGGCCAGCGCCGAACAGAAGGCAGCGTTCACGCAGTCCTTTGCGGCGAATGTTGGATCGAAGGGCTGATTCCGCACGGTTTCTGCCGCGGAAACAATATCCGCGCAGCCCGCCCTGACCCCGCGCCCGACAGGACAATGCGGCATTTTTAAGGCGGCCTGATTGACTCGCATCTGCACGAGGTAAAGATTTTGTTAACGCCGACGTTGCCAACGGTCCGGCGGCAGTCTTTCCTGTGCAGGTGCCCCAATTATGGAATTGCTTTTTATCCTTCCGCTGCTGTTCGCGGGTGTTCTGGTCGATGCGCTGAGCAATGACGATTCGGACGATGATGATGACACCCCCGAAAACGAAAGCTGGACCGGCACGGACGGGCCGGACATCCACAGCGGTGGCGCCGGGGACGACACGCTGCTTGGTCTGGACGGGGATGATTCACTGTCCGGCGGGCGCGGAGACGATCACATCGAAGGCGGCGGCGGGAATGACACCGTCCGGGGCGAGCACGGAGACGATCATCTCAGCGGCGGGGAAGGCGACGACCTGATCCTTGGATGGTCGGGGGATGACACGCTGATCGGAGACGAGGGCGATGACATCTTGAAGGCCGGGTCGGGGGATGACCGGGTCTTTGGTGGCGATGGCTCCGACACGGTGAATGGTGGTTTCGGGTCGGATGAAATCTTTGGTGGCAACGGCGACGATAGCATCATGGGCGGCGGAGATGCCGATACCCTGAGGGGCGGGGCTGGCAACGATTCCATGGCGGGTGACGATTATTCCGGCCAAAATCAGGCTGATGATCTGATGACGGGCGATGCCGGCGACGATAGCATGCGAGGGGATGGCGGAAACGACACGCTTTATGGCGGGGCCGACCGGGATTCTCTGAACGGCGGCGCTGGCAACGATCTGCTCTATGGCGGAGCGGGTGATGACTACATTGTGGATATGGATGGCGCTGACACCCTTTACGGCGGGGCTGGCGGCGACTTCCTTTATGCGCGGGATATTATCCCCGGCGCCGGAAATTCGGACGTGTTGTATGGTGGTCTTGGCCACGACACGCTGACCGGCGATAATGGGGACACCCTTACGGGAGGGGCCGGGCGCGACTCGTTCATTGTCGATTATGATTCGATTAACAATGAAGACGGTGCGCCGGTTGTGATCACGGATCTGGCTGCCAACGAGGCCTTGCAGGTCCAGATCTATGAGCCTCTGACCTCGCAGGCCCTGCGGATTGCAGAGAACGGCACGGATACCGAGGTTGTCGTGAATGGCGATGTGGTGGCGGTGATCTCCGGCCGGACGGATGTGACCTTCGACCTGATCACCATCGAAGCACCGACCTGGGTGCAGTAGAGGGCGAAGTTACCAGCCCATAGCCCGCAAGATGGCCGCCACTGCCACACCCAGAACGGCGGCCATCACGTCGTTGCGGGTTAGAAAGCTCAGCGCGACCGCGGCGCCCAGGGCCAGCGCCTCGGTCAGCCCGCCCGCGGCCAGCGCAAGGGCGGTGATGCCGGACATCACTGCCAATGGTGTCGCGCGCAGCGCGGCATCCAGACGAGGCGAGGGCGGCAGAAACCGCATCGCCAGATAGCCCGCATAGCGACAGACCAGCGCGGCGGCCACGGCCACGGCCAGCATGGCCCACATGGGCGGTGTATCTGTCATGCGCGCGCCCTTTTCGGCACGGTCAGGGCGGCAAAGGCGGCGCCGCAGACACCCGCGGCCACGATCCCCCATCCCGCCCCGGCGAAATGCGCCACGGCAAGGGCCGAGGCCGCGCCCACGGCCACCGGCACCAATGCCATGCGCGACCGGATCATCACCGCCATCATCGCCGCGGCAAAGGCGGGCAGCATCAGATCGGCGCCAAGGGCATGCGGGTCAGGCAGGATTTGCCCGAAGATCGCCCCCGCCACGGTGCCCGCCAGCCAGACCACCACCAGCGGCACCCCGGTCCCCATCAGATAGGCCCGGTCCTCCTCGCCCTGTTCGGCGGCCCGCATGGTGGCGATCCAGTTTGCATCGCCGATCAGCAAGAGGCTGGGCAGCGCCCGCGCCGGCCCCGCCTGCGACAGCCACGGCTGGATCGTGGCGCCGAACAGCAGATAGCGCGCGTTCATCACCAGAATGGTCAGCGCGATGGACGAAAGCGTCACATGCCCGGTCTGGATCAGGCTGACCGCCGCCAGCTGGGCCGAGCCGGAGAAGACCCCCGCACTCCACCCAAGCGCCCAGCCCCAGCCCATGCCCGCCTGCGCGGCCACCAGCCCGAAGGCCAGCCCGTAGATCAGGATCGGCAGCGACAGGGCCAGACCCACCCGCATGCCGCGGCGGAATCCGGCCCCGGTGAACGGGGCATGCATGGCTCAGAGCGCGGCCTTGCGGCCTTCGTCGATATACAGCTCGCGCAGGCGCAGGGCCACGGGGCCGGGCTTGCCCGCGCCGATGGCGGTGCCGTCGATCTCGACCACCGGGGTCACGAAGGTCGAGGCGCCGGTGATGAAGGCCTCATCCGCGGCCTGCGCCTCGGCGATGGTGAAATTGCGCTCCACCACCTCCATCTGCGCCTCGGCCGCGTATTTCAGCAGCGCCGCGCGGGTGATGCCGTGCAGAATGTCGTTCGACAGCTGCCGGGTGATGATCTTGCCGTTCTTGACGATATAGGCGTTGTTCGCGGTGCCTTCGGTGACGAACCCGTCCTGTACCAGCCAGCTGTCATCCGCCCCGGCCTTTTTGGCCATCATCTTCGCCATCGAGGGATAGAGAAGCTGCACCGTCTTGATGTCGCGGCGGCCCCAGCGGATGTCATCGACCGAGATGACCTTGATCCCGGTCTTTGCCTTCGGGCTGTCCAGCAGATTGGCGACCTGGGTGAACATCACCACGGTCGGCGCCACTTCATCGGACGGGAAAAGGAAATCCCGGTCACCCGGATTGCCGCGGCTGATCTGAAGATAGACCATACCTTCGCTCACGCCGTTCTTCTCGACCAGTTCGCGGTGGATCGAGAGCAGCTCTTCGCGGGTCAGCGGATGCTGCATGTCCAGCTCATTCAGGCTGCGCTGAAGCCGGGCGAAATGGCCCTCGAAATCCATCAGCTTGCCGCCGATGACCGAGGTGACCTCATAGACCGCATCGGCGAAGACGAAACCGCGGTCGAAGATGGAAATCTTCGCGTCGGCCTCCGGCAGATACTCTCCGTTGAGATAGACGATGCGGCTCATGTGCGGTCCCTCCGTTGCGGCAGGGGTTTTCTTTGCCGATCCGGGGCCGCGGTCAAGGGTGGATTCAGCCCCAAAGCGCGGGATCGGGCGGATGCACGCCACGGGCGTCATAGTGCAGCAGGTGGGGCCGGTCCTCGGCCAGAAGAAGCGGGCCGTCCAGATCGACGTGATCGGCCCCCTGCGCCAGCAGAACGGCGGGCGCCATGGCCAGAGAGGTGCCGACCATGCAGCCCACCATCACCCCGAAGCCCTGCGCCCGCGCGGCATCGCGCAGGGCCAGCGCCTCGGTCAGGCCGCCGGTCTTGTCCTGCTTCAGGTTGACCACGTCATATTTGCCGCGCAGCGCGGGCAGGCTGTCGCGGTCGTGGCAGCTTTCATCGGCACAGACCGGCAGGGGGCGGGCGATTTCGGCCAGAAGATCATCTTGCCCGGCGGGCAGAGGCTGTTCCACCAGCGCGACCCCCAGCCGCAGCAGATGCGGCGCCAGATCGGCGTAGATCTCTGCCGTCCAGCCTTCATTGGCATCGACGATGATCCGCGCCGCGGGGGCGCCTGCGCGGACCGCCTCCAGTCTTGGCATGTCGTCGGGGGTGCCCAGCTTGATCTTCAGCACCGGGCGGTGGGCATGGGCGGCGGCCTGCGCGCGCATCGCCCCTGGCGTGTCCAGGGACAGCGTGTAGGCCGTCACCATCGGCCCCGGCACGGGCAGGTGGGCCAGATCCCAGACTCGGCGGCCCGCGGCCTTCGCCTCCAGATCCCAGAGCGCGCAATCCACCGCATTGCGGGCGGCCCCGGCGGGCAGGGCCGTCTGGAGCGCGGCGCGGGTGATCCCTTCGGGCAAAGCGGCGATCTGGGCGGTCACGCTGTCCAAAGTCTCGCCATAGCGGGCATAGGGCACGCATTCGCCCCACCCCGTCACCCCGCCACGGGCGATGCGGACGGTCAGCACCTGCGCCTCGGTCTTCGATCCGCGCGAGATGGTGAAGACCTGCGCAAGGCGGAAAGTCTCACGGTTTACGGTGATCATGGGGCGCCCCTTTGGTCTGCGGCCCTTGTTGGCCCGGCGCTGGGCCGCCGTCCACCGGATTTCGACGCTGCATATGCAGTGCTGCGGAGGCAAAATCATCTTGCCTGCGTCTGCGCAATATTATATCGAAACTGTCGATCAGAACGAAACTTGATTTCCTGACGGAGCCGCGATGAGCTTTCGCCTGCAACCTGCCGCCCCCGCCCGCCCCAACCGCTGCCAGTTGTTCGGGCCGGGTTCGCGCACCGCATTGTTCGAGAAGATGGCCGCCAGCGCCGCGGATGTGATCAACCTTGATCTCGAAGACAGCGTGGCGCCGGGGGACAAGGACAGCGCGCGGGCGAATATCATTCAGGCGATCAATGACATCGACTGGGGCCGCAAGACGCTGTCGGTGCGGATCAACGGGCTGGACACGCCGTTCTGGTATCGCGACGTGGTCGATGTGCTGGAACAGGCCGGCGACCGGATCGACCAGATCATGATCCCCAAGGTGGGCTGCGCGGCCGATGTCTATGCGGTCGACGCGCTGGTGACCGGCATCGAACGCGCCAAGGGCCGGACGAAGCCGATCAGCCTTGAGGTTATCATCGAGACCGCCGCGGGCATCGCCCATGTCGAGGAGATTGCCGCCTCTTCCCCCCGCCTGCAGGCCATGAGCCTGGGCGCCGCCGATTTCGCGGCCAGCATGGGGATGCAGACCACCGGCATCGGCGGGACGCAGGAAAACTACTACATGCACCGCGAGGGCGCGAAATACTGGTCCGATCCGTGGCATTGGGCGCAGGCCGCCATCGTCGCCGCCTGCCGCACCCATGGCGTGCTGCCGGTGGATGGGCCGTTCGGCGATTTCTCGGATGACGAGGGGTTCCGCGCGCAAGCCCGCCGCTCGGCCACCCTGGGCATGGTCGGCAAATGGGCGATCCATCCGAAGCAGGTCGCGCTGGCCAATGAGGTCTTCACGCCCTCCGATGCCGCCGTGACCGAGGCACGCGAGATTCTGGCCGCGATGGAGGCCGCAAAGTCCGCCGGTCAGGGCGCCGCAGTCTACAAGGGGCGCCTCGTCGACATCGCCTCGATGCGGCAGGCCGAAGTCATCGTCCGGCAGGCCGAAATCATCGCCGCGGGCTGAATTGAATCGTTGACACACTGCTGTGACATTGTGCACGGTTGACCGGCCGATGGCCCGTTCCTTGGGCAGATCGAAAAGAATACCCGCGCCGCGACCAACAGGGAGAGGAGGCCCTGCGCGGCAACCGGGAGGACGCGCGCCCCGTGGTGAAAGCCGCGGGGCGTTGCTACATTCAGGAAGGGCGTTCCGCAGCGGACGTTGCCCGGGACGGACAGGCGGAGAAGGGCAGTGCAAATCGGGGAACGTGTCGCTGGCGCGCTGCGCCATCTGCGCCCCGCGGCCTCTTTCGCCGGTGGACGAGAAACCCTGCGCGCGACGCTGGCTGTCGCCCTCGCACTGGCGCTGCTGGAGCTTTTGCTGCGCCCGGTCCGCGGCACCGGAGAGGCGGGTCTGTTCCTGATCCCGCCCTTGGCGGCCAGCAGCGTGATCCTGTTTGCCGTGCCGAACAGCCCCATGGCGCAGCCCTGGCCTGCGCTTCTGGGCAATTGTCTTTCGGCGGCGGTCGCGGTGGCCTCGGTCCTGTGGATTGATGATCCGGCGCTGCGGGTGCCCGTGGCGGCGGCTTCGGCGCTGCTGCTGATGCATCTGGCCCGGGCGCTGCATCCCCCCGGCGGCGCGGTGGCCGTGCTAGGTGCGCTGAACCCAGAGATCATCCAGAAGCTGGGCTTCGGTTTCGTGCTGGCGCCGGTGGGGCTGGGCACGCTGTGCCTGATCCTTCTGGCCATTCCCTTCGCGCGGCTGACCGGGCGGTATTATCCGTTCCGCCAGCCGGAGGCGCGGCAGGCAAAAGGGGCGGATGACCGGCTTGCCGTATCGCGTGACGAACTGGCCGCGCTGTTGCAGGAATTCCGGCAAAGCACCAATATCGGGGTCGAGGATCTGGCCCGGCTGATCGTTGCGACCGAACGGCTGGCCGCGCAGCATCAGGCCGAAGGCATCCCCGTGGCCGAGGTGATGTCGCGCGATCTGGTCACCGTCCGGCAGGATGCCCGGCTGTCCGAAGTGGCAGGCCTGTTCCGGCAACACGGCTTCACCTCGCTTCCGGTGCTGGACGACCAAGGGCGCTATCTGGGACTGATCTTCCAGATCCACCTGATCCGCAGCGCCGAGGATCTGGCCCGGGCGACGCAGGGCGGGTTTGTTGCGGCAATGGCGCGGCGGCTGGCGCCGGGCCGCGAGGATGGCCTGCGCGCGGCCGATCTGATGGATGCCTCGGTGCCCCATCTTGCGCCCGATGCCCCGGCATCCGCGCTGATGCCGCTGCTGGCGCGGGGGCATTGCGATGCCATTCCGGTTCTGGACGACCGGGGGCCGGATGGTCCGGTGCTGGTGGGGGTGGTCACGCGCACGGACCTTGTTTCCCTGCTGGCGCGATTGCCTGCATCCCGGGCAACCGGCGGCAGCTGACGCAGGGCAAGCCCGGACGGTTGCACTTTGGCCCGCCCCCGGCCATATAGAGGGCGACCAAGACAGGGTTCGCCGCGCATGATCTACCTTGAATTCGAAAAGCCCCTGGCCGAGATCGAGGGCAAGGCCGAAGAACTTCGGGCCATGGCCAAGGACGGGTCCGGCATGGACGTGGCCAAAGAGGCCGAAGCGCTGGACCGCAAGGCGGATGCCGCGCTGCGCGACCTGTACCGCAATCTGACCGCATGGCAGAAATGCCTTGTGGCGCGCCACCCGGACCGGCCGCATTGCCGCGACTATATCGACGCGCTGTTCACGGAATACACGCCTTTGGCCGGCGACCGCGGCTTTGCCGATGATCATGCCGTCATGGGCGGGCTGGCGCGGTTCAATGACCGCCCGGTCATGGTGATCGGCCATGAAAAGGGCAATGACACCAAGACCCGGATCGCGCACAACTTCGGCATGGCCCGGCCCGAGGGCTATCGCAAGGCCATCCGCCTGATGGATATGGCCGACCGCTTCCGCCTGCCGGTGATCACGCTGGTGGACACGCCCGGCGCCTATCCCGGCAAGGGCGCGGAAGAGCGCGGCCAGTCCGAGGCGATTGCCCGGTCCACCGAGAAATGCCTGTCCATCGGTGTGCCGCTGGTGTCTGTGGTGATCGGCGAAGGCGGATCGGGCGGGGCGGTGGCCTTTGCTACGGCGAACCGCGTGGCCATGCTGGAACATTCGGTCTATTCGGTGATCTCTCCCGAAGGCTGCGCCTCGATCCTGTGGAAGGATGCCGAGAAGATGCGCGAAGCGGCCGAGGCTTTGCGGCTGACTGCTCAGGATCTGCAAAAGCTGGGCGTGGTGGACCGCATCGTCAAGGAACCCGTCGGCGGTGCGCAGCGTGCCCCGCGTGAGGCGATCGAGGCGGTGGGCAAGGCGGTGGAAACCATGCTGGGCGAACTCTCCAGCAAGAAGCCCGAGACGCTGATCCGTGACCGCCGGAACAAGTTCCTTGAGATGGGGTCGAAGGGTCTGGCGGCGTGAACCCATGGATCATCGTCGCCATCGCCGGTCTGATGGAGACGGGCTGGGCGCTTGGTCTGAAATATTCCGACGGCTTCACGCGGCTCTGGCCGACCGTGGTGACGATCATGCTGGCGACCGGGTCGTTCTGGCTGCTCAGCCTTGCGATGAAATCGCTGCCGGTGGGCACCGCCTATGCGGTCTGGGTGGGGATCGGGGCCATCGGCACCGCCACTGCCGCGGTCTTTCTCTTTGCCGAGCCGGTGAATGCCCTGCGCATTCTGGGGGTGCTGATGATCCTGGGCGGGATCGTCGCGCTGAAATTCGCATGATCCGGGCGGCGGTTCTTGCGATGGCTCTGGCCGCGCCGGCGGCGGCGGGCACGCTGGAGGGGCGGCTTGTCACCTTCACCGTCATGACATGGGATGACCCCGCCACCCCCTATCTGGAGGCGCGGGGCCGCACGGTTCAGGTCAGCGAGGGCGTGGAATTCGGGCTGGAGCCGGAGGGGCTGACCGGCGGGCTGGATGTGGTGCCGGTCACCGTGGATATCGGGCCGACCCGGGTGGAGCTGACGTATCCCAAGGGGTTCGGCACCTTCTACGATGCCACCTTCAACGGCTATGTCCTGAAGTTCGAGGCGGATTGCGCCTTGTTCGACAGCTTTCGCATCGACCCGGAATTCACCACCATGCAGGTGACAGACGCCGATGTCTTCACCGACAAGGGCGCGCTTTACATCAACGTCGCCGCCCGCGGCTATGGCCCCGAGCAGCGGCTGGCGCTGGACCTTCAGGTCGCGGACTGCCCGCTCAGCTGACGCCTCACCACATGCTCTTCGCCGCGCGGGCGGGCCAGTCGGCGTCATAGGCGGCGCCGTCGATCACGCCTTCGGTGATCTCGCGCAGCATGTCGCCCACGGTGGGCAGCCCGGCCGACTGGTCGCCCCCGGTCCAGAGGGCCGAACGGATCAGCGCGCGGGCGCATTGGGAATAGACCTCGGCAATGGCGATCACGGTCACCGTGCGCGGGCGCTGGCCGTCGCGGTCGAACAGGGCCAGCAGCTCGGGGTCTGCGGTCAGCCGGGCGGTGCCGTTCACCCGCATCGCGGTGTTCGATCCGGGGACAAGGAACATCAGGCTGACCCGTCCGTCGCGCAGGATATTGCGCAGGCTGTCGATCCGCTCATTCCCCTTCCAGTCGGGCAGCAAAAGGGTGCGCGGGTCCATCACCCGGACCACCGGCCCCTCATCCCCGCGGGGGCTGCCATCGGTGCCTTCGGGCCCCACGGTGGTCAGCACACAGAAGCGCGACCGTTCGATATGGGCGCGGTAGGACGGCGTCAGCGCGGGCATCACCTTGGCCACGGCGGCCTGTCCCGGCGTGCCATAAAGCGCGTGCAGGTCTTCCAGCGAGGTGATCCAGTGCATCATTCGGCCTTCTTTTTCTTGCGGGGTTTCGGCGGCGGGCGTTCCCGCGCCACGCTGCGGAGCGCCGCGCGCACCGTGTCGGGATCATCCAGCGCCTCGGCAACATTCATGTAAAGCGATCCGCCGGGGAAAGGCGGGGCCAGATCGCAATCGGGCAACAGGGCACGGGCACCGGGCAGCGGCTTGATCCAGAGCGTATCGTCGCAGACCAGCGCCACCACGACGCCATCCAGATACAGCGCGTATTCGCCGAACATCTTGCGCGCGGTCAGGGGCAACGGTGCCAAGAGGTCGCGCAGATGGTCCACCGTTTCGGCCCGGGTCGCCATGTCAGGCCCGGAACCCGGCTTCGGCCATCAGCGCATTGGACCGCGATTCGATGCGTTGCTCCAACTCCGCCATGAATTCGGGCACGCGCTGGCCGGGCGGGATGGCGGGCAGGAACTCCACCACCGCCAGACCGGGTTTGCGGAGGATACCGCGCTTCGGCCAGAACACGCCCACATTGGTGGCCACCGGCACGCAGGGCTGGCCCAGCTGATCATAGATCAGCCCGATGCCGACCTTGTAGGCTTTGGTCGCGCCCGGCGCCACGCGGGTGCCTTGCGGATAGATCACCAGCTGTCCCGGGTCGGCGGTGCCGCTGGCCACATCGGCCTTCATCTTTGCAATCGCCGCGCCCCGCTTGCCGCGGTCCACCGGAATACAGCCGATGCGCAGGGCATACTGGCCCAGAAACGGAGTCCAGATCAGTTCCCGCTTCATGATGAAACGGGGGCGGGGCAGGGCGCCGAAGATCAGGATGATGTCGAAGAAGCTCTGGTGTTTGGCGGCGATCAGCACCTCGCCCTGCGGCACCTCACCCCGGATCTCGGAGCGCAGGCCGCACAGGATGCGGGCCGTCCAGCGTACCCAGCGACAATAGGTGTGGGCGGCGGCCAGCGCACCTTCGCGCGAGATCACCGCCCAGGGTGCGAAGACCACGGCAAAGACCGCCATGGCCAGATACATCTGCAGGATGAAGATCAGCGACAGCAGCCAGCGGATGGCGATCATGTCAGCTCCCTCAGCTTGTTGAAGGCGGCGCGGCGGGTGGCGAAGAAGGCGACCGCCCCCGCCAGCGGTGGCAGGACAAAGGGCCAGAGCCAGCCCGCCCCGGTGAAACCAAGGCCCGTCAGGAAGCCGCCCGCAGAATCGGCATTGGGCAAGAGGAGGACACCGATCAGCCCGGCCAGCGCCCCCGCCGCAGCCCCGGCCAGTGCCCGCAGGGTAAAGCGGCGCACGAAGGCGCGGGCGATGTAATCATCCTTGGCGCCGACCAGCCGCAATACCTTGATCACCTGCGCATTCGCCGCCAGCGAGGCATTGGCTGCCAGCGTGATCATCGCGCCCGTGGCCGCACCGATCAGCAGGATCGATAACAGGCCCAGAAGACGCAGCCGCCCCGCCGCCTCGACCAACGGGCGGCGCCAGCGAGTGTGGTCGTCCAGCACCGCACCCGGTGCCTCGGCCGCCAGCCTTTGCCGCAGCCCTTCGCTGTCATAGCCGTCGCCGCCTTCGGTGATCTCGATCAGCCGGGGCAGGGGCAGATCCTCGACCGGCAGGTCGGGGCCGAAGAACGGCGTCAGCAGCGCGCGGTTCTCCTCATCGGTCAGGGCGCGGGCGCTTTCGACGCCCGGCGTGGCCGACAGAAGCTGCAGCACCGCCTGTGTCTGGATATCCATCTGTTCGGGAGGGGCAGAAAGGCGGATCGTGGCGGTCCGCGCCAGCTCATCGGACCAGCGCGCCGCCAGCCGCCCCGCGGCCAGCGACAAGGCCATCGCGAAGACGCAGAGGAAGGCCATGGCACCGGCGGTAAAGCTCGTCAGCCATGCCGTGTGGCCCGAGGGCGGGACCACCCGGTCGGCCTGCCGGTCCGGGATCATCAGCGCCACGAAAGGCGCGGTCAGCTGGGTCAGGCGGTGGCGCAGGGTCACAGATCCGCCCCCGCCAGCTGGATCCGGCGGCGCGAAATGCGCAGCACCCGGGCGGGCACCTGATTTTTCGCCTGCCGGATCAGGTTCAGGTCGTGGGTGGCCACGACGATGGTCTTGCCCATGCGGTTCAGCTCCACCAGCAGGGTCAGCAGGCGCAGTGACATGTCCCAGTCCAGGTTGCCGGTGGGTTCATCCGCCAGGATCACATCCGGCCCCATGATGATCGCCCGGGCCAGGGCCGCACGTTGCCGCTCCCCTCCGGACAGATGGGCGGGCAAGGCGTCCGACAGATGCGCCAGCCCGACCCAGGACAGCAGGTCCTTCAGGTCGCGCGGATCGCCGCGCCGCCCAGAAACCGCCAGCGGCAGCGCCACATTGGCGGCCAGCGGCAGGTGGTCCAGAAACGGCGCATCCTGATGCACAACACCGATGCGGCGGCGGGTGCGTGCCACGTCATCGCGGCTGAGGCTGCGGACCTCGCGGTCGAAGATGGTGACATGGCCTGCCGTCGGCAGCAGTTCGGCATAGGCCAGTTTCAGGAAGGTGGTCTTGCCCGAGCCGGAGGGGCCGGTCAGAAAGTGGAACGACCCCGGGGCAAGGCGCAGCGAAACCTCGGACAGAAGCTCTCCGCCACCATAGTTATAGGCCGTGTTTTCAAAGGCAATCACGCCGGCATGCCCCTTTTGTCCCCCGGCCGCGGCGCAAGATGATGCAGCAGCCCCGCCTTCCATCGCATGTTGCCCGCGGATTGCACAAGACCGGGACACAAAGTCTTGGCCGTTCACGGGATCGTTGATACAACAGCGGCGGGCAATGCCTTGACGGGGAAGTGATTGATGCGGTTGGCCTGTCCGAATTGTGACGCGCGGTATGAGGTCCCGGACGATGCCATCCCCCCCGGCGGGCGGGATGTGCAATGCTCGAATTGCGGGCATGGCTGGTTCCAGTTGCGTCCCGAAGACGAACTCGCCCTGGAGGAGGAGGCCGCGCTTTACGGCGACGACCTGCCCGCACCCGCACCCGCACCCGCATCCCTGCCGCCTGCCGCGCCGCCCGCCGTTGCCCCGCGTGTTGCGGCCCCGGCGGCTGTTCCGGCCCCTGTGCTGCCGGAAGAGGACGAGGATGAGCCTTCGCCCCCGCCTTCGGTCGCGCCTCCTGCCGCGGCACTGGAGGATTCCGTCCTTTCCGTCCTGCGCGAAGAGGCCGAGCGCGAGGCCGAGGCCCGCCGGAGCGAGGCGCAGCGCCAGTCCTCGCGTCAGGCCGAGGCCGAGGGCCAGATGCAGGTGCAGCCCGACCTCGGGATCGAGCCGCCCGCCTCGGCGGCCAGCGCGACCCGCCGCCGTCTGGCCATGCTGAAGGGGGAAAACCCCGACGCTCCGCCGCCCAGCCCGCCGAAACCGGCTGCGCGCCGCGACCTGCTGCCCGATGTCGAAGAGATCAATTCGACCCTCCAGCCCGGAGAGCGGGCCAGCAACCCCGATGCCGAGGTGGAGGCGCTGCCCGACCTGACCCGCGGCAACAGCTTTCGCAGCGGGTTCCTTCTGGCGGTGTTCCTGCTGTTCGTGGCTGCGGTGATCTATGTCACGGCCGACAGCATCGCCGCGTTGGTGCCCGCGCTGAAAGGGCCGCTGGACAGCTATGTCCTCTTCGTGGACGGGCTGCGGCTCTGGCTGAATTCGACAATGGACAATGCCACCGATGCCATCAGCCCGGCTGCCCCGGGAGGCTGATCCCGGGTCTGATCCGGCGGGGTCGCCGGATCAAAACATGTCCAGAAGCCGCTTGAGGTAATCCAGTTCCTCGTCCGGCCGCTCCGCCTCGCCCGAGCGGCGGCGGATTTCGTCCAGAAGCTGCTGCGCGCGCTGATCGGGGTCGTTCTGCACCATGTTGTTGTCCGAGCCGATGCGCGCCGCATCGCCGGGTTCGCGGCCCAGAGGATCAACGGCATTGGGGTCCACCCGACCCGCCTGTTCGGTGCCGCCGTTGTCCTGACCCTGTTCGCGCTGCTCCTGCGCCAGAGCCTCGCCGAAATCCTGCATCCCGTCGCGCATTTCCTGCATGGCCTCGGCCTGCCGGTCCAGCGCGCCGGACAGGTCGCCTTCTTCCAGCGCCTCTTCGGCCTGACGCATCGCTTCTTCGGCGCGGTCCAGCGCATCGCGGCCCGCTTCGCCCTGTTCGGTGCCATCACCGGGCAACTGGCCATCCTGCAATTCCTGCAACCGCTGGCGCAGCTCGCGCTGGCGATCGGCCAGTTCGCCGGGGTCCTGCTGACCTTCCTCGCCGTTGCGGCCTTTCTGCATGTCGCGGTAGGCGTCGTCCGACAGGCCCTGCTGGTCCTTCAGCGTCTCGCCCAGATCCTTCATCGACTGGTTGCCCTGACCTTCGCCCTGGCCTTGGCCTTGGGTGACCTGCAGGTTTTCCATCAGCTGACGCAGCTGTTCCATCAGGGCCATGGCCTCGGCGGTCTTGCCTTCCTCCATCAGCCGCTGGATTTCGTCCAGCATCTGCTGGAGCTGATCGCCGGTGATTTCCTGCCCGCCTTCGGACGGCGGCTGCGGATTGCGCTGCGCCTCTTCGCCCAGTTCGCGGGTATAATCGCGCATCGCCTGCTGCATTTCCTTCATCAGCTGGTCGATTTCCTCGGGCGAGGCGCCGTTGCGGATCGCCTCCTCCAGCCGGTCCTGCGCGCGTTGCAGCCGGTCATAGGCAGAGCCGAGATCGCCCTCTTCGAACATGAAGGCGATGTCCCAAAGCTCCTTGACCACCTCGTCGCGCTTTTCGGTCGTCATCGGGCCCGCGGCGTTCAGCTTGTCCATCTCGCGGATCAGCACCCGCAGCCGCTTGGCCGCGTTTTCCGACCGGGACAGATCCTCGGGGCGATACATCATCGCCTTCAGGATCTGCACCGCGCGGGTTGCATTCTCGCGGTTCCACAGGATGTCGCGGCGCATCTCGATCACGGCATTGGCCATCGGATCGAAGAACCGCTTGCCGGGCAGGGTGACGGCATAGGGTTCCGCGCTGCCGGTCTGGCCGGCGGCATCGGATACGCTGAAGACCATCTTCACCGGCATGTTCGACAGGATCGATTCCGAGATGTCGTCGATCAGCGTCTCGGCAATCTCGGCCCGTTTGCCCTTCACCGGCATCGGCAGATCAAGGACCACGGGCGCCACGGGCTCGGGGTCGATGACCAGCCCGTGGCTGCGGTTGACCGCTGCCAGATCCAGCGAGATCGTCACGGTCCCGGCCACCACGCCGTAATCGTCGCTGGCCTTGAACCCCTGTTTGAACCGGCCGTCTGCCTCGCGCCCGATATCGCCGGAAACCTCGACCGCAGGCAGGGCATCCGGCGTGGCGATCACCTCCCACGTGCGGCCGCCGTTGCCTTCGATGGCCAGACGGCCCGACTGGCTGACCGTCAGGTCGGTCAGCCCGGCAAGGCCCTGCGGCACAGCGGGCGTTGCGCCATCGGCGGGCGGTTCGGGCGGGGGGGCGACCTGCGCGACGGTTTGTTCGACCACCAGCCCGT
The DNA here is from genome assembly GCF_049445895.1 of Neotabrizicola sp. VNH66. NCBI lineage: Bacteria > Pseudomonadati > Pseudomonadota > Alphaproteobacteria > Rhodobacterales > Paracoccaceae > Neotabrizicola > Neotabrizicola sp. VNH66. Next base: position 21,138 of record NZ_JBMSDW010000005.1, read on the forward strand.
CGGTGCCATAGACGCGGATCTGGATGCGGGTCCCGACCGGAACCTCCAGCGGGCCTTCGGCAATGTCGTTCAGATAGATCGTCGGTTTGCCCGTATAGGCGGGCGGCTTGGCCCAGCCTTCCCAGACCGGGCCGCCGGGCATGGCGGTGGCCGCGCCGGGGGGCAGCCCCGTCACCTCGGTCACCCGCCAGAAACTGCCGAAGAGGGCGGCCATCACCGCCGCGGTCAGCGCCACATAGCGGAGCGCATAGGGGTCACGCGACGACAGGCGCAAATCGGGCTGCACGGGACGCGCGGCACGGGCGCGGTCGGCCATGCGGGCAAGATGCACCTGCCACACGCCCTGCGAGGCCGGGTCGGCGGCGCCGATGGCCATGGTGTCGCGCAGGGCGGAAATCGGACGACCCGGCAAGCTCATGTCCAGCCGGGTCAGGGCATCCTCGGCAGTTGGCTTTCGGAACCGCCACAGGCCCCAGGCCAGCGCGACGACTGCCGCCAGCGCCACAGCGCCCGCCCCGATCTGCAACCACAGCAGCGGACCCAGTTCATGCACGCCAAAGGCCGCGGCCGAGAAACCCAGAAGCAGAATCACCCAGAGCGGCCAGAACGCCAGCATCAGCCGTTCGGCCCAAAGCCCCGCCAGCGTCAGACGCAACGGGGTTTTCAGCGACTCAAGGGTTTTTTCCGGGGATTGCGCCGCCATTCCGCCTCCGCCATGCGGATGCACCGGGCAGCCGCGTCAAAGCCATCACGACGCAGCCGCGTCAGAGCCATTGCGGCAGCTTATCGCGCGCGATCATCTCTTCATAGGTCGGGCGTTCCCGAATGACAGCGAATTGATCCCCCCGCACCAGCACCTCGGGCACCAGCGGGCGGGAATTGTATTCGCTGGCCATCACCGCGCCATAGGCGCCCGCCGAGCGGAAGGCGACCAGATCACCAGAGGCCAGCAGCGGCATTTCGCGCTGTTTGGCAAAGGTATCGCCGGTCTCACACACCGGCCCGACCACATCGAAGGGCTGGGTCGGCGCGCCCGGGGCGGCCTCGGTGACCGGGATGATGTCATGATGCGCGTCATACATCGACGGGCGGACCAGATCGTTCATCGCGGCGTCCAGGATCAGGAAATCCCGCCCTTCGCCGTTCTTCACATAGATGACTTCGCTGACCAGCAGGCCGGAGTTGCCGGAGATCAGGCGGCCCGGCTCAATCTCGATCTCGCAGCCCAGATGGCCGAGGGTGCGCTTGATCATGGCGGCATATTCCACCGGCAGGGGCGGCGCCTCGTTGGACCGGGTGTAGGGAATGCCAAGTCCCCCGCCCAGATCCAGCCGGGTGATCTGATGGCCCGCGGCGCGCAGGGTTTCCGTCAGTTCGGCCACCTTGCGGAAAGCGGCCTCAAAGGGCGCAAGCTCGGTCAGCTGGCTGCCGATATGCACGTCGATGCCCACGACCTTCAGCCCGGGCAGGCTGGCCGCCTCGGCATAGGCGGCGATGGCCTTGGCGATGGGGATGCCGAATTTGTTCTCGGACTTGCCGGTGGCAATCTTGGCGTGGGTATGGGCGTCGACATCCGGGTTCACCCGGATCGCAATGGGCGCGACCGTGCCCAGAGACAGCGCAATCTCGGAAATCGCCCGCATTTCGGGTTCGGATTCCACGTTGAACTGGCGGATGCCGCCTTCCAGCGCGGTGCGGATCTCGGCGGGCGTCTTGCCCACGCCGGAGAATACGATCCGTTCTCCCGGCACGCCCGCGGCCCGGGCGCGCAGATATTCCCCCATCGAGACCACATCCATGCCCGCGCCCAGATCGCCCAGCGTCTTCAGCACGGCCACATTCGACAGCGATTTGATGGCGAAGCACACCAGATGGGGCAGCGGCGCCAGCGCCTCGGTGAACAGGCTGAAATGGCGGGTCAGTGTGGCGGTGGAATAGACATAAAATGGCGTTCCGACGCGGGCGGCAATGTCGGTCAGGGCCACGTCCTCGGCATGAAGGATGCCGGCCTTGTAAAGAAAATGGTCCATCTTCCGCGCCCTTGCCGACCGATATGCTGCGGCTGCTATAGCATGGCGCGCGCGTGGCGCAATCTTTGTGGTCAGAACCCCGCGCTCAGCCCGATGGGACCAAGCCGCGTGCCGATTGCGCCGCCGCTTCCGTTGGCGGAAATCGCCAGCCCGCCGACCGAGGTGGAGACCGAGGGGCTGACCTGCCCGGAGACGGTGTTCACATGCACGCCCATCTGCGGCTGTTGTGCCGCGCAGGCCGCCAGCAGGCCAAGAAGGGGCAGGGCGGCCAGCCGGATCACAGCTTGCCGACCACCCCGATGCGGGCCTCGCCGCTGATGGACACGCCGGGTTCTGCCGGGGGCTTCGGCGCGCCATCGACACCGCAGGCGGCCAGCAGGACGGGCAGGGACAGGGCGGCAAGGAAACGCATGAAAAGCCTCGTTTAAGGGTTCGTGTGACCCTGCCTCAGGCCAGCGCGGCCTTCCAGCGGGCAATCTGTTCGCGCACCCGGACCGGCGCCGTTCCGCCGTAGGAGGTGCGGGAGTTCACGGAATTCTCAACCCCAAGCACGCCGAACACCTCGTCCGTGATGCCCGCGTGAACGCTTTGCATCTGGGCCAGGGTCAGTTCCGGCAGGTCGATCGCGGCCTTTTCGGCCATGGCGACCAGCGCGCCGGTCACATGATGCGCCTCACGGAAGGGCAGGCCAAGGCGGCGGACCAGCCAGTCGGCCAGATCGGTCGCGGTGGAGAATCCGCTGGCGGCGGCGGCGGTCAGGCTGGCGCGGTTCGCCGTCATGTCGCTGACCATGCCGGTCATCGCGGCCAGCCCCAGCATCAGGTTGTCGGCGGCGTCGAAGACCTGTTCCTTGTCTTCCTGCATGTCCTTGGAATAGGTCAGGGCAAGGCCCTTCATGATGGTGAAGAGGGCCACTGTTGCGCCAAGGATGCGGCCCAGCTTGGCCCGCAGCAGTTCGGCCGCATCGGGGTTCTTCTTCTGCGGCATGATCGACGACCCGGTGGTCCAGCGGTCGCTGAGCCGGACGAAGCGGAACTGGGCCGAGGACCAGATCACCAGCTCTTCGGCAAAGCGCGACAGGTGCATCGCGCAGATCGAGGCGGCGGACAGGAATTCCAGCGCGAAATCCCGGTCGCTGACCGAATCAAGGCTGTTGGCCGTGGGCCGGTCAAAGCCAAGCGCCGTCGCCGTCATGTGCCGGTCGATAGGGAAAGAAGTGCCGGCCAGCGCGGCCGCGCCGAGGGGGCATTCGTTCATCCGCGCGCGGGCATCGATGAAGCGGGAACGGTCGCGGCCGAACATCTCGACATAAGCCATCATGTGGTGGCCCCAGGTCACCGGCTGCGCGGTCTGCAGATGGGTAAAGCCGGGCATGACCCAATCGGCCCCCTGTTCGGCCTGCGCCAGGAAGGCCTGCATCAGCGCGGTCAGCCCGGAAATCGCGGCATCGCATTGATCGCGCACCCAAAGGCGGAAGTCGACCGCGACCTGATCGTTGCGGCTCCGCCCTGTGTGCAGCCGCTTGCCCGGCTCTCCGATCAGGGTGGTCAGGCGGGATTCCACGTTCAGGTGGATGTCTTCCAGATCGGTGCGGAACTCGAACGTCCCGGCCTCGATCTCTGACAAGACCGTGAGCAGGCCTTCCCCGATGGCCTTTGCATCGCTATCCGTCAGGATGCCCGTTGCCGCCAGCATGGCGGCATGGGCGCGCGACCCGGCAATGTCCTGCGCGTAAAGCCGCTTGTCGAACCCGATCGAGGCGTTGATCGCCGTCATGATCGCGTCCGGCCCTTCGGCGAAACGCCCGCCCCACATCTGGTTGGCGGCTTTGGACGTGTCGGAAGCGGTCATGGTCGGGCCTATCGGGCGGGAGGTTGCGATGCGGAAAACTCTGGCGGTGCTTTATACGGCCTTGGCGCTTGGTGCAAACCCGGGGCTGGCACAGGAGGCCGCAACGCTCCGCGAAGGCGACATGCAGAAACTGGCCCTGCACGAGGCGCCGGTCGCGGTGCCCGAGGCCGCGCTGGTCACGCTGGACGACCAGCCTGCCAGCCTGTCCGACTATCACGGCAAATGGGTGGTGCTGAATTTCTGGGCCACATGGTGCGCGCCCTGCCGGCGGGAAATGCCCTCGCTGGACCGGCTTCAGGCGGCGATCCCCGATCTGGCTGTGGTGCCGGTGGCGACGGGGCGCAACGATCCGGCCGCCATCGGCCGGTTCTATGACGAGGCGGCGATTGCCAATCTGCCGGTGCTGCGCGACCCGAAATCGGGCCTGTCGCGGGCGATGGGAGTCATGGGCCTGCCGGTGACGGTGATCCTGAACCCCGATGGGCAGGAGGTGGCGCGGCTGATCGGCGATGCTGAATGGGACAGCGCCAGCGCGCAGGCGGTGCTGGCCGCGCTGATGGCGGGCGGCTGACCCTGTTCCCGGCGGAACTTGCCGCAAGGGCGCATGCGGCATAGGGTTTTGCGGCCCGAACCCTTGCCCCGGCCTGCCATGATCTCCCGCCGTATCCTGATTCTTGCCCCTTTGATCGCGACCCTTCCGGCGGCGGCACGGGCATCTTCGGCTTCGGCCGTGGTGGTGGCCGCCAGTGGCGAGGGGGCGATCCTTCATGCCGATGGCGCGGTTTCTCCGCTGAAACCCGGGGCGGCACTGGCGCCGGGATCGCGGCTGCACACCGGGCGCGGCAGTCTGGCGGAACTGGCGCTGGCCGATGGCACAAGGGTGAACGCCGGAGAGCGGACGGAGGTGGAGATTTCCGCGGCCGATTCCCTCTCCAGCCTGAACATCAGCGGGATCGCGGTGGTGGACCGGCGCAGCACTGCGGCGCCGATCCTTGTCAGCGCCACCGGCGACGGGCAGGAGTTTGAGGTGATGCTGGCCGCCTCACGGGTGTTTCTGGATAGTGTTGGACAGGGTGCCGTCTTCGTGAAGGAAGGCGGGGCCGAGGTGTCGCGGGGCGGCGTCCTGCTGGCCAGCCTTGCCGCGGGCGAAGGCCTGGATCTGAAGCCCGCCGTTCTGGTGGTGGAGCCGGGAAGCCCTGTGCCGCCACCGCCCGGTTCTGGCCCGCCGCCTGTCTCCGTGCCCGGTCCGGGTATGGGCGTGCAACCGCCGTTGGGCGGTGTGCCCGCGCCTCCGCCGGTGGCCGAATGGTCGCCGGGCCGGGTGCAGGATTCTTTTGCCCTTGTGGGCCTGACCGTTTGATCCCCCGTTTTGACAGGAGCATTCCATGCCGCATCTGACCCGCCGTTCCACGCTTCTCGGCGCCGCGCTGGTGCCGCTTTTGCCGCATCTGGCCCGGGCCGAGGCGCCGATCGGTCTGGCGCAGGAGGTGAGCGGTGCCGCCAGCCTGACGCATATGGGCCAGACCTTGCCCATGGCGCCCGGTGACAAGCTGTCGGACGGGGATACGGTTGCCACAGGAGAGGCGGCGCTGGCGCTGCTGATTCTGCAAGAGGACACCAAGCTGAACCTTGGTCCCGCGACCGAGGTGGTGCTGACCTCATGGCTGGCCGATGTGGGCGGAGAGATCACGCTCTCCGGGGCCTCGGGCGGGGCGCTGGTCTTTGACCGCGATGATAGCCTGCCGCCGGTCGATTTGGTGTTCGAGACCGGATTTGGTGAAATCGGCGTCCGTGGCACCCGCTTCTTCGCCGGACCCAGCCGGGGGGTATGGGCCGTCTTCTGCCAGCGCGGGCAGGTTGCCGTCACCGGCGCGGGCGTCACGCGGGTTCTGAACCCGGGTGACGGGGTGGAACTCGCCGCAGGCGCCGCCCCGGGCGAGGTGGTGGTCTGGGGCGCGGCGCGGGTGGAAGAGGCCTTCGCCTCGCTCGGTCTGACCCCCTGATCCGCCGCAGGGCTTGCCGCCCGCCGCCCCATGGCGCAGCATGGCTGCGGCACAGGGGGGCGCATGGCTGGCCGGGGCTTCTGGAAATCCTTCCGCATGTTTGCAGGCCTTCCGCCCGAGGCGCTGGAGGCTTTGGCGCTGGCCGCGCAGCCGCGCCGCTGGCAGCCGGGCGAGATGCTGTTCCAGCGGGGTGACAGTGGCGACTGGCTGGTCGCGCTGGCTGACGGGCGGGTGCGGATCGCGCTGCTGACGGCCGCCGGGCGCGAGTTGGCGCTGCGGCAGGCCGAAGGCGGCGAGATGCTGGGCGAACTGGCGCTGTTTGACGGCCAGCCGCGGTCTGCCGATGCGACCGCGATCACGGCGGTCGAGGGGTTCGTCCTGACCCGCCGTGCCTTTCGGGAGATCGCCGCCCGTCACCCCGCGCTGAACGAAAGCGCGCTGGCCCATCTGGCCGCCATGCTGCGCGAGACGACGGCGCAGCTGGAGGGGATCGCGCTTTACCAGCTTCGGGCCCGGGTGGCGCGGTTCTTCCTGTTCGCGCTGGCGCAGCTGCATGGCGAGGACATCCCGGAAGACGCCAGCCTTGCCCCGGGGATGAGCCAGGGCGAGCTGGCCGCCCTTCTGGGGGCCAGCCGTCCGAAGGTGAACCGCGTGCTGCAGGATTTCCGCGATGAGGGCGTGCTGACCGAGGCAGGCGGCGTCTTCACCTGCAACCTCTCTACCCTGCGGGCCGAGGCTGCCGCGGATGGCTGATCTTCTGCGCCGGTCGGCGGCGGGGATCGTGGCACTGGCCCTGTGCCTGGCCGGAGCGGCGCTTTTGGCGCGGGCGCCTAGCTGGCTGACCGGCTGGCAGGAGCGGGTGTTCGACAGGATGATACTGGCCGCGCCTGCGCCTCCGGTTCCGGTGCGGGTCATCGACATCGGCGCCGCGGATGAGGACGGGCGCCCGTGGGACCGCGCGGCCTCGGCCCGGCTGGCGCAGGCTTTGGCCGCGGCCGGGCCGGCCGTGGTGGCCTGGGACATCGTCTTTGCCGGGAATTGCGGGGAAGACCCTGCGAATGCGGCGCTGGCCGCAGGGTTGATGGCCGCGCCCAATGTGCTGGGCCTTCTGCTGTCGGGCCAACCGGGACCCGCGCCCGCCGCGCCGCCGCTTGCCGTGGCGGAATCGGCGCGGCCGTTCCTGTGGTCCGCCCCGGGGGCCGAGGCGCCCTGTGCAGGCTTTGCCGCGGCGGCCACGCTGGCCTCGGCCGCACTGCCGGCGGATGATGCCGCCCGGGTGCGCGTGGTGCCCGCTGCGGTCTCGGCCGCGGGAACGGTCTTTCCCGTCCTTCCGGTCGAGGCTTTGCGCCGGGCGGGGCATCTGGCGCTGCCCGTGATATCGGGCGGTGCGGAGGGGCTGGTGCTGCGGTCCGATAGGCTGGTCCTGCCGCTGGAGACAGGGGCCACGTTGCGCTTTCGCCCGCGCGATGCGGCCGCCCGTCTGGCCCGCACCCTTCCGGCCGAGGCGGTGGTGGCGGGCCGGCTGCGCGAGGGCGAGCTGAAGGGGGCGGTGGTTTTCGTCGGATCATCGCTGCCGCAGCGGGGCGGGCTGCGGCCCACGGCGGCGGACCCGCTGTATCCCTCGGTCCAGATCGCGGCCGATCTGGCCGAAGGGCTCTTGGCGGGGGCCTTGCCGCACCGTCCTGCTATGGCCCCATGGGCCGAAGCGGCGGCTTTGGTCCTCTTCGGTGCAGGGCTTGCTGTTGCCGTGCTGCGGCTGGCGCCGGTTGCGGCCGTGGCGCTGGCCTTCGGGATGGGTGCAGTCTGGGCGGGCGGGGCCTTCGCGCTGCATCTGGCCACCGGCCTGCTGGCCGATCCCGCCGGGCCGCCCGCGGTGCTGGCCGGGTCCGCGCTCGCCGCCGTGGTCCTGCGCGCCGCCCGCAGCGCCCGGGCCGAGCGCGCGCTGCGCGCAAGGATGGGACAGGTCCTGCCCGGGGCGGTGGTCACCCGTCTGGCCGAAAACCCGCATCTTCTGCGGTTGTCGGGTGAAAGGCGGGTGGTGACAGCACTGTTCACCGACCTTGAGGGCTTTTCCGCCCTGACCGCCACGATGGAGCCGGAGGCGCTGGTCGCCTGTCTGGACCGGTATTTCAGCGTGGTTACGGCGGCGGTTCTGCGCCACGGCGGCATGGTGGACAAGATCGTTGGCGATGCGGTCCATGCGCTGTTCAACGCGCCGCTGGATCAGCCCGGCCATGTAGATGCCGCGCTGAGTGCCGCGGCCGAGATCGTGGCGGCCACTGCGACGCTGCAAACCGAACTGGGCCTGGGCCGCACCCGGGTGGGGGTGGAGACGGGGCCAGCCATTTTGGGCGATGTCGGCTCTGGCGCGCGGATCGACTATACCGCCCATGGCCCCGCGGTGAACCTTGCCGCACGGTTGCAGGAAGCGGCCAAGGTTCTTGGCCCGCCGGTCATCATCGGCCCCGGGGCGGCGGCGGCGGCCATGCAGCCGCTGACAGCCCTTGGCCTGCATGAGGTGCGCAGCTTCGGGCGGGTTGCCGTCTATACCCTGCCTGATGAGGCGCTCAGACCGCGGTGAACCCGGCTTCGGCCAGCGCGCCGATGACGGCGGCGCGGGGGGCTGCCGTCTCAACCTCGACCTTGCGGTTATCGAGATCGGTTTTCACCTCTGCCGCGGGGTCCAGCCCCTGAATGGCACGGGTCACGCCGCGGACACAGCCGCTGCAGGTCATGTTCTCGACACGGAATTCCATGGTTCTGTCCTTGCTGGGCCGCACAGGGATAGCGCCTTGCCTCATGGGAAGGTCAAGCGGGAAATCAGCGGCGGTCACAGCCGGGCAGTGCTGTCGCGGATGATCAGCCGCACGTCCAGAATGGTGTCTTCGGTGGTGTCCTCGGTGCCGTCGATCCGGCGCAACAGGCGCTGCGCGGCGGCGCGGCCGATGTCGGACCGGGGCTGGCGGATCGTGGTCAGCGGCGGAGAAATATGGGCGATCAACTCGATATCGTCGAAGCCGACGACCGAAAGGTCGCGCGGGACGGACAGGCCGTGGCGCTGCACCTCTCCGATGAAACCACAGGCCATTTCGTCCGAGGCGAGGAAGATCGCCGTCGGCCTCGTGCCGCGCGGCTGCGCGAGCCAGAGCGCGGCTGCGCGGCGCCCGGAGTCGAGGCCGAAATCGCCGGGATACAGCGCATGCTCCTCCAGAACCAGCCCGCGGTCTCGCAAGGCCTCGCGCGTGCCGGACAGACGGGCCTCGGCCAGAACATTGCCTTCGGGGCCTGCGACATGGCCGATGCGGCGGTGGCCCAGATCGGCCAGATGGTCGATGGCCAGCCGGGCCGCGGCGCGATTGTCGATCTTCACCCGCGGGGCGGCCAGACCGGGCACCCATTCGCAGGCCTCGACCACGGGAACCCGGGTCAGCGCCTCGGCCGGAAGGGCGCCGTCCAGCACGATCAGCCCGTCCGCGCGCGACGGTTCGGCATAGGCCAGCAGCGTCTCCGGGTCGGCGGTGCGGGTATCGGCCACCAGCAGATTGTATCCCGCCGGGCCAAGCACCGCCGCAATGCCCGACAGGATCTGCGAAAAGAACGGGTTGGCCAGATTGGGAACCAGAGCCACGATGCCCCCGGTGCGGCGGTGGCGCAGGTTGCGCGCGGCATGGTTCAGCCGGTAGCCGGTGGCACGGATCGCCTCGGCCACGGCGGCGCGGGTCTCTTCGCTGACAAGGGCCGGGTTGGACAGGGTGCGGCTGACCGTTGCGGTGGAGACCCCCGCCAGACGGGCAACATCACTGATCCTTGGCCGTTCGTGCTTCATGCGCCTTCCATACGGCGGGGCGGGACGCCGCTCAATCAACAACCAGCATGGCGTTGCAAGAATCATCTTGCAACCGATTACATGCCGCGTCTATCGTTCTTGTAACCGATTACATTTCGTTGATGCTGGGGGAGGAGCGGATGCGGACGGTCAAAGGCCCCGGCCTGTTCCTTGCCCAGTTCATCGGCGATGCCGCACCTTTCGACAGTCTGGACGGCATTGCCGGATGGGCGGCGGAGTGTGGCTATGCGGGGGTGCAGATGCCCACGCTGGATGCGCGGTTTCTGGACCTGTCGCTGGCGGCGACCTCACCCGCCTATTGCGATGAGGTGAAGGGCAGGCTGGCGGATCACGGCCTGCTGCTGACCGAACTTTCGACCCATCTTCAGGGCCAGCTGGTGGCGGTCCATCCGGCCTATGACGCGCTGTTCGACGGCTTTGCGCCCGAGGCCCTGCGCGGGCGCCCGGCGGCACGGGCCGACTGGGCCGCGGATCAGGTGAAACTGGCGCTTACCGCCAGCCGCAATCTGGGCCTGACCGCGATGGCCAGCTTTTCCGGCGCTTTGGCATGGCCCTATCTTTACCCCTGGCCGCAGCGCCCGCCGGGGCTGGTGGAAGAGGCGTTCGACGAGTTGGCCCGCCGCTGGTTGCCCCTCCTGGACCATGCCGAGGAGTGCGGCGTGGACATCTGCTATGAGATCCACCCCGGCGAGGATCTGCACGACGGCATCAGCTATGAGATGTTCCTTGCGCGCACCGGAAACCATGCGCGCGCGAACCTGTTGTTCGACCCGTCGCATTACGTGCTGCAGCAGCTGGATTACCTCGACCACATCGACATCTACCACGACCGCATCCGCATGTTTCATGTGAAGGATGCCGAGTTCAACCCGACCGGGCGGCAGGGCGTCTATGGCGGGTTCCAGTCGTGGGTGGACCGGGCGGGACGCTTCCGCAGTCCGGGCGACGGGCAGGTGGATTTCGGGGCGATCTTTTCGAAGCTGGCGCAATACGATTTCCCCGGCTGGGCCGTGGTGGAATGGGAATGCTGCCTGAAACACCCCGAGGACGGCGCGCGCGAAGGCGCGGCCTTCGTGCGGGATCACATCATCCGCGTGACGGAGCGCGCCTTTGATGATTTCGCCGGGGCCGCCACCGACCGGGCGGCGAACCGGCGGATGCTGGGACTGGAGGGCTGAATGGAACCGATCCGGCTGGGCATGGTGGGCGGCGGGCAAGGCGCGTTCATCGGGCAGACGCACCGCTTTGCCGCACGGCTGGACGGGCAGTTCCGGCTGGTGGCCGGCGCGCTGTCCTCCGATCCCGAACGCGCGCGGGCCTCGGGCGCCGATCTGGGGCTGGACCCGGCCCGCAGCTATGACGATTTCCGCACCATGGCGCAGCGCGAGGTGCGGCGGAAGGACGGGGTCGAGGCGGTGGCCATCGTCACGCCCAACCACATGCACGCCGCCCCGGCCATCGAGTTTCTGAAACGCGGCATCCATGTGATCTGCGACAAGCCGCTGACCGCCACGCTGGACGAGGCGAAGAAGCTGCAAAAGGCGGCCGAAGCATCGCAGGCGCTGTTCATACTGACGCATAATTACACCGGCTATCCGCTGATCCGGCAGGCCCGGGCGATGATCGCAGCCGGAGAGCTGGGTCCGCTGCGGCTGGTGCAGGTGGAATATGCGCAAGACTGGCTGAGCGAGCCGGTCGAGGCCAAGGGCTCGAAACAGGCGGAATGGCGCACCGATCCGGCGCGGGCCGGTCTGGGTGGCGCGCTTGGCGATATCGGGACGCATGCGTGGAACCTTGCCGCCTTTGTCGTGGGGGAAGAGCCGGAGACGCTGGCCGCCGATCTGCACAGTTTCGTGCCGGGCCGGATGCTGGACGACAACGCCCATGTGATGCTGCGCTATGGCAGCGGGGCGAAGGGCACGCTTTGGGCGTCACAGGTGGCACCGGGGAATGAGAACGGGCTGCGGCTGCGGATTTACGGCGAAAAGGCCGGGATCGAATGGTCGCAGGAAGACCCCAACCGGCTGTGGTTCACCCGGCTGGGCCAGCCGAAGCAGATGCTGACCCGCAACGGCGCAGGCGCCTGGCCCGAGGCGCAGCGCGTCAGCCGTGTGCCGGGTGGCCATCCGGAAGGCTATCTGGAGGCTTTCGCGAATATCTATGCCGAAGCCGCCCGCGCCATCCGCGCCCGGCAGGCGGGCCAGCCCGCGCCCGACGGCGTGCTCTATCCCACGCTGACCGACGGGCTTTCGGGGATGCGCTTTGTCGCGGCCTGCGTGCAATCGGGCAAGCGCAACGGCGCATGGGTCCGCATATGACGCCCGCGCTGGCCCTTCAGGATGTGCGGCGGTCCTTTGGCCCGATCGAGGTGCTGCACGGCATCGACTTTGCGCTGTATCCCGGAGAGGTGCATGCGCTGATCGGCGAGAACGGCGCCGGGAAATCCACCATCATGAAGATCCTCGGCGGTTATCTGGACCCGACCTCGGGGCAGGTGCTGCTGGATGGGGCGCCGGCGCCCTTCCGCTCGGGTCCCCAGGCCGAGGGGATGGGCGTCGTCGTCATCCATCAGGAATTCAACCTCGCGCAAGACCTGACCGTGGCCGAAAATATCTGGCTGGGGCGCGAGATGGGGGGATGGTTTCTGAACCACCGCGCCATGCGCGAGGGGGCACAGGCGCTGCTGGATCAGCTGGAATGCCGGGTCAGCCCGGATGCCCGTATCCGCGACCTGCCGGTCAGCGACCGCCAGATGGTGGAAATCGCCAAGGCTTTGTCGCGCAAGGCGCGGGTCCTGATCATGGACGAACCCTCAGCCGTGCTGACCGGGCGCGAGGTCGAGATCCTGTATCGCACGATCGACCGGCTGCGGGCGGCCGGGGTGGCGCTTCTCTACACCTCGCACCGGCTGGAGGAAGTCACCCATCTGGCCGACCGTATCACCGTTCTGCGCGACGGGGCCGTGGTGCGGCAGGCCCTGCGGGGCGAGCTGACCGAGGACGGAATGGCCACCGCCATGGTGGGGCGTGACCTGAAGGACATCTTTCCGCCGCGCCGCGCCAGCTTTGGCGAAACGGTGCTGGAGGTCGAAGGCTTCGATGTGCCGCCCTTGGTCCGAGACGTGTCGTTCCGGCTGCGGCGGGGCGAGGTGCTGGGGATTTCCGGGCTTGTGGGCTCGGGCCGCACCGAACTGGCCGAGGGGTTGGTGGGCCTGCGCCCGCACAGCGGCCGTGTTTTGCGCAACGGCACCGAGATTACGCTGCGCAATGTGGCGCAGGCCGCCGAACAGGGCATCGCCTATCTGACCGAGGACCGCAAGGAACGCGGGCTTCTGCTGGGCAAGACCCTGCGCGAGAACCTGACCCTTTCGACCCTGCCGCGCTTTGGCACACCGCTGATCCGCCGCGTGGCGGAAGAGGCGGCGCTGACGCAGGCCATTGGCGATTTCGACATTCGTGCCCCGCGGCGGGACATGGCCGTGGGCAACCTGTCCGGTGGCAACCAGCAGAAGCTGCTGCTGGCAAAGATCATGCTGCCCGAGCCGGAGGTGATCATCATCGACGAACCCACCCGCGGCATCGACATCGGCACCAAAAGCCAGATCTACCATTTCATCGACCGTCTCGCCCGCGAGGGGCGGAGCGTGATCGTCATTTCATCCGACATGCCCGAAATCCTTGGCCTGTCCGACCGGGTGCTGGTGATGCGGCAGGGCCGTGTCGCGGGTGAGCTGGAAGGCAGTGCCATCTCCGAGACCGCCGTGGTGCGGCTGGTGATGGGGACCATGGAAACCGGCCCTGCCGAAAGGACCGCCACTGATGCGCAAGCCTGATCTTTCCACCCTTGGCCCTGTGGTGGCGCTCGTCCTGCTGATCCTGCTGGGCGCCTTCCTCAATTCCAACTTTCTGTCGGCGGGCAATATCACCAATGTGCTGGCCCGGTCGGCCTTCATCGGGATGATCGCCGTGGGCATGACCTTCGTCATCACCTCGGGCGGGCTGGACCTGTCGGTGGGCTCGATGGCGGCCTTTATCGCGGGGATGATGATCCTTGCGATGAACTATCTGATCCCGATCATGGGCATTGGTTACGGCCTTGTCCTGGCGGGCATGGCGGTGGCGCTTGGCGTGGGGCTTCTGGCGGGTCTGGGGAACGGGCTCTTGGTCACAAGGGCGGGGATCGAGCCCTTCATCGTTACCCTTGGGACCATGGGCATCTTCCGCAGCCTTGTGACATGGATCGCCGATGGCGGCACGCTCAGCCTCGATTTCGAGGCGCGGCAGTTCTATCGCCCGGTCTATTACGAAGGCCCCTTCGGCATCGCATGGCCGATCATCGTCTTTGCCGTGGTGGCCATTCTGGGTGAAATCGCCATGCGCCACACCCGGTTCGGCCGCTATTGCGAGGCCATCGGGTCGAACGACAAGGTCGCCCGCTATTCCGCGGTCAAGGTGGAGCGGGTGCTCCTCATGACCTATGTCCTCCTCGGCATCCTCGTCGGGCTGGCCACCATCCTTTACGTCCCGCGGCTCGGTTCGGCCTCGGGTTCCACCGGGTTGTTGTGGGAGCTGGAGGCGATTGCCGCGGTCATCATCGGCGGGACCGCGCTGAAGGGCGGCTATGGCCGGGTCTGGGGCACCGTGGTGGGCGTCCTGATCCTGTCGCTGATCGACAACATCCTGAATCTGGCCGATCTGGTCTCGCCCTATCTGAACGGCGCGATCCAGGGGGTCATCATCGTGCTGGCCGTTGTGCTGCAACGGCGGAAATCCACTGCCGAAGGGCGGTGATCACGCCGCGGACGCGCGGCAACATGGGAGGAAGACATGGAACGTCGTCAATTCTTCAAGGCATCCGCCGTTCTGGCCGTGGGGGCGGCCACGGCAACCAAGGTGGCCGCGCAGGACCAGACCTATACCATCGGGGTTTCGATCCCTTCGGCCACGCATGGCTTTATGGGCGGGCTGAACTGGCACGCGCAGGAAACCATCAAGCGGCTGGAGGCCACCTATCCGCAGCTGAAATTCGTCCTCGCCACCGCGGGCGAGCCGGGCAAGCAGGTCGATGACCTTGAGGATATGCTGGCCACCCGCAACATCGACGGGCTGGTGATCCTGCCCTTTGAGAGCGAGCCGCTGACCGGGCCGGTGAAGGCGGTGAAGGATGCGGGCAAATGGGTGACCGTGGCCGACCGCGGTCTGGCCATCGAAGGCATCGAAGATCTGTATGTGGCGGGCGACAACACCGCTTTCGGCCGGGTTGCGGGCGATTACTTCAAGGCCAACCTGTCCTCGGGCGCAAAGATCGTGATCCTGCGCGGCATCCCCACCACCCTGGACAACGAGCGGGTGGATGCTTTCGAAAAAGCCATCGAAGGCTCGGGCATCGAGATTCTGGACAAGCAGCACGGCAACTGGAACCGCGACGACGCCTTCACCGTGATGCAGGACTATCTGTCGAAATATCCGCAGATCGACGCCGTCTGGGCGGCCGATGACGACATGGCTATCGGCGCGATGGAAGCCATTGCTCAGGCGGGGCGCACCGAGGAGATGTGGATCATCGGCGGCGCCGGGATGAAGGAAATCGTCAAGCGGATCATGGACAAGGATCCGCAGCTGCCGGTCGATGTCACCTATCCGCCGGCGCTGATTTCCGCCGCGATCGAGATGACGGCGCTGCGCTTCGTGTCGTCCACGCCGGTCTATGGCCGGTTCATCATCGGCTCGACCCTGATCACGCCGGAGAACGCCGAACGCTTCTACTTCCCCGACAGCCCGTTCTGATCTTTCCGCCGTTCTGCGCGGGGGCCTGTGGCCGGGCGGCTTTCGTCCGGCCACAGTCTTTTGCGGAACGCCATTCGCGGCCCGGCGCCCGCTGCGGATTTTTGGGCCGAAACACCGGAATTCCTGCGGTTTGCCTTAACTTTGCCGGGGCTCTGTGGCATGAGGCAGGAAAATATTCCGTGTTGCGATGGCAGGGCGATGATCTCTCAGAAAACGCTGACCCACCTCCAGAGGCTGGAGGCTGAAAGCATCCACATCATGCGCGAGGTGGTGGCCGCGGCCGACAACCCCGTCATGCTGTATTCGGTGGGCAAGGATTCCGCCTGCATGCTGCATCTGGCGAAGAAGGCCTTCTATCCGGCCCCGCCGCCCTTTCCGCTGTTGCATGTCGATACGACATGGAAGTTCCGCGCCATGTATGACCTGCGCGACAAGGCGGCGCGGGATGCGGGGATGGAGCTTCTGGTCCATCACAACCCCGAGGCGATGGAGCAGGGGATCAACCCCTTCGACCACGGCAGCCTGCACACCGACATGTGGAAGACCGAAGGTCTAAAACAGGCGCTGACCAAATACAATTTCGACGTGGCCTTCGGTGGCGCCCGCCGCGATGAGGAGAAGTCGCGCGCGAAGGAACGGGTGTTCTCGTTCCGCTCGGCCAACCACCGCTGGGACCCGAAGAACCAGCGGCCGGAATTGTGGAAGCTGTATAACACCCGCAAATCCAAGGGTGAAAGCATCCGTGTCTTCCCGCTGTCCAACTGGACGGAACTGGACATCTGGCAATACATCCATCTGGAAGGGATCGAGATCGTGCCGCTGTATTTCAGCGCGCCCCGCCCCACGGTGGAACGGAACGGCCTGATCCTGATGGTGGATGACGACCGCTTCCCGCTGGCCCCCGGCGAAACCCCGGTCACCCGGTCGATCCGGTTCCGCACGCTGGGCTGCTACCCGCTGACCGGCGCCGTCGAATCCGAGGCCAAGACCCTGCCCGAGGTCATTCAGGAAATGCTGCTGACCACCACCTCGGAACGGCAGGGCCGGGCCATCGACCATGACCAGTCCGCCAGCATGGAGAAGAAGAAGCAGGAGGGCTATTTCTGATGACCACCACGGAAAAAGACCCGATCTATGTGACCGAGGCGCTGATCGCCGAGGATATCGACGCCTATCTGGACAAGCACCAGCACAAGACCATGCTGCGTTTCATCACCTGCGGGTCGGTGGATGATGGCAAGTCCACGCTGATCGGGCGGTTGCTTTACGACACTAAGATGATCTTCGAAGATCAGCTGGCCAGCCTTGAGAAAGATTCGAAAGCGGTCGGCACCCAGGGCGGCGAGATCGACTTTGCCCTGCTGGTGGACGGTCTGGCGGCCGAGCGGGAACAGGGCATCACCATCGACGTGGCCTATCGCTTCTTCGCCACCGAAAAGCGCAAGTTCATTGTGGCCGATACCCCCGGGCATGAGCAATACACCCGCAACATGGTGACCGGCGCTTCGACGGCGGACCTTGCGGTGATCCTGATCGACGCGCGGCAGGGTGTGCTGACCCAGACCCGGCGGCACAGCTATCTGGTGCAGACGCTGGGCATCCGCAACATCGTGCTGGCGATCAACAAGATGGATCTGGTGGGCTATTCCGCCGAACGGTTCAATGAAATCGTCAAGGACTACAGCCATTTCGCCCGCCAGATCGGGATGGAGACCTTCCTGCCGATCCCGATTTCCGGGCTGAAGGGCGACAATATCGCCGCCCGCAGCGCCGATATGCCGTGGTATGAAGGACCGACGCTCCTCCAGCATCTGGAAGAGGCGCCGGTGAACAGCGCCCGGATGCAGGAAGGCCCGTTCCGGATGCCGGTGCAATGGGTGAACCGCCCCAACCTCGACTTCCGCGGCTTTGCCGGGCAGATCGGGGCAGGTCAGGTCCGGCCGGGCGATGCGATCCGGGTGCTGCCCTCGGGCAAGACGACCACGGTGAAATCCATCGTCACCTTCGACGGCGATCTGGATCTGGCGGTGGCGGGGCAATCCGTCACCCTGACCTTCGCCGATGAGGTGGACTGCTCGCGCGGGGATGTGATCACCGCCGCCGCCGATCCCTGCGAAGTGGCCGACCAGTTCGAGGCGACGCTCGTGTGGATGGCCGAGGCGGAAATGCTGCCCGGGCGGCCCTATCTTCTGAAGATCGGCACCCAGACCGTCACGGCCACCGTGACCGAGCCGAAGTATGAGGTGAATGTCAACACGCTGGAGCATCTGGCGGCCAAGACCTTGGGCCTGAATGCCATCGGCGTGGTCAATATCTCGACCGACCGCGCCATCCCGTTCGAGGCCTATGCCACGAACCCGGATCTGGGCGGCTTCATCCTGATCGACCGGATGACCAATGCCACCGTGGCCGCCGGGATGATCCACTTTGCCCTGCGCCGCAGCCAGAACATCCACTGGCAGGCGGTGGACATCGACCGCAACGCCCATGCCGCGCTGAAAAACCAGAAGCCCACGGTGGTCTGGTTCACCGGCCTGTCCGGTTCGGGCAAATCGACGATCGCCAATATCGTCGAGAAGAAGCTGCATGCCATGGGCAAGCACACCTTCCTGCTGGACGGGGACAACGTGCGCCACGGGCTGAACCGCGACCTTGGCTTTACCGATGCCGACCGGGTGGAAAACATCCGCCGCGTGGGCGAGGTGGCCAAGCTGATGACCGATGCCGGGCTGATCGTGCTGACGGCCTTCATCTCGCCCTTCCGGTCGGAACGCCGGATGGTGCGCGACCTGATGGCAGAGGGTGAATTCTTCGAGGTCTTCGTGAACACGCCGCTGTCGGTGGCGGAAGAGCGGGACGTGAAGGGTCTTTACAAGAAGGCCCGCTCCGGCGCGCTGAAGAACTTCACCGGGATCGACAGCCCCTATGAGGCGCCGGAAGAGCCGGAGATGGTGGTGAACACCGTCGATCTGACCGCGGAAGAGGCGGCAGACCGCATCGTGGCCGCGCTTCTGGCGCGCTGAGAGACAACGACCCCGGGCCGGTCTGGCCGGCCCGGGGTATTACATTCAGTCCATGCTGACGTTGGCGTCCGCCACCACAGGCGCCCATTTCTCCATCTCGGCAGCCACATGCGTGGCCAGTTCCTCCGGTGTGGAGGCGACAATGGTGGCCGAGAATGTGGCCATCTGTTCCACCACTTTCGGATCGGCCATGGCGGCCTTGGCGGCGGCGTTCAGCTTGGCAATCGCCTCGGGCGGGGTGCCCGCAGGCGCGAAAAGCGCATTCCAGGTATAGGTCTCATACCCCGGCAGGGTTTCCGCGATGGTGGGGATGTCGGGGAAGGAGGCCGCGCGTTCCGCCGTGGTCACGCCAAGCGCCCGCAATTTGCCGCTGGCGATATGGCTGGAGGCGGAGGGCAGGTTGTCAAAGATGATCGGCACCTGATTGCCCAGCACATCGGTCAGCGCGGGGCCCGACCCCTTGTAGGGAATATGCACGATGTCCACGCCCGCCATCGACTTGAACAGCTCTCCGGACAGGTGCAGCGGCGTGCCATTGCCGGAGGAGGCGTAGGTCAGCGGTTCGGTCTTGGCGAGGTCGATCAGCTCCTGCACGGTGGTGACCGGCAGTTCCGGGTTCACGGCCAGCACGTTGGGCACCAGCACCAGAAGCGAGACCGGGGCGAAATCCGCCACCGGATCATAGGGTTTTTCTTTCAGGATCAGCGGGTTCAGCGCATGGGTCGCCACCGTGCCCATCAGGATCGTGTAGCCATCCGCCTCGGCCTCGGCCACCTGCTGGGCGCCAAGGCTGCCGCCCGCGCCGCCCACGTTCTGGACGATCACCTGCTGGCCCAGCTCCGCGCTCATCCGCTCGGCCACGATGCGGCCCACCACATCGGTGGACCCGCCCGCGGCGAAGGGGATGATCAGTTCAACGGGGCGTTCGGGATATTCGGCAAGGGCAGGGGCGGCCGTGGCACAGGCAACGGCAGCCGTCAGCGCCAGAACGGCGCGGCGGGTCATCGGTTTCATCGTCTTTCCTCCCTGTGGTGAAACGGAACCGGGCGCCCGCATCGGGGCGCCCGGCAAGGATCAGGCATCGCTGTCGGTGAAGACCTCATCCCGGCTTTTGCGGACCTGCGGCAGCAGAACCACGACCAGCACCGCCACGGCCAGCACGAGCAGGGTCAGGCTGATCGGGCGCGACACGAAGGTGGTGGCATCCCCCCGCGACATGATCATGGCGCGGCGCAGGTTTTCCTCCAGCAGCGGGCCAAGGACGAAGCCCAGCAGAAGGGGCGCCGGTTCGCAGCGCAGCTTGACCATCGCATAGCCCAGAAGGCCGAAGAAGGCGACGGCATAGAGGTCCCAGGGCGACGACCGCACCGAATAGACCCCGATGGCGCACATGGCCATGATGATCGGGAACAGCACGAAATAGGGCACTTTCAGCAGCTTCACCCAGAGCCCGATCAGCGGCAGGTTCAGGACGACCAGCATCAGGTTGCCGATCCACATGCTGGCAATGATGCCCCAGAACAGCTCGGGCTTTTCGGCGGCGACATTGGGTCCGGGCACGATGCCCTGGATGATCATCGCCCCGATCATCAGCGCCATCACCGGATTGGCCGGGATCCCCAGCGTCAAGAGCGGGATAAAGCTGGTCTGCGCGCCCGCATTATTGGCGCTTTCCGGCCCGGCCACGCCCGCAATGGCGCCCTGCCCGAATTCCTTCGGGTTCTTCGACAGCCGTTTTTCCACCGTGTAAGAGGCGAAGGCCGCAAGGATTGCCCCGCCCCCCGGCAGGATGCCGAGGATTGAGCCAAGCCCGGTGCCGCGCAGGACGGGCGGGAACATGGCCTTGAACTCTTCCTTGGTGGGCCAGAGCCGCCCGACATTGCTGGTCAGCACCTGACGGTCGTGCTCGTCCTCCAGATTGCGCAGGATTTCGGCGATGCCGAAGACACCCACGGCCAGCGCGACGAAATTCAGCCCGTCGGAAAACGCGGTGATGCCAAGGGTGAACCGCGGCGTGCCTTCGAAGATGTCATTGCCGACAAGCCCCAGAAGCAGGCCCAGCACCACCATCGCCAGCGCCTTGATGATCGACCCGTGGGCCAGCGCGATGGACATGACAAGGCCAAGGACCATCAGGCTGAAATACTCGGCCGGGCCGAATTTCAGCGCGACCTCGGTCAGCGGCGGGGCAAACAGTGCCACCAGCAGCGTGGCCACGGTGCCCGCGAAGAACGAGCCGAGCGCCGCTGTGGCCAGCGCAACACCCGCCTTGCCCTTGCGTGCCATCTGATAGCCGTCGATCGCGGTGACCGCCGAGGAGCTTTCGCCCGGCATGTTGATCAGGATGGCAGTCGTCGACCCGCCGTATTGCGCGCCGTAATAGATGCCCGCCAGCATGATCAGCGACGACACCGGCTCCAGCTGAAAGGTGATGGGCAGCAGCATGGCGATGGTTGCCGTGGCGCCGATCCCGGGCAAGACGCCGATCAGCGTGCCCAGCATCACGCCGATCAGGCAGAAGAACATATTCTCCAGCGAGGAGGCGACCGAGAAGCCGAGCGCGAGGTTTGAAAACAGATCCATCATGCGTCCTTAGAACGGAAGCCAGGGGCCAAAGCGGCGGAAGGGCAGGCCAAGCGCATAGCTGAAGACCAGGGTCGAGAAGATGGTCACAACCACCGCCAGCAAAAGCGCGGGCAGCGGTTTCATCCGGGCCGAGGCCATGGCTGCGATCAGCGAGGTGATGAAGAGCGAGGGCACGAAGCCAAGGCCGCGCACCGTCAGGCCAAAGAAGATGGGGGCAGGCAGGATGAACAGCATGCCGCGCCAGGCGATGGCGCCCAAGGGCTCTCCGGCGGGGCCTTTCAGGGCCTTCAGCAGGATGATCAGGCCCAGAAGGAACAGCAGGCCCGACAGGATCATCGGGAAATAGCCCGGCCCCATGCGGAAGGCCGTGCCGATGTTCAGCCCGGCGGTCTGCCAGCCGAAGAAGGCGGCGGCGGCCATCAGAAGCGCGCCGGTGGTGATGTCGGTCGTGTCGCGGGAAGGGGATGCCATGGGTCACTCCGCAGGCGAAAACCCCCGGCCATCGGGCCGGGGGCAGGGATCGGGAACGGCGGTCAGTCGGCGTAGACGCCTGCGGCTTCGATCACCGGCTTCCAGCGGGCGACTTCGGATTCCAGCTTGGCCTTCAGCGCGGCGGGGGTGGCCTCTTCGGCCGAGGAGGGCGCGGTGCCCAGATCGGCCATGGCCTTGATCACGCCCTCATCGGCCAGCGCCACCTGCAGCGCGGCGGACAGCCGGTCGGTGGCCTCGGCCGGGGTGCCCTTCGGCGCGTAGATGCCGTGCCAGATGCCGAATTCCATGGTGGGCAGGCCCGATTCCGTGGCGGTGGGCAGATCGGGGAACAGGGCCAGACGTTCCGCCGTGGTGGTGGCATAGGCCTTGATCGTGCCGCCCTGAATCTGGCTGGTGGTATTGGTGGTCTGGTCGCACATGAAATCGACCTGCCCGCCCAGCAGATCGGTCATCGCCGGACCGGTGCCCTTGTAGGGCACGGTGACGAACTGGGTGTCGATGGCCGACTGGAACAGCATGCCGCACAGGTGGCTGGCCGCGCCGATCCCGGCATTGGCCATGGTCACAGTGTCGTTGTTTGCCTTCACATATTCGATGAAGGCCGGGAAATCGGCGGGTTCGAAATCCGGACGGGCGACCATGACCATCGGGACTTCGGTCACAAGGCCCACATATTCAAAGGCGGTCAGCGGGTCATAGGCCAGGCTGCGATAGAGCGTGGCCGAGGTGGCCATGCCGATGTGATGCAGAAGGATGGTGTAGCCATCCGCCTCGGCCGCGGCGACTTGCCCCGCGCCCAGCGTGCCGCCTGCGCCGCCCACGTTTTCCACGATGATCTGCTGGCCCAGATCGGCCGACATCTTTTCGGCCACCAGACGGGCCACGGTGTCGGTCGGTCCCCCGGCGGAGAAGGGAACGACCATGGTGATCTGCCGCTCGGGGTAGCCTTGGGCAAAGGCGGCGGACGACAGGACGGTGGCGGCGGCCAGCGCCCCCAGAAGCTTGGTCAGGGTCATGGTTTCCTCCCAGAAACGCGATGTGATGGCGCCGCGGCCCCCTCCGGCTGCGGGCGACGCGATCAGAAGACGGCCAGCCGCCGCGCACGCCAATGTGAACTTGCGCAGGGCGCGCGGTTTTCATCCGCAGCATCGGGGGTTTTGGGTGGAAGCGGGAACATGCGGCCCGTGGCATGGGTGGAAATCCACCCAAGGGCTCGGTCAGCCCGCCTCGCCCTCGGGTGCGTCGGTGATCAGCCGGCGGTCCAGCCCGTGTTTCTGCATCTTCTCGTACAGAGTCTTGCGGCTGATCCCCAGCGTCTCATAGACCGGCTTCAGCCGCCCGCCATGGGCGGCGATGGCCCCCGCAATCAGGCTGCGTTCGTAATCGGCCACCCGTTCGGCCAGCCGCGCCCCGGGGGCGGGGCCGGTCAGGTCGGCGCCGTCGATCCGCAGGACGAAGCGTTCGGCCATGTTCCGCAGTTCCCGCACATTGCCGGGCCAGTCGCGCGCAGCAAGCGCCGACAGATGCGCGGGCGGCACCTCGATTTCGGCGACGCCATGCCGCGCTGCGGATTCGCGCATCAGCTGCTGGAACAACAGCGGAATATCCTCGCGCCGGACCGACAGCGGCGGCACCTGCAACAAAGCCACGTTCAGCCGCCAGAACAGATCTTCACGGAACCGGCCCGCGGCCACCGCCTCGGCCAGATCGGTCTTCGAGGTGGCGATGAACCGCACATCCAGCGCCACCGTTTCATTCGATCCAAGCCGGGTGATCACCCGTTCCTGCAAGACGCGGATCAGTTTCGCCTGCATGTCCAGCGGCATCTGCCCGATCTCGTCCAGAAGGACGGTGCCGCCGCGGGCATGTTCGAACTTGCCATAGCGCGGGCGCAGCGCGCCGGGAAAGGCGCCCGCCTCATGGCCGAAGAGCTCGCTTTCGATCAGGGCTTCGGGCAGGGCCGCGCAGTTGATGGCCACGAAAGGCTTGCCCGCCCGGGGCGAGATGTCGTGCAATACGCGCGCCACCACCTCTTTGCCCGCACCGGTCGGCCCCTGGATCAGCGTATCCGCGTCCGAGGCGCCGATGGCGCGCAGCCGGTAGCGCAGGTCCACCATCACCTGTGTGCGCCCGGGCAGACGCGCCTCCACATCGTCGCGCTTGCCTGCCACGGCGCGCAGCCGGCGGTTTTCGATCACCAGTGCGCGGTGATCCATCGCCCGGCGCAGGACCGATGCCAGCTCCTGCACGACAAAGGGTTTTTCGATGAAGTCATAGGCGCCGCGCCGCATCGCCTCTACCGCAAGGGGGACTTCGGCATGGCCGGTGACAAGGACCACGGGGATTTCCGGGTCCACCTCCTGCAACCGGCCGAGGAGGGTCATCCCGTCCATGCCGGGCATGCGGATATCGCTGACCACCGCGCCGTTGAAGCCCGGGCCTGCCAGCGCAAGCCCCTCTTCGGCCGAGGCCAAGGGCTCTACCGTGAACCCGGCAAGATCCAGTGCCTGCGCGGTTGAGCGGCGCATTTCATCATCATCGTCGATCAGCAGGATGCGTGGCGCCGTCATGCAGCGGCCTCGACCGCGCCGTAAAGCGGGATGGTCACGGTGAACAGGGCGCCCGGTGCGGCATCGGTGACTGCGATGTCACCCCCGAAGTCGCGGATGATGTTGTAGCAGATCGACAGACCGAGTCCGAGGCCCGCGCCTACGCCCTTGGTGGTGAAGAACGGGTCGAAGATCCGCTCGGCAATCGCCGGGGGGACGCCGGGGCCGCGGTCGCGCACGGTCAGGACCGCGCGGCCATCCACCGCGCGGGCGGTCAGGGTGATGCGGCGGTCCGCCTCCCCCTCGACCGCATCGGCGGCATTGGTGATCAGATTGACCAGCACCTGCTGCAGCCGCGTCACGCCCGCGCGCAGGGCGGGCAGGTCCGGCGGCACGTCCAGTTCCAGCACCGCCTTGCCCGAGGCCAGCCGCCCGGCCACGATCACCTGCGTTTCGGCCAGAAGGGATTGCAGCAGTACCGGTTCCAGCCGGTCCTTCGGTTTGCGCGCGGCATTGCGCAGATGGCGCCCGATGGCGGCCATCCGGTCGATCAGCGACAGGATATGGCCGATGTTTTCCTGCGCGCGGGGCAGATCGCCGCGCCCGATCAGAATGGCAGCGCTGTCGGCATAGTTGCGGGCGGCGGCCAGCGGCTGGTTGATCTCATGGCTCAGCGCGGCGGACATCTGGCCAAGGGCGGCCAGCTTGCCCACCTGCACCAGATTGGCCTGCGCGGCGCGCAGTTCCGCCTCGGTCGCGCGGCGTTCGGTGATCTCCTGTTCCAGATGGACATTCACCCGTTCCAGATCGGCGGTGCGCTCCTCCACCCGGCGTTCCAGATCGGCCTTGGCGCGGGTCTGCATTTCCATCCGCTCGGCAATCCGGGCGCGGCGCTGCCAGAAGACGACCGCGCCGAAAGCCGCCAGACACAGGAGGAGAAGCGCCGTGACGGTGGCCACCCGCGCCTCGGTCCGAGCGCCCGCCGCGTCCAGCAGGACATGCACGGTCCAGCCCGCCTCTGGCATGTCCTGATGCACGGCGATGGTCTCTATCGGGGTCATGCCGGGGTCGGGGGTGATGAAGGCGGTGGCGGTGCCCTCGGTCACCGTCTGGCGCAGATCCAGC
The DNA here is from genome assembly GCF_049445895.1 of Neotabrizicola sp. VNH66. NCBI lineage: Bacteria > Pseudomonadati > Pseudomonadota > Alphaproteobacteria > Rhodobacterales > Paracoccaceae > Neotabrizicola > Neotabrizicola sp. VNH66. The sequence continues at coordinate 46,430 of NZ_JBMSDW010000005.1, forward strand.
CCGTCCAGCGGCCGGTCCGAGTAGCGGCGGGACAATTCGGTGCGGGCGATGCGTTCGGCGGTCAGCGGCCAGAGGCTGCCGTAGACCAGCCGCGGGTCCGACGACAGGAAGACGATCCCCTCGGGGTCCGAGACGAAGGTGCGGTATTCATTGCCGCGCCAGCTGGCCTCGATCCGGTCCACGCCGATCTTGACGGCGATCACCCCGGCAATCTGCCCGGCCTGATCGCGCACCGGGGCCGAGAAGAAATAGCCCCGCACGCCCGAAGTGGTGCCCACGCCGTAGAACCGGCCCAGACCTCCGGCGGCGGCCTCCTGGAAATACGGGCGGTAGTTGAAGTTCTGCCCGATGAAACTGTCCGGCCTGCGGTGGTTCGACGCGGCAATCGTATCGCCGTCCGGCGTCATGATGTAGATGTCGGAGGCCCCCAAAGTATCGGCCCGGTCCTCCAGCAGCAGGTCGATGGCCACGCGGCGGACGGGATCTTCCGGAAAGCTCATCAACTGGCGGATGGCGTCCAGATCGGCCAGAAGCTGCGGCACCACCTCATAGCGGGCAAGGTCGCCCTCCAGCGCGTTGACGGTCAGGCGCAGGGCCGATTCCGCCCGGGCCGAACCGGCGGCCAGATAGTGACGCAGCGCAATCCGGTTGGTCTGCCAGACCGCCAGCAACAGCAGGCAGGTCCCGGCCGCCGCAGTCAGAAGGACAAGCTGTCGCCGTGTCATAGCCCCCTCCGCATGGCGCCCCGTGCCTGCATAGGGTGGCCTTTGCGCAGGGTCTGTCAACCGCCGGTCTGGGCTTTGTCCAGAGCATTGCGCATGGCGGCGACCGCCATGTCGATCCGGCTGGGGTCCTTCAGCAGGCTGCCACCCAAGAGGAAGACCACATCCTTTCCATACATCGCCTGCATGTCGGCAGCGCGCTCGACGCTCATCCCGCCGCCGGGGCTGGGCAGCATCGGCAGGCCGGGGCCGTCCGCGCTGCGGCAGGCCGTGGCGATCTGGGCGCATTCGGCGACGGTAAAGCCGAAACGGCCGCCCACGTTCGGGAAGACCGAAATATCGGCCCCGGCCAGCCGCTGGATCGTGCCGAACAGCACACCATGGTCGAACCCGGTGTCGGGGGCCAGCACGTAAGGCCCCAGAAAGGCCGGATGCGTCATGACCGGCAGGTCCAGCGCGCTATCCCGCGCAATCCGCTCCACCAGACCGAAGCCGAAGAGGCCGGGCATCACCAGAATGCCACCCGCGCCCGCCTCTTTGGCAAAGCGCAGGTTGTCCTCAATCTCCTCCGGCCTGCCCGAAAGATTGGGGAAAAACAGCGCGCGGCGCCCGCTACGGGCGTTCTCTTCAGACACGGCGCGGGCCACAGCCTCGACCCGGGCGCGGAACGGGGCGGTCGGCTGACCGGCCAGCCCGTGATCCTCTTTCACGATATCCGCGCCGCCGCGGACACAGCCGGCAGCCAGCCGGGCGAAATCTTCGGGCGGCAGGCCCATCGGTTTCAGCACGGGCGCGATCATCCCGCCGGTGGCCCCGGTCAGCCGCCGCAATCCTTCGATGCCGAAGCGGGGGCCGGGGTGGCGGGCGGCGACGATGTCCCCAAGGTCGATCCCGGTGACGCGGATGCCCTGCTGGATCGAGGAATTGCCGAAGACCACATTCAGGAGTTGCGTCAGCTCTGCCCCCGCGCTGTCAGGCGAATAGCTGATCATGGCCTGCCAGAGGTCGGGGCCAAGCGGGCTTAGGTCTTCGACCCGGCCGAGGATCTCATCCGCGACATAACCCGCAGGCACCACGGCGCGCGGGATTTCGACCGTCTGTTCCAGCGCGATGCCTTCGGCGCGGGCCAATGCCTCGGCCCGGTCGGCGGCGCGCAGGCGGTAGGTGACGGAAAACCGGCTCACAGCGCCTCGGCCTTCACCAGTGAATGGACGGCATCGACGCGGACCGCCTCCAGCGCGGCCTCGTCGATGCCGGTCTCCTGCCCGGTCAGCCGCTCCACCGCGCGGACAAGGCTCAGCGCGTCCATCCCGTAATGCCGCATCAGATAGGGGCGCGATCCGCCATGGGCATAGGTGTCCTGCAGCCCCAACCGGACCAGACGGCGGGGCAGCCCGGCTTCGGCCAAAGCCTCGGCCACCATGGACCCGATGCCGCCGGTGATAAGGTGGTTTTCCAGCGTGATCACCCCATGCCGGACGGAGGCCGCATGGTCCACGATCTGCGCCGCGTCAAAGGGTTTCAGCGTGTTCAGATGCAGGTGGCGGACGGACACACCGGCCCGGTCCAGCGCCCCGCGGGCGCGGATCGCCTCTTCCGTGGTGATGCCTGCGGTGACGACCAGCACATCCGTCCCTTCGGACAACACCCGCATCCGGCCGATGCGCAAGGGCGTGTCGAACAGCCGCGGCACAGATCCGCGCAGGATGCGGCAATAGACCGGGCCATCGACGGTATCGGCCTCGGCCACGATGCTTTCCACCTCGGTCGCGTCGCCGGTTTCCAGAACGGTCATGTTCGGGATCGTCCGCATGACCGAGATATCCTCGATCGCCTGATGGGTCATGCCGCCGGGGGTGGTGACGCCGGGCAGGAACCCCATCAGCCGCACGCGGCGGCGCGGATAGGCGACCGAGGCCATCAGCTGATCATAGGGCCGCCGATACAGGAACACACCGAAGGAATGCAGGAAGGGCCGGAAGCCCGCCAGCCCAAGACCGCCCGCAAAGGACAGCATGTTCTGTTCCGCCATACCCAGGGACAGGAACTGCCCGGGATGCCGGTCGCGGAAGCCGTCGATCTCACACGAAGAGGTCAGGTCGGCGGAGAGGCACAGAACCTCGGGGTGCTGCACGGCATAGGATTCGAAGGCCGCGGCATAGGGGCGGTTCACCATCTCCATCAGTGGGCCTCCAGCACGACCGCGGGCACGCCCAGTTCGGCGGCAATCTCTGTGTTCATCTTCGCCCGCTCCTCCTCAGACTTGAAGCGGACGTAATGTAGGCGGGGAAAACGGCTCATCAGGCTTTGCATCCCCTGCGCCGGGTGCGAATGGGCCAGCACGATCAGGGGGCGGCCCGGGTGCGGCGTGGCGGCGGCGGCCCGCATCGCGGGCAGGTCATGGGCGTTGCACTCCGCCACCACCGCGCCGAAATCGCGGAACTTGGTGGCGATGTCGCCCACGGTCATCACCTCGTCCATGGCGCCGTCGCATTGCTGGCGGTTCACATCCATGATGGCCCAGAGGTTGTCGATCCCGTGGTGGGCGGCGGCCTGCACCGCCTCCCACGTCTGGCCCTCCTGCACCTCGCCATCCGACATGAAGACGCAGACGCGGCCGGTATGGCCGAGGCGCTTGCGCCCGAAGGCCAGCCCGGCGGCGGTGGAGAGGCCGATGCCAAGGGTGCCGTTGTGCACCTCCATCCCCGGGGAATGTTCGGCGCCGATCATCTCGACCGAGGAGCCGTCCTTGTTGAACATCTCCAGCCCCTCGGGTGCCATGCGGCCGGTCTCGATCAGGCAGGCATAGGCGACAAGGGCGTAATGCGCGGGCGCGATGAACAGCCGGTCATGCACCGCATCGAACGGCCCGTTATAGCCCGCGCCGGTCACATAATCCGGGTTCCCGGCCGAAGGCACCCCACCAAAGGGCGGCGGCACCAGAGGCATGGTCGAAGGGCCGAGGTTCAGCCCCTCATTATACAGAAACGCCAGCTGTTCGGCGGCGGAACAGGCCTGGCTCAGATACCCGCCGTTGTTGCGGATCGTATGTTCGAAGACGCGGGCGCGGATGCCGCGGGCAATATCTTCGGTGGTGCGTTCGTTGCGCAACGGCCTCTCCTGCGGGTGGGGCGGGCCGGTTTCCCGGCCCGTGAAGGTTCAACGTTCCGGCAGCTTGATCCAGGGCGACAGCGCCACCTCGGCATGGGCAAAGGCGGGCATCTTGGCGCCCAGCTCTTCCATGTTCTTGATGTCCAGTTCGTTCAGCTGGGCCTGGGTGATCAGCGTGGGCGGCACGATCACGCTGGCGCCCACCTCTTCCCCGGCCAGAAGCTGGGCCAGCGCCCGGACCGACACCTCACCCACCACGGCGGGGTTGGTGGCGGCGGTGGCCTTCCACGACGACCCGGCCTCACGCATCAGCGCGATGTCGGCGGTGGAAATATCGGCCGAATAGATCGAGACCTGACCGGACATCCCCGCCTCATCCACCGCGATCTTTACCCCTTTGGCGAATTCGTCATAGGGCGCGAACATCACGGTGATGTTCGGATTGGCAGACAGGACCGAGCGCGCCTGATTGGCGACCGAATTCGCAATCGGGTTGTCCAAGGTGCCGAACATGGCCACTTCCTGAATGCCGGGATTGGCGGCCTTCACCTCTTTCCACGTCTCATCCCGCCGGTCCAGCGGCGCGATGCCGGGCACATAGACATAGCCCGCCACCCATTCCGTGCCATTGTCCGCGATGGCCTGTTCCAGCGCCAGCCGGGCCAGGTCGCGGTCAGACTGCTCAATCTGCGGGATGGCGGCATTCTCGACATTCACGTCGAAGGCCACGACCTTGATCCCCGCATCCACCGCGCGCTGGGCGGCCTCTTTCATCGACTCGGTCAGGCCGTGCTGGATGATGATGCCATCGACGCCAAGCGCGATGGCCTGATCCACCATATCGGCCTGAAGCGCGGCATCCTGCCGGCTGTCGAACACCTGAAGATTTACCCCAAGCGCCGCTGCCTGCTTTTCCACGCCCGAGAGATAGGCCTGGAAGAAGTCGCCGGTGGAGAGATAGCGCACAAGTGCGATGTCCACCTGACCGGGGTTGTCGAACGGGGCGGGGGCGGCGTCCTGCGCCAGCGCCAGCCCGGGCAGCAGCGCCACGCTGCCGATCAGTGCCGTGAAAATCCGTCTGGAAATCATGCTATCCTCCCGATTTCTCGTTTCTGTTCGGCGCGCGGCCCCGCTCCTCCCGCAGGGCCGCGCGCCGTTCCGTCAGCCGCGCCCCCGGCCCGTTCGGCCGGACAGCGCGAAAGTGAAGACAAGAGCCACGACCAGCACCGCACCCTTGATGAAATCCTGCGTGTAATAGGGCGCGTTCAGCATGGTCAGGCCCTGCAACAGGATGCCCACGAACAAGGCGCCGATGGCGGTGCCAAAGGCATTGGGCTTGGCCGCGCCCAGAACCGCAAAGCCGATCAGCGCCGCCGCGACACTGTCCAGCAGGAGGTTGTTCCCCGAGGCCACATCGCCGCGCCCCAGTCGGGCCGAGAGAAGGATTCCCCCGACCGATGCCATCACGCCCGAGATGACATAGGCCAGCACCCGGTAGCCCGCGACATTGATCCCAGCCAGCGCAGCGGCCTGCGCATTGGACCCGATGGCATACATGACGCGGCCGTGGCGGGTCAGCTCCAGAAACACCCATGTGATCAGGGCGATGGCCAGCAGGAACACCACCGACAGCGGCACAAGATCCGGCAGGATGAAGTCGATCCGGTGGCGGCCCAGCATCAGGAACTCGGGCGCGAAGGTGCCGGTGGTGGTGCGCCCGTCCGACAGCACCATCCCGGTCGAGATCGAATTCCCCTCGGTCGGGATGCGTTGCAGGCCGACCAGAAGGAACATCATCCCCAAGGTGGCCAAGAGGTCGGGCACCCGCATCCTGACGATCAAGAGCCCGTTGATCAGCCCGACCATGGCGCCCATGCCAAGACACAGAGCCACCGCGGCAAAGGCGCCCATGTCCCAGATCACCATGACATAGGCCGACAGCATCATGGCCGAGGTCGCCACCGCACCGATGGACAGGTCGAACCCGTCCACGACCAGCGTGGCAGTGACGCCAAGCGCCAGAATGCCGGTGATGGCCACCGATTGCAGGATGAAGACCGCGCTTTGCGGCGACAGGAACGCCGGTTTCGCCACTGAAAACACCACGATCAGCCCGGCCATCAGCACCAGAAAACCATAGCGGATGGCCAGATCGGCCCATGAGCCTTGTGTCTTCATGCCTGTCGTCCCATTGCCGTTGCGGGGCCTGCGCCCGCGACCTGTGCCATCAGCAGGCCAAGGTCGATGTTTTCGTTGCGGTGGCTGCCCACCAATGTGTGTTCGCTCATCACCAGAATGCGGTCGGCCACTTCCAGCGCCTCATCGATCTCGGCGCAGAGAACCAGCATGGCACGGTTGCCCGCGCTGTCGCGGATGCGCTGGCCGATGTCATGGCGGGCCTGAATGTCCACGCCCTGAAACGGCTCATCCAGGATCAGCAGGCGGCTCGCCTCGGCCAGCCAGCGGCCGACGACAACCTTTTGCTGATTGCCGCCCGACAGGGTCAGGATGCCGTCGCGCGGCCCCTGACAGACGACGCCCATCTGCGAAATGCTGCGGTCCGCCTGTGCGCGTTCCGAGGAGCGGCGCATCAGCGACAGCAGGCCCGAATGGCGGCGGGTGAAGGGCAGGGTCAGGTTCTTCTGGATGTCGAAGGCGGGCACGACGGCATTGATCAGCCGGTCCTTGGCGGCAAGGAACACGCCCGCCGCCACCGCCTCACCCGCGCTGCGCGGTGCATAGGGCCGGCTGTCCAGTGTCACGCGGCCCGCCGTCGCGGCCTCCAGCCCGAACAAAGCGGCGGCCAGCGCGGATTTGCCCGAACCGACCAAGCCGGTGATCGCCACGACCTCATTCTCATGCAGGGTCAGGTCGAAGGGCCGCGCCTCGGCCTTCAGCTGCAGGCCCTGCGCCTGCAGCACGGGGCGACCGGGCGGAGGGATGGCAATGTCGACCTCGGTGATAGCGTGGCCCAGCATGGCCTGAACCGCGGCGGCATAATCCAGATCCGGCCCCTCAAATACGCCGGACACCTGCCCGTCGCGCATCGACACGATCCGGTCGGCCAGACGGCGGATATCGGACATGCGGTGCGAGATATAAAGGATCGCCACCCCTTCGGCGCGCAGCCGGTCGATCAGCGCATAAAGCCGCTGCGCCTCGGCCAGCGAGAGCGAGGAGGTCGGTTCGTCCAGAATGAGCAGCCGCGGACGGCGCGCCATGGCGCGGGCGATGGCGACCAGCTGCCGGTCAGCCAGCGGCAGGCCCGCCACGGGCCGCGTCACGTCGATCTCCAGCCCGACGGCGGCGGCGATGCGCCGCGCCTCGTCCCGCATCCGGCGCGCGTTCAGGAAGGTGCCCCCGCCCTCGGCCAGCGAATCCAGGAGAAGGTTCGAGGCCACGTCCAGATCGGGCACCACACCATCGTTGATGTTCTGGTGCACAGTGACCACGCCTGCCCGCAGCGCCGCGGCCGGGCCGGGCGGCGCAAAGGGGCGGCCCTCCAGCCGGACCTCACCCGCATCGGCGCGGTGAACGCCGCACAACACCTTGACCAGTGTGGATTTTCCCGCCCCGTTCGCGCCCATCAGCACGGTGACCTGACCGCCCGGCAAATCCAGATCCACGCCGCACAGCACGGCGTTGCGGCCAAAGGCCTTGGCCAGTCCACGGATGGCGACGGCAGGTTCCGGCACGGTGGTTTCCTCTCTCCCGGCCTTCACGCTAGCCGTGTTCAGTCAATTGTCAATACTGTTTGACATATGGCGCATTTGCGAGAATCCTGTTCCCCGAAAGAGGTGCGGGGGAGGATGGGATGACCGCGCAGGACTATGCACCGCTGACGCCAGAGACGCTGGCGGCTCGGCTGGGGGCCTTGCCCGTGCTGGCCGGACTGGTCGGCCCGGCGGAGAGCTGGACCGTGAAAGAGGTGGGCGACGGCAACCTGAACCTTGTGTTCATCGTGACCGGCGCCGCCGGGCAGGCCATCGTGAAACAGGCGCTGCCCTATGTGCGGCTGGTGGGCGAAAGCTGGCCCTTGCCGCTGAAACGGTCGTTCTTCGAATATCATGCGCTGACCCGGCAGGCCGCGCGCGACCCCGGTTCAGTGCCGGAGGTCTGGCACTTTGACGAGGCGCAGGCGATTGTGGTGATGGAGTTTCTGAGCCCGCATGTGATCCTGCGCCATGCGCTGGTCGAGGGGCGGCAGACCGAGGGCCTGGGCGAACGTCTGGGCCTCTTCTGCGCGCGGACTTTGTTCCGAGGCTCGGACCTGTCGATGACGGCGGCCGACCGCAAGGCCGATCTGGCGCTGTTCGCGGGGAATGTCGAATTGTGCGACATCACCGAAAATCTCGTGTTCTCGGACCCTTACTTCGACGCGCCGATGAACCGGCATACGCCCGGGCTGGAACCGGCGGTCGCCCGGCTGCGGGACGATCTGTCGCTGAAGGTGGCGGCGCAGCACCTGAAGCTGGCCTTCTCCAGCCGGGCCGAGACGCTGCTGCATGGCGATCTGCATACCGGATCGGTCATGGTGACCGCCACCGAGACGCGGGTGATCGACCCGGAATTCGCCACCTACGGCCCCATCGGCTTTGATGTGGGCATGCTTATCGCCAATTTCCTGATGGCGCATCTCAGCCAGCCGGGGCATGAGGCCGCGCCGGGCGACCGCGCCGGGATGCAGGGCTGGCTGCTGGGCGTGGTGGAGACGATCTGGGGCACGTTCTGCGAAGAATTCAGCCATCTCTGGCGGACCGAACGGCAGGGCATGCTGTATCAGGCCAGCCTCTATGAAGATCAGGGCCATGCTCTGGCCGCGGAACAGGCGCTTGCCGATGTTCTGGGCATGATCTGGCGGGATACTCTGGGCTTTTGCGGGGTGGAGATGCACCGCCGCATCCTGGGCCTTGCCCATAATGCCGATTTCGAACGGATTGCCGACACCGGCACCCGTGCCGCCTGTGAGGCGCGGGCGCTGGCGATGGGGCGGCAGCTGATGCTGGGGGCGGGGGCGCTGCCGGGCATCGACGCCGTCACCGCCATGGCGCGGCGCATGAACAAGGAGAACCACCTGTGAAAATCGACGGAACCCCCTTTCGCACGATCTGGCGCGATGCTGCGGGCGTGGTGCAGGTGATCGACCAGCGCTGGCTGCCGCATGAGTTGCGGATCGTGCCGCTGCACAGCCGCAATGATTTCGCCGTGGCGATCCGGGACATGTGGGTGCGCGGGGCCCCGTTGATCGGGGCCACGGCGGCCTGGGGCGTGGCGATGCAGATGGCGGACGACCCTTCGGATGCCTCCTTGGCCGAGACATGGGATGTGCTGCACGAAACCCGGCCTACGGCGATCAATCTGCGTTGGGCACTGGACGAGATGCGGCGCGTGCTGGCCCCGCTGCCGCCTGCCGAACGTGCCGCCGCCGCCGCGAAACGCGCCGCCGAGATCTGCGACGAGGATGTGGAGATCAACCGCCAGATCGGGTTGCACGGTCTGGAGATCATCCGGCAGATCGCGGCGAGGAAACCGGGACAGCCGGTGAACATCCTGACCCATTGCAATGCGGGCTGGCTGGCCACGGTGGATTGGGGCACCGCAACCTCGCCCATCTATCACGCGCATGAGGCGGGAATCCCCGTGCATGTCTTCGTGGACGAGACGCGCCCCCGCAATCAGGGCGCGCAGCTGACCGCGTGGGAGCTGAACAGCCACGGCATTCCACATTCGCTGATCGTGGACAACGCGGGCGGCCATCTGATGCAGCACGGCGAGGTGGATATGGTCATCGTCGGCACCGACCGCACCACGGCGCGGGGCGATGTGTGCAACAAGATCGGCACCTATCTGAAGGCTTTGGCGGCGCGGGCGAATGGGGTGCCGTTCTATGTGGCACTGCCCTCGCCCACCATCGACTTCCGGGTGAAGGACGGGGTGCGGGAAATCCCCATCGAGGAGCGCAACGGCGCCGAGGTCACTCTGGTGCAGGGCCGCGCCGCGGATGGCACGATCCAGAGCGTGCAGATCTCGCCTGACGGCACCACCGCCCGCAACCCGGCCTTCGACGTGACCCCGGCCGAGCTGGTGACCGGCCTTCTGACCGAACGTGGTCTGTGCCCCGCGACCGAAGCCGGGATGGAGGCGATGTTCGGCGATCTGAAACGGGCGATGCTGGGCTGACCGCGCGACCCCCACCCCCATCCCCTCCCCACAAGGGGGAGGGGAGGCGCCTGAGGTGGTCGTCGCGTGGCTGACCACGGACCGCGGAGTGACGGTGACGGCAGGGAGGCCGTTGGCGATCCCTGCGGGACGAGCCAAATTCTGGTCTGGCAAGTCCGGCACGTGGCGGGTGCGCTGACTTTTGGGTGAAGGGGGGTGCTGGGCGGCCCCGGCCCTTGCCATGCCGCTTGCCGACTCTTGGCCATGGGCCTGCCGCAACCGCGCCCCGCCGGGCGCCTCCCTCCCCCCTCTGTGGGGGAGGGATGGGGTGGGGGGCGGGAGGGTCTTAGTCCCCGGCCAGCAGCGCCTCGGCCACGCTGGTGCCGGTGACCAGATGGGTGACATAGCCGCCACGGATGGCGGCCTTGGTCGCCGCGACTTTGTCCAGCCCGGGGGTGATGAGGATGCCCATCTCCAGCCCCACCAGCCGGGGCAGGGGAATGCCGATCATCCGTTCCTCCATCGGGCCGTCCATCTGCCGCCCTTCGGCGTCGATGAACCGGCCGCAGATCACCCCCACGGCGCCGCGATCCACATGCCAGTCCAGATCCGCCCGCGTGGCCAGCCCGCTGAGGACGATATGGCTGTCCGATGTGGCGGTGCCGACCGAGAACAACAGCTTGTTCACCGTCTCCAGCTGGTCCAGCTGCGCCTTCAGGATCGGTTCCTGCCGCAGATCCTCGGCCAAAGCGGCGCGCGACAGGATGGCGGGGGCATGCAGGTTGAGGCAGCGCGCATTCAGCCGCTGCGCCAGCCGGGTCGAGCAGGCCTCAGCCGTGAAGCCATAGGGCGTGGCCATCGAACCCACAAGTTGCAGAACGGCCAGATCGGGGATCGGCCGCGCCTCCACTACCTCGGCCAGCTCATAGACGGTGCGGCCCCAGGCCACGCCCAGCCGGTCGCCGGGGGCCAGCAGGTCGGGCAGCCACAAAGCCGCGCCGCGGACCACCCGCAGGAACGCCTCTTCCGGTTCGGCCCCTTCATCGGGGACCACGAAGGCCCCGGCCAGACCGAAGCGGTCCGACAGTTCCACCGCCAGCCGGTGCGTGGTGAAGGCGGGCGCGGCAAGGGTGATGCGGATCAGGCCTTTTTCGCGCGCCTCCTGCAGATAGTTCACCACCGTCGCGCGCGAGATGCCAAGCGCCTCGGCAATCTCCTGCTGGTTGCGGCCGTCGTGGTAATACATCCACGCCACCTGAATGACCGAATTCTCGCCGCTGACCTGCGCCAGATTGCGCCGCCGTGCCGTTCCGCTCATGCGTGATCACCCGATTTCGCCGTTTGACAGATATAACTGACAAAAGTAAAAAAGCCAAGCCGCCCCCGCGGCGATCCATCCCCATAGCAGGAGTGCGCCATGATCGCCAACCGCTGGACCGAAGCCGAGGCGCTGATGCTGCAACAGGCGGCGGGGGACGATCCGCTGGCGCGCGAACTGGCGCTGCGGGTCTATTCCTCGCGGCTGATCGGGCGGGACCCCGATCTGGTGCAGCACGGCGGCGGCAACACCTCGCTGAAATCCACGGCGCGCGATACCTTTGGTGAGGAGGTGCCGGTCCTGCACATCAAAGGCTCGGGCTGGGATCTGGACACGATCGAGGCGAAGGGCATGCCCGCGGTGCGGATGGAGCCGCTGTTGCGGCTGCGCGCGCTGTCCGCGCTGTCGGATGAGGCGATGGTGAATGTCCAGCGCCTGAACCTGATCGATTCTGCGGCGCCCAACCCCTCGGTCGAAACCCTGCTGCATGCATGGATCCCGCACCGCTATGTGGACCACACCCATGCCACCGCCTTCCTTGTGCTGGCGAACCTGCCCGAGGTGGCGGCGGTGACGCGTGAGCTGTTCGGCGACCGGCTGACGCTGGTGCCCTATGTCATGCCGGGTTTTGCTTTGGCCAAAGCGGCAGCCGAGGCATTTGACCGCAACCCGGCGGCAGAGGGGCTGCTGCTGGTGAACCACGGCCATTTCGCATGGGGTCCTGACGCGAAGGCCAGCTACGACAAGATCATCGAACATACCAATCTGGTGGAGGCCTGGCTGGCCGACCGGCGGCCCGCGCCGCTGGTGCCTGCCGCGGCCCTTCCCGTGGCCGATCTGGCGCCGGTGCTTGCCGGATTGCGGGGGGCGCTCGCCTCGGTTCAGGGCGCGGGGGATCCGCTGCCGGTGCTGGACCTGCGCGGCGACGAGGCGGAGCGGGCCTTTGTGGCGCGGGATGATCTGGAACGGCTGGCGACCCGCGGCGTCGCCACTCCCGACCATGTGATCCGCACCAAGGGCGAGGTTCTGGTCCTGCGCCGCGGCGGCCAGTCGCCCGAGGCGATGCGGGGCGCCGTGGCCCGCTATGCCGACCGCTACCGCGCCTATTTCGACACTCATGCCCCCAATGCGGCCGAGAAGAAGACAATGCTCTCGCCCATGCCGGGACTGGTCTGGCTGGAGGGGGCGGGGATCGTGGGGGTGGGCGCCAATGCCGCCGCCGCCCGCATCGCCGCCGATCTGGGCACCCAATCCGCCCGTGTCCGCGCGGATGGAGAGGTCGCGGGCGGCTTCTTCCCCATCGGCGCCGCGGACCTGTTCGATATGGAATACTGGTCGCTGGAACAGGCGAAGCTGGGCAAGGGCAAACCGCCCGCGTTGCAGGGCCGTGTCGTGCTGGTCACCGGCGGGGCCGGGGCCATCGGTCTGGCCACCGCGCGGGCCTTTTCGGCGCAGGGGGCGGCGGTGTTTCTGGTAGACCGGCCCGGCACCGCGCTGGATACAGCGCTGGCGACACTGGGCCGCGATCATGGCGCACACGGCTGTGACATCACCGCCCCCGGCGCCCCGGCCGAGGCGGTGGCGGCCTGCGTCGCGCGGTTCGGCGGGCTGGATATTCTGGTGTCCAACGCGGGCGCCGCGCTGACCGGCGCGGTGGCCACCCTGCCGGACGATCTGCTGCGGCAAAGCTTCGAGCTGAACTTCTTCGCCCATCTGGCCTTTGCGCAGGCGGCGATTGCCGTCTTCCGGGAACAGACCGCCGCCCGCGGCACGCGCGGCGCAGAGCCGGGACAGATCCTGTTCAACGTCTCGAAACAGGCGGTGAACCCGGGCAAGGGCTTTGCCGCCTATGGCCTGCCCAAGGCGACCACCTTCTTCCTGTTGCGGCAACTGGCGCTGGAACTCGGCCCCGAGGGCATCCGCGTGAACGGCATCAACGCCGACCGCATCCGTTCGGGCCTGCTGACGCCCGAGATGATTGCGGCGCGATCCACTGCGCGGGGCGTGGATGAGGCGACCTATATGGCCGGCAACCTTCTGGGCGCCGAGGTCGAAGCCCGCCATGTGGCCGAGGCTTTCGTGATGCTGGCCCGGGCCGAACGCACCACGGCCCATGTCATGACGGTGGACGGCGGCAACATCGAGGCGGCGCTGCGTTAACCCGCCAGGACCGCTGGTCCGGATCAGACCGGGGTGCCCATCGGGAAGGTCAGCCGCGACAGCGTGCCGCCACCCGCGCGGTTGGTCAGCGCCAGCGTGCCGCCCAGCTGCTCGGCAAACTGGCGGGCGATGGACAGGCCAAGGCTGCGCGAGGTCTCGACCGAAAAGCCTTGCGGCAGGCCGGGCCCGTTGTCGCCGATGTCCAGACTGGCCAGCGGCTGCGCCTCTTGCGAGACGCGCAGCCTGATGTCGATTTGCGGCGCCGCGCCCGAGACGGCCCCGTGTTCGATGGCGTTCATCAGAAGCTCGCTGGCGATCAGGCCGAAGGGCACGGCGGCGGCCTCGCTCAGCGTCACAGGATCGGCCTCCAGCCGGACATCCACCGGCTGCCCGGCCCCGGCCGCCTCGACCGTTTCACGGGACAGGCTGCGCAGGAAATCCACCGCATCCACGGTCTGGCTGTCCGGCGCATGCAACAGCCGTTGCAGCCGCGCCACGGTGGCAATGCGCTGCTGTGCATCCTGCAGCGCGGCCTTCGCCTCCGGATCACGGGTGCGTCCGGCCTGCATCCGCAAAAGCGCGGCCACGGTGGACAGGTTGTTCGACACCCGGTGCTGCAGTTCAGAGAACATCAGTTCCCGCTGCCGGGCCTGTTCGCGCGCCCGCCCTTCGGCCCGGACCAGTGCCCGCAGCGTAAGGTTGGTGGCCGAGATGAAGACGATCTCGGTCGTGGTGATGGCGGCGTAAAAGGCCATTGCGACCAGCGCGCCCGGCGCCACGGAAAACGCCCCGGCCGGCGGGATGAACCAGAACCATGCCGCCAGCCCGCAGAGCACAGCCGCCACTGTTCCCGCCGCAGTGCCTGCGAAAACGGTGGTCAGCAGGACCGCGGGAAAAAAGGTCAGGAAGGGAAACCCGGGGGGCAGACTGCCGTCCAGTACATGGCGCAGGCCGGAGGCGATCAGCACCGCCGCGGCGGCAAAGACGACGCGAAAGCCGCGGCTGCGCGGTTTCAGCAGCAGCCGGGCCAGCCATTGCAGCCAGCCGCCCAGATCCGAGGTCCCGCCGGGACCGATGAGTTGCCGATGCGGCATGTCCGCCTTCTTGGTCAGGAATGTCTGGAAATACTGCCCTGCAGACTCCGCGCAACAGGCTGCGGTAGGCAGGCCGAACTTAATCAAATATTTGTGGGGGTAAAGCCCCGCCGTTCCACATCGCGGAAAAGGCGCGGCTTTCAGCCGGAAGTTTCAGCGGAGGCCGTGGCGACCCCGGCAGGACTTGAACCTGCAACCTTTCCCTTAGGAGGGGCTGGCACTGACCGCAGAAATTGGCGAAATGTGCCGAAAGAGCATACCCTGCACAGGCTGAATGCAGAAATGTTCCACATATGTCCGGTTGCGCAGGTCCGCTGAACCAAAGAGCATTCCCTCAAAATTCCAGCGCGCCCGCGGCCTTCCGCAGATAAGCCGGGCTGAACTTCGCATAGGTGCTGCGTGTCACGTTCGGGTTTGTGTGCCCAAGGTAGGACGCGATTTCCTCGATAGGAACCCCTGCCTCTGCCATAAGGCGGCCAGCGGTCCGGCGCAGATCGTGCGGGGTGCAGTGGTCAATGCCTGATCGAATGACGGCGGCATTGAAGCCGGTTTTGATCGACCCGACCTGTCTACCGGCATACTCCACCACATAATCCGACAGCGCCATGCGCTTTGCCTCGGACAGGGCAACAAGCAGCGTATCGTTCACGGGCACGGTGGCGCGGCCTTTCTTGGGGCCAATATCGCTGGTGGAAAGATTGATTATCCGACGCTGCAAGTCTACCTGCCGCCATGTCAGCTCAAGTATGGCGCCGATCCTCCCGGCAGTGGTCAGCATTAATAGCATGGCAAGCCTGATATGCGGGTCTTGCGCGGCGTCCAGCAGCTTCGCAACATCCTCGCGGGTCAGGTATCGGTCGCGAGGTGGTGGCATTTGTGGCAGTTCGACCTTCGGTGCAATTGGTATCAGGCGGGCGGTCTGCGCCCATTTCAGTGCGGCGCGCAGGCAGGCCAGTTCAGTTCTGATCGTGGCTTCCTTACGGCCTAGTGTGCGTCTGCGGGCCATGTATGCCCGGCAGTCCTCTGCGGTGATCTGCTCGGCGGCAAGATGGCCCAAGACAGGCAAGACGTTCTTGCCGCTCGCTTGCAGCTTGCCTGCCTGCCGCCGCTCCCCCATTTCTGCCTGATATGCACCCCACAGCTGCGCCACCGTCATTCCGACCGGCGGCGCAGTCTCGCGCAGGATTAAATCTCGGGCTTCACGCTCCGCGTCCTTGGCCGTGAGTGCGTCAAGACGATAACGCCTGCGCTTGCCTGTGTCGTCCGTCCATGTGACGACGTGTCGTCCGTTGAGGCGTCCAAGCCGATACTGCCGCACTCGTAAGCCTCCCGGCTCTGATCTGTCACGCGATATGCCTTACCCACGACGAAGGCAGGGAGTCGTCCGCTGCGGATCATTGCCCGCACAGTCTCCCCGGAGCAACCCCATCGCTCGGCCAGCTGGTCTGGCGTCCACGGTTTGCCCATGTCACTCCCCCTTTCCTGCGGTGCGGGCGGCTTCGATCATCGCTTGGCATTGTCCCGCGCAGAGCCACACATCGCCGTAGTCCATGGCGGCGATCAGCACGGCGCCCCAGATCATCCCGGCCCAGAATGAGCGGGGCCAGTAAGACTTAGGCTTGTCGTATTTTTTCAGGGCGGCCCGAAGGGCGGCCTCAATATCTGTATCGGTGGCATTCTTCAGGCTGAGATTGTAGTCGATCATCCCTTCACCATCCCATCTTTGCCAGCGCGTCAGAACACATCGTCAAGCTCCCCCTCTGGCAGCGGGTTTGCCTCCCGATAGGCTGTCACCATGGCAATAACTTGCCCGATGCCGCCAAGCGCATCTGCGCCTTCCTCGCCGCTTCCCATGTCCATCACGAGATTTCGGGCCAGCAGCAGTTCCAGTTCGGCAATGCGCTCCGCAGCGGTTTCCCGTTCCGTCGTCCATTGATAAGCGGCGTCGATATGCTCCTCGATCCGGTCAAGGGCGGTCTGGATCGCCTCGGTGCCTTCTGCCCGGCAAGCGGAGCGGAGTGCGTTCCAGTCGGCCAGCATGCCGGGCACCTTGCGGCGGCCGAAGCGCGGGGTGTTGTCAGCCATTGGTGCCCCCGATTTTCGCCAGCGCGGCGCGGGCGACGGTGATTGCCCGGTCCACGCCGTCCACGGTGTTGTGCCATCCCTCAAGCCCGTTCCCGTGATGATGCGCGAACACAAGGGTGCGTGAGCGGTCTGTCAGCAGGGCAAGCGCCGCCCGCACCTCTCCCAGCGTCTCACCGTGCAGGGCGAGGTATTCCGCTCCCTCGCCAACGATGGATTGCGCCGTCTCCCACTGGCCCATGTTCGGGTTGACCTCCCAAGCCCATGCGGTGATTCGGTCAGGCATCGTGTTATCGGTCATTTGTCTTTTCCTTGCTGGATGGCCACACGAAAACAGCCCACGCGCCGCACTTCGGGCACGTCACGGGCTGGCCTGTCATCCGCTTGCCGGTCCAGCCACAGCAAGCGCGGGCGACGGGTTGTCGGGTCTCGGTCATCTCATTCTCCAAATAGGCTCAGCTGCTCTGCCGCCGGCGCCTTGGCCGGCGGCTTCCAGATCCATGCGGCCGAGGCCATGGGCAGCTGCGAGAGTGCGCCACGCATATCCTGCGACCAGCGGATGAACGCCGTTTCCGAGCAACCGCAAAGCGCGTGACCTGGCGGCCAGCCCATCAGCCATTCCACGAAACGCGGGTTCAAGCGCCTCTTGCCACCGCTGGCCGCCCATCGCTTCCAGATCGCGCGCCCATAGGTAGAGATCACGAACCGACGCAGCTGGCGCCAAGTCTCGCGCGGTGGAAAGAGTGAAGGCCCAGGCGGCGGCATCATCGGGGCGGGGGGGGTGAATCCATGGGCGACCGCGTTCGGCAGTTGGTCCATGTGCAGGCGGCCCGTCCCGTTCGTCAGATGGTCGGGGCTGTTCTCGCCCTTGTGGTCCCGCGCCGCCGGGGTGGGCCAGTTCTTGGCAGCATCGCCTAGATACATCGGGGTCGTGGTCTGTCCGGCCTTTTCCTTCCGGCCTCTCATCACCTTTGCCACCGTGGACGCATCCCGGTCGAAATCTGTTGCGGTCGCTGTCGGCCAGACCTCCCCCAGCCTCGGGGTGCCGTCCTCCAGAAACGCGCATTTCATCGGCCATTGCGCCACCTTCTGGGTGAGCGACGACCCCGACATGCCCTCGGTTATCCCTGTGCCGCCCCGGTTGCTGTCCGAGGCGCTTGGCGTGGTCCATGTCGCCGCTTCCCAGCCCAGACAGCGGTTGCCCGCCGCCGCTGTTGCCACCTGTCCCGATCCCCTCGGGTTCACATCGTGGGCCAGAGGTGTTGCCGAGCTTTGGGCCGCTTCCTGAAGGTCCGGGCAGCCCGCCCCTCGGGCTTCCCGATTCGAGTTCGCGCCCCCGGTCATCGCCTTGGCGGTAGGCCAAGATGAAGAGTCGTTCGCGTTCATGCGGCGCGCTTGTTTCAGCCGCCGTGAAGAGGCCAGCCGCAGGCGTGAAACCCATGTCCCATAGGGTTCGCAGCACGGTTTCACCGCCAAGGCTGACATGTCCCGAGACATTTTCGAGGAAGATGAATCTGAGGTGTTGGCCGAGTTCTCGGGCGACCCGTGCGACCTCAGGCCATAGGTGTCGTTCATCATTTTCACCCTCTCGTTTCCCGGCGCTGCTGAAAGGCTGACACGGGTATCCGGCGAGAAGGGTGTCGATTGTCCCGGCAAGGGGTGTTGCATCAAAGCTGGTGAGATCATCCCAGATGGGGGCCGGTGCGAAGTATCCGGCGCGCTGGGCGGCGATGAGGACGGAACGGGGATATTCATCCCATTCAACAAAACATCTGGTGTGAAAATCTGGTTCGGCCAGCTGGACACCAAGATCAAGGCCTCCGCCCCCTGCGCAGAGAGAGAGTCCATTTCGGGGAGGTAGCACCATGTCATTGGCCCCTCCGGCGCATGACTCCGCTGGGCTCGCAGCCGATCAGGACGCGCAGTGCCGTCATCCCTGCTTCTCCTGTGCGATGGCGGTGAGGGCTGCTTGCAGGGCGTCGTGCCCGCAGTTGCAATGAACAGGTTCCCGATATTTTCGGTGGATACGGCAGTCCTCGTCGTGCCCGCCACCGTCACGCTCCTTCGCCACCTCCACCAGCGCCGCGATTTCCGGCAGGGCCAGCGCCTGTTCCAGCGTGGGTGGCAGATCGGCGCGGCGGTATTCGGTCATGTTCTTGAAGCATGGCGTCCTCTGCCATGTTGCCCCCGGCCCCTTGTCGATCCAAATGCGTTCCGGCATGTCCATCACGCACCGCCTTTCTTAAAGCTATCCGGAGCGTCCGGGGCGAGGTTGCGCCAAGCAGCCAAGTCGTGCTGCAATCCCGGCAATCGAGCCGCCGCGCTTTCCAGATAGGCGGTCAGCCATGCAGGGGTGCTTTTGACAGACAAGGCCCGAGCAAGGGCCTGATCAATTGCGGCCTGTGCGCCGCATACTCTTGCAACCTGCATGTTGCGGCGGTGATATTCGGTCGCGTAGTAAGCATCTGCCGGGTTCATCACTCACCGCCTTTCTCGGCCAGCGCGGCGAGGATGCGGGCTTCGTAGTCGGCTTGGGCTGCGGCCATTGCAAGAGTGCGGCTGTCGTGTCGGGAGAACCCATCTTTCCACGCAACCCCCTGCTTGTGCGGGCGTGACAGTTGCCAGCATTCGAATTCACCTAGCCAAGAAACTTGGTATTGGCCGAGAATGCAGTTCGATTGACGGTATGACTTGGCTTCCTCACCTTTCCACACCAGCGGCTTGACCTTCACCGCCTCCCGCCGCGCCTCTGCCTTGACGGCTTCCGGAGCGGACGCGCCTTCGGGGGTGATCAGGGCGCGGATGGCGTCAGCGATTGTCTTTAGGTTGCCTTGCACCAAGTCTTTGGCAGCAACCTTGTCCTCGAATGTCTCTATGCGGATATGATCAGCTAGGGCCATATCCATGAGTATTTCATCGGACCAGATTTCAATTTGCTCGTCGTGGAATATATCCGCCGCCCGTTCCAGCGCCGCCGTCTCTGCCGCTGCGAGTTGCTGGCGGAGGGCGGTGAGCACGTCTGCGGCCTTGCTAGCCGCGGATTGCATTTCATCCGGGTTTGCCCGCGCCAATCGACACATGGCCGCGTGGTCTTTCATCAGATCGGCTTGCAGCGCATCCAGCGCCTCGTTGCTCAGGTCGGTCATGATGCACCCCCTATCCTGACCGCAACGAAGCTGTCGCGGTACGTGAATTTCCCCGAGTGATGAATGTCGGTGCCGACGGTAGTTGTGGTCTTTCGACCGTCGCACTGTATCACGATGAGCCGGTCGATCTCCTTGTATTCACCGAGATCGCTCATGACGCAGCCATCCGGCATCGTCCGATTGATGCGGTCTCGCTGCTCTTCCTCGGTCTCGCAGGCAGCAAGGAAGAGTGCTGCGGACAGGGCGGTGATGATGCGCTTCATTCCGCACCGCCTTTCCGGGCGCGCAGGGCGGTGATGAAGGCCCGCAACTGGTCGCTATCGAACGTCACGCTGAACGGGTGTTTCCAGCCGCCACTGTAGATGTCCGGGACGGACGCGCCTTCTCGGATATAAGCGCCAACATCTGCGACCATTTTCCGCAGATCGCGCTCATCCAGTTCCGCATCCGGCGGCGTGGCGTAGTCCTCCATCGCCGCTTGGATATAGGCCCAGCGGTTTTCTTCCCGTTCCGTTTGGACCTGCGCTGCCAGATCTCGCGTTTTCCTATCGGACGCATGGAATAGCGCCATTGCGTCATCACGCTCCGCCTCAACCTCCGCGACACGGGCCAGCGCGGCGTCACGCTCGGCCTCGGCTTTCTCGGCGCGCTGATGGCTGCGCACCATTGCTGCAACGGCTACCTCATTCTGCCGTCTGACCTCTGCCACCTCCCCCCGCAGGCTCTCCGCGTCGGAGGGGTGGGTGTAGAGATACTGAAATTCTACGTCTATATCGCGTTCAGGGTCGAACCATGAAGGCGGGCGTTTCTGAACGTTCCATTTCCCGCCATCAAAGCGATACCGACATGCCACCGGCTCTGCCTCCACGGTGGGGGCTTGCTGCGCGGCCGATGACGGCAAACCGGCTTGATGTGAGCCGATGGGGGTTCCGCTCGCATCAACGGCGGGGGCGGGCAATAGAGCTGCGGTTATTGCCCGGAAGAGTCCTGCCGAAACAGTGATGTTGTCCTCGTCCATCCGGTGCGCATATTTCGCTGCTGCGGCTTCAGCCCGGCTGATCAGATCGTCGCTCATCACATCATCCCCTTGAGCTTCATGACCGCCTGCTGATCTGCGGGCAGTTCGGCATTCATTGCGCGGGCGAGGATGGCTGCGTCCTCGCCCATCCTGTCGATGTTGCAGCGGTGGACCGTGAAGGTGATTGCGGCCACCCACGGGTTCGCGTCCCATGCCTCGGGGCCGTACAGGCTGTTCCAGACGCAGCGATAAGCAAAGGCGGCGGTCGGCCCCCATTGGGGCTGGTCGCGCTCCTCCTGCGTCAAACCCCAGCCCTTCCGCGTCCCCGGCGCGATCCAGACGCCGCCGATGTCAGGCGAGCAGCCATTTTCTTCAGCATACCGTAGTGCCCACTCGTGGTCGGCGTCGGTCGGCTCCTGTCTCTCGATCCCCTCTGCCACTGCGTCCGCCTCGCTGATTTCCTGCAACCGCTGCACCCGCACATCGGTGACGGTCAGCGTCAGGCGCGAGGCCCAGCGGGGCATGTGGATTGGGCTGCGCCAACGGATCACGCTTTCACCGTCGGCGCGGTAGATGATGTTGGCGCATCCGGGGTGACCGCCGAAGAATGTCTCCCGCACCCATAGCCGGTCGCCGGGGGCGTAGCGCGGGCCGAGGCCGATCCGGTCATTCGCCCAATCGTCTAGTAGGCAGTCTCCGCTCACACGGTCGGTGATCCACCACGCGCCGCTGCATTCATAAGGTGCGGGCTTCAGCACCCGCCGCGTCTGCGACTTTTGGCCGGACAAAAGAGCCCGAACCATGGCCGCCGAGAAGATGATGGGTTTATCGGCCATGACCATACCTCGCTGCATGCATTGCCGGAGAGTGAAGTCGCGCGTGATCGGTCTGGCTCATAAGCTCAAGGTTGGAGGGATCGTTGTTGCCTTTGTCCTCGTCCCGGTGATGAACAATCTCGTCGTCGCGCAGCTTGCGACCCAAATGCCGCTCCATAACCATGCGATGTTCCAATCGTTCACCCTCGGGTGTCCAAACGAGCCAATAGCCGTCTTTTCTGCGCCGCCGGCCGCCGTTCCATGCCGGGTTTGCCTCTCCTGAAAGGCGGCCTTTCCTCTGCCTGGCGGCGCGGCGCTGGACGCCTTCTCGATCCAAAGCCTTTGCCAGTGTCGGGCGGCTCACGCCATATGAGACGGCCAGTTCGGCCAACGTCTCACCTGAGAGATACCGCGCCGCGATCTCTGCATCTGGGAGAGCGATCACGCGCTCTGCGTTGTGCTTCGCAACGTCATACCGCATGTCGGCGCCCATCCAGCAAGGCCCGCACCATCTGCGCGGAGAAGATGATCGGACGGTCAGTCATGGGGGCCTCCTCCCGCAGCGCGCGCATGGCTGCGGTCGTCTCGCGGATCGTGGCGGGCGCGGTGCCGGGCGGGCAGAAGGTGTAATCCGTCACGCCCAGATTGCGCGCCATCTGCCGGGCCTGACCCTCACTCGCGCAGGGCCAGCTGCGGCCTGTCTTGGAACAGTGCACCTCAAAGGCATCGTCCGGCGTTTGCAGCTCGTCCCAGTCGGGCGCATCCCAGCAGTCGCAACAGGTCAGCTGGTTTTCCGGCGTCAGGCGCAGTTCAGCCTGCCAGCCGGCGCGGTAGCAAAAGGAGCATTCGTCGCACATTGGCTTTGTCCTGAGAAAAAGCCCCCGGCCGCCGCCCGTGAGTGGTGGCAGTTGCGAACGGCGAACCGGGGGCAGGTGAAGCGCGGGCGAGACAGGCAGACGGCCCGCGCGGTTATTCATTCCGCCGCAATGGCGGCAGGCATCGGCAAAGTCGCGGGGTGGACCCGGCGGTGACTGCGCCATGCACCCCGCAGGATCGCGTCGGCCCAGTCGGCGTGGGCCAGCCCGACCGGCCAATCCTCGTGGCGGCGGTCAGATTTCATGGGGGAGAGGGTGTCTTGGTGGTCCCGTTCCGCGCACTGGAGCGTCTCGATTTCGACCGCGTATTCCTCGGCGCGCTGGTGGTTTCCGGCGGTGGCATGGCCGCGCATCAGGGCCGCGCGGGTCTCGATGTTCCGGCGGGGCGACCAGCCTTCGCGGATATTGGCGAGGGCGACGGGAATGGGGTCCATCAGCAGGCCCCGACGTAGGGCTGCACGGCATCCACTTCGCAGTCGCGGATCACCGGCAGATCGAAGGGGCCGCGGGGATAGGCCGTGCGGTTGTGGCAGGGACCGATCACCGACGGCAGCGCGGGCGGCGCCTGAAGCGAGATCGGTTTCGCGCGGCCGAAGCGGAAATCCTCAAGGATCTTCGCAGCGATCACCGCGCCGTAGGGGTGGGCAATGAAATCGGGGGCCATAAGTTGCTCTCCATCTATCCGGCAGGCCTTGGCTTTCGCTTCGTCGCTGCTCTGTGAGAATGAAGTTGGCATATAGCGAACATCTTTTCAAGACGGAAAGTTAGCAAATGGCGAACTTTATTGCCCCCGCCCGTCAGCCGTGCCAGAATCACTCGGCCAGCGATGGGCTGGCCTGAAGGGTCAGGGGGCGGGGATGAAGCGAGACATGGGGTTGATGATCAGGCTTGCGCAGCAGGCGGCGGATCCGCGGTTCGGCGCGCACCTGCTATTGCTGCGGGACGCGGGCTACCTGGATGAGTTCAACCAGCTGACCGAGACGGGCAGGGCTTTTGTTGCCGGGGCAGAGGCCGCGGGCATGGGAAAGCCCTGCGCAACGGCAGGGCTGTTCGAGGCGCTGAATGAGGGAGCGAAGCGCGGTCAGGCCATCACGTTTTTGCGCTGAGACCTTTGCGGAGGTGGTCGCAGAAGGCGTTTGCGATATCCGCGAATCTGGGCTCAGCAGCGGTCTCGCGGTCGATTTGGAACTTGGCAATCACCTCTTCAATTTTTTCCCTTGGTCCGGTGAGGGTGAGCAGTCTCTCAAAGAATATGAAGCTGAGGCGCAAGTGGGCATCAAACAGAGCGTTCTGGTCGTCCCGGCTGCGCTCCAGAGACTCAATACGGGCTTTTAGATCGGCAATATCTTCCTGATCTGACATTCGAATCCCCATCATCTTCGGTTGTGGCGGCCAGATGATGGGGCGGCGCCGGGGGTTGAGTCCAGCCTCCGGCGCGCACGGTCGGTGCTGTCTGTTCCGACCCAGTGGGGCGGTGGTGCATGGTGCCGAGCCGGTGTGGGAGAGCCCGCCGGGGGGGGGGCGGGCTGGCTAGGCGTCCCATCTGCGTAAAGTTCAGTGGGTGCGGGCGTTTATATCGGCAGACGATTTTCCTATCAGCCCGAGGACGCGGCCTGTCCACTCGTCACTTGCCCCATCCAGGACGGCCATCGGAAGTCCGCGATTGGTTGCGGTGTTTAGGCGACGATCCGTCACCCTTCCTTTGCGTCGATCCACAACCGCGATGATTGGGGAGTCGCTTTCGTCGGACGCCTGATAATCAACCAGGGCATCCATGAGACGCAAATCTCCACCGGCTGCAAAAATTCTCGCAACCTTGATCCCGGTCTGAGTGTCGCGGATGACAATGTCGGGGCCACTCAGGTCTGCTGGTCTGCCGTCGTCAGTGATTGCGAGGCCCGGAGGGAGCTTAGCACAGAGTTCGCGCCTCACATCGTCAGCAAAAGACGCCGCGACATTCTCCCTACTGAGCAGAGCCAGGTCACGTGTTCTGATCATTGCGGAAATAAAGTGAAGAGCGGCCGACCCAATCTCACCTTCAGCGACAGGCTCTGACCTGATCGTCAGGTCCTCATCGTAGCGGACGCCCTCGTCGGTCAGCATCCCCCTGAGGAGCCCCTCCCGAACGGGAGACTTCAGATCCAGCCCGCTTGCAATTGCCGCCGGCAACGTCATCCCGTCGTCTTCCAGCGTGAAAGTTCCGTTTCCTTGGTCAACCAGGTAGAAAGAGAGGAGGTCTCCATCAGGCATGACAAAGCCCGTGCTGACGGCGTAACCGATCGGCACGGGTGTTATTTCCAGAGAGCCGCACATCACACTTTTGAGTGCAGCATTCAGCCCTTGGATCGCGCTCACAGCGCCATCTCCTCTTGGTCAATAATCGGATCGGTGCGGAAAAAGGAACCGGCGGCCTTGCAGAACAGAGCTTTGGTCCAGCCAGATCTCCGACGTCGATATCGCCTATGGTCTGGCAGAGTATAGGGCATTTTTAAGGAATCTGCACCGCATTGATCAGAAAGTTGATCGCAGTGCGCATGGATGTGAACGCCCCCGCCGTTCTTTCCTGGCTGGTCCTCGAAGCGCATAATGGCTACCGGCAGCCCTGACGCTGGCACCTTGATAAGAAACGCTTTCCACCTCCCGTAGGCTGGAGAGGCTTCGATCAGGAGCCTGAACTTTCTTCCGTCCTCACAAGAGAGGACAAAGCATCGCCACTCCCACCTCGCGGCGGCGGGTCGAGTGTTGGGGTAGGCGCTGTATCGAGGGGGTAAGTCTTCAGCTTTCCATCCGGTATCTCGCACGATCTGCTTCCTAACGATCAGATCGTCCCGAACGAAACTAAGCCCCATCGTCATCCCTGCACCCTCATCCTCTCCACCACGCGCCGCAGGATCTCCACCTCGGCCTCATCCTTCGCTTTCGACCGGGACAGCTGCGCGATCATCTCCAACACCACCTCTTCCCGCCCCTCGGGCGTCTTGACCAACCCCTGCACCAGCTCCGCGATCATGCGGGCCGCGGCATCGAGGGCGGCTTCAGTGGTGATGTGGGGCGGGGCGCTCATGCCAGATTGTTCCCCACCTGACCGCGATTCTGCAACCACCGCGCGCACCCCGCTCTGGCCAGCGCATCCCGATTCACCACAACATCTGGCCCACCGTCCGAGGCTTCGGACCGCCGCGCCCCGTCGCCTCAACCTATGCGGCTAGTGTTCACGTTTCGTTCGTGGTAAATGTGAGCTGCCAGGCACTGATCGGAAGCTCGGCCCCGCGCCTCGAAGCCCCTGCCTAAGAATTGAGACAGCCGCCTGCCAGCGGTGACAGTGATGGGGGAAGAGGATGGATGATCAGCTATTCTTGGAAGTAATGAAGCGGCTGACCCAAGAACAGCAGGAGGATGTCTTGCGCCAGATCAGGACTGCTTGGCGAGCAAGCCAAGGGCGGCTTTCTGGATCGCAAGCCGATCAGCGTCCTCCAGCTGCGACATAACTTCCATGTGTGCGTGCAAAGCTGCCGCTTTTTGTTCCGTCAGCGTGCCCTCGTAAAGCTCAAAAACCTCGACCTTGAGAGCGTCGGCCAACCGGAGCACCAAGCCAGCGCCCGGGGTCTTCTTCCCGGTTTCAAGTTCAGAGATATAGCCCTTCGATACGCCAACCATCTCACCGAGCTGCTCGCCGGTGATGCCGCGCTTCTTCCGGAGGTATCTGATCCGAAGTCCCATGTTCGCATGGTGCCACCTTTTGCGAACATTGCCTAATCGCACAGAGCGAACTTCTGCTTGCACAAATGTTCGCTCTGTGCCAACTTCTGCGGCATGACCCAGCTTCGTTCCTACATCGACAAAACCGGCATCAGGCAGGCCGCTTTGGCTGGCGCGCTCGGCATATCCAAGGGGTATATGAGCGAGCTCGTCAGCGGAGATAAATCTCCCGGCCGAGAGCTTGCCGTGAAGATCGAGCGCGCCACTTTCGGCGCCGTTCCTGTGCAATCGTGGGATCATCCCCCTGCACATGACCACGCGATCCCATCAAATCAAGGGGATCGCTCATGACCCTACCGAACGTGGCTTCGTTCTTCGGTCTGACCGCAGCTTCCGCAGGTCCAGACCTCATCGTGCACACCCATACCCTCCCATCCCGGTGTCTGGACCCGCGAGGTTCTCCGAAGCGCGTGCTGCCCACAGGCAGGGCAAGGCTGACCGGGAAGCGGCTTGGGATCGGCATTCGCCCCTTCAAGATCTGCAATGCGTCTCTCCAGCGCCTCGATCCGCGCAGGGAGGGCTTTGAGCGTTTTCCAGACCGGCACCTGATCAAGGACTTTCAGAATGTCTGAAATGGACAGCAAGACCGTTACCCCCTTCGCAAGCCTCATTCAGGATGCAGCCCGTCTGGCTGACCAAACTGACCGAGGTTTCAGCCTGACCATGGAAGTCGGCAAGGGCAAGGATTCGTGCCGCAAGACGGTGTCGGTCGATCCCTCCTTTGCTAGCGCCCAAGGGAGGCAGGAGTGAACCGGGCCGACCGCCGCACCGCCATCGTCCACACCCCCGGCGCACAGGGCGCCCCCGATCTGGTCAGCCTGCCGCGTGAGCCGTGGGAGCCGGACCACGTCCCGCCCGATCCGCGCGAGGAAACCCGGCCCCGACAGCCCCTGATCCGCAACCGCAGTGCCGGGCCCCGCGTCCGGCGCGTCGGCGGGTGGGTGCAGGAGATCGAGACCGGCGTGATGGATGGGGGAGGGTTTGCATGACCCGCCTCTGCATCATCGGTGCCGTCCTTTGTGCCGCAGCCCTTGCGGCGTTGCCCGCATTCGCCGATCCGCCGGTCGTGCTGACCCTGACGATGGCCTATCCCGACCAGCCGCAGGTGCAGATCGTCGCGGGGCTGATGAACGGGCCGGAGTTCTGCGCCGTCACCGGGCGCCTGCTGGTGGCCGATCTGACGGCCGCCAACCCGGGGCTCACGGTGACGTTCGCCTGCGCGCCCTATGGGGAGGCAGCGTGACCCATGCCCGACCCAGGAAATGCGGCCGCTGCGGCCAGCCCTGCGCCGAGGCACTGGGGCCACCCTATCGGCACCCAGACCGCGGGACCGTCAGCTACTGCGGCGAGCACCGGGTCGAAGCCGAGGAATGGCATCGGCGCACATATGCGGCTCCAGCTGCTCATCCGGCGCGAGCTGCTGATCGCGGATCTGCGCCACGCCCGGAAGGGGCACAGGCAAGTCTCTTTGATTGAGGCCGAGCTTCGGCGCGTGACCACGCAATCGCTTTCGACATGACGACGCGGCCGCGGCGACCAGCGGCAGTTTTCAGGAGGCTCCGGCATGAAGGATTCGAGCGACAGCTACGGGATCGCGGCGGATGAGCTGCTGCAGTTCATCGAACGGTTCGAGCAACTGGAATCGGAAAAGAAAGACATCGCCGAACAGCAGAAAGAGCTGATGGCCGAGGCCAAAGGCCGTGGCTACGACACCAAGGTGATGAAGAAGATCGTGGCCCTGCGCAAGCAGAAGCCCGACGATATCGCCGAGGAAGAGGCGGTGCTGGAGATGTACAAGTCCGCGCTCGGGATGGCGTGACATGGCGCGCTTCTCCTACGCAAGCGCAGTCGCCGCGCTGAAATCCGGCGACCGGATCATGGTCACGAACCCTGATCCGTCGAAGGCAGGCGATATCCGCCGGTTTCATCTGATCGGCGCCGGGGGGGGGCTGACCTCGGCCACCTTCGCAAAGCTGGTGCCGGACCTCGTGCCGGTGGGCGATGGTCTGTTCGCGGACGAGCCGTCGCAGACCTTCGTCTGGGGCGGTGAGACATGACCACCATCACCTTCCCATGGCCGCCAGCTGCCCTGACGCCGCACGCCAAAGGCGGACGTTGGGGCAAGGTCAGGGCCACGAAGCGGTATCGCAACGATGCCTTTCTCTTGGCACGGGCAGCGCGCATCCCTCGGTGCCCAACAGCGCGCCTCGTCTTCACCTTCCATCCGCCGCGGCGCGCCGGTGATCCGCACAACGTCCCGGGCCGCTGCAAGGCGCTGATCGACGGCATCGCCGATGCCATGGGATGCGATGACAAGCACTTCCGCTGCGCTTGGCCCGAGACCTTCGCTGATCCGGTCAGGGGTGGTGCTGTCGTGGTGCAGGTGGAGGCGCTGGTATGAGCGGCGCGCATCGCGGAAAGCAAATCTCCAACGCCGAATTTCGGCGGCTCTGGGAGGATATGACGATCTCCAAGGCTGAGATCGGGCGCCGCCTGGGCATCGGTATTGCCGCAGTCAGCCAGCGTGCAGCTGCGCGCGGATTGCCGCCCCGGCCCGACGTGCGCCCGTGGCAGCGCGTGCATTCCGAGGCGGAAATCCTCGAACTGTTCGGGATCGGCCTGTCTGCGAACCAGATTGCGCGCCGCATGGGCTGCACCATAGCAACCGTTCGGCACACGCTTCGCAAGAACAGCATTGGCATGCGTCCGATCCGAACCCCGGCGCCGGTGCGGCCCCGGGATGCCGAAGAGGCCATCCTTGCGCATCGCATGGCCCAGACCGCTGCGCTGGAGCGGGCGGCCGTGGCTGAGCATTGGAGGGCGGCGTGAGCATCGCTCTTCCTGCGCCTCCCTGCGCCTCCGCGCCTATGGCGTCCATCTGGCACGATGGGCAGCCAGGAGGTGGCACATGACACAGAACATT
The DNA here is from genome assembly GCF_049445895.1 of Neotabrizicola sp. VNH66. NCBI lineage: Bacteria > Pseudomonadati > Pseudomonadota > Alphaproteobacteria > Rhodobacterales > Paracoccaceae > Neotabrizicola > Neotabrizicola sp. VNH66. The sequence goes on from NZ_JBMSDW010000005.1 coordinate 75,612, forward strand.
TCGAGCGCCGTCATGCAGCAGCGCTCCGAGCCGCACGACAGCCTCGACGATTTCCCGACACCGCCTTGGGCCACCCGCGCGCTGCTGGAATGCCTCGATCTGCCGTTCTGGGCGTCCTTGCATGGCTTTGCGACATGCCGGGAGCCCGCGGCAAACCGGGGCCATATGGTCCGCCCGCTGCGCGAGGTATTCACTTCAGTCGAGGCGGCCGACATCTTCGATTACGGGGCAGGATTCCCGCAGGCGGATTATCTGTTTGGCCCGGATCCCGATCCTGTCGATTGGACGATTACCAACCCGCCTTTCAGGCTGGCGGAGCAGTTTATCCAAAGGGCTCTGCGCACCAGCCGGCACGGCGTCGCGGTCATCGTGCGGAGCGCTTTTCTGGAGGGCGTCGGTCGTCACCGGCGGCTCTTCCAGCCGCATCCGCCGCGGTTCGTGCTGCAGTTCACTGAGCGCGTGGTCATGCACAAGGGCAGGCTGTCGGCGACCGGCAGTACCGCCACGGCCTACTGCTGGATCGTCTGGACGCCCGGAGAGCACGACACCCGCTTCGCGTGGATCCCGCCGTGCCGCAAGCGGCTGGAGCGGGCCGCGGACTATGAGGCGGTGCTGTTGTGAGCATCCGTCTCATGTCCGCCATTTTCGAGAGCACCACCCTCGGCCCCACCGAGCGGCTGATCATGCTCGCGCTGGCGGACCATGCCGATGATGAAGGGCGCTGCTACCCCTCGATCCAGCGCCTGAGCCAGCGCACCGGCCTGAGCGAAAGAGCGGTCCAGATCAACACCCGAAAGCTGGTCGAGCAGGGGTATATCCGGGTCGTCGCGGGCGGCGGGAAGGGCAACGCGAACCTCTATTTTGTCAGCGCAAACCCCGCATGTGGTGCGCCTTTTGAGGCCCCAAACCCCGCACCAGATGCACCCCGCACGAAATGCACCCCCGCATCAGATTCACCCCAAACCCCGCACGACGTTCGCCCAAACCCCGCACCAGATGCACCCGAACCGTCAGGAACCACCATAGGAACCGTCACGGAGGCGGCGGACGGGCGCACACACGCACGCGAGGCCGACCAATCCGAGGACCTCATCTGGACGATCCTCCATGCCCTCGGGTTCGACCGGGGCCAGACCATCCCGAGATACTGGATGGGGGCCGATGCCCCTCTGATCGTTGCCCGTTGGCGCACCGATCTTGGCCTGACCGAGGCTGAGATTTGCGAGGTGGCCCGGCAGAACTCGATCCAGTTCGGTGCCCCGGCGCAGGGCCCGAAAATCCTGACCCGCCACATGCAGGCCTTTGCCGCTGCGAAGTCCGCCCCGCCGTTGACTCCAGACCAGATCACCATCCGCCCCCACCAGAATGGACCGCATCATGACCGACACTCCGAACGCCGTTCCTTCGATCAGACCATCAACGCCGTTGCCGACGGCCTCTCTGCGGGAACAATCCACCTCGACACTGCAAGCCGCGATCCGTTCGCAAGGCGGGGATGAGGGTGAGATCCTGAAGCGCGCGAATGTCTGTCTGGCCAGCTATTACGATCCCGACCTCGACCCTGAGACGAAGGCCGGCGTTCGAGAAAGTTTCGTCCGGGCCCTTCGGCATCTGCCGATGTGGGCTGTGCACCGCGGCTTTGACCAATGGGAGAAGTCGATGACGCGCCGCCCATCGCCGGGCGAAATCGTCATTCTGGCTGAGCGCGAGATCAAGCCGATCGGAGACGAGCTGGCACGACGTCGCCGCGATCATGAGCGGCAGGAAGAAGAGCGCGCCCAGGCCGCGTTTTGCAGGGTGACGCCGGAGGCCGCCGCGGAGATCTGCGCCCGTGCCGGTTTTACGCCACAGCGCATCGAGGCCATGCGGCAAGCACCGATGGCCGGCAGCTTTGCGGAAGCCGAGCAACGCCAGACCGAAACGGATTTTCGCCACTGGACGGAAACGGCCGATCCTGACGGGCCGGAGTGGCAGGCGCTGCGGGCATCCCGCGCCTCGAACCCTCTTGTGCAGGCGGCGCTGGCCGCAAAGCCCAAAGCAGCGAAGGGCGCAGCATGACCCGCTTTGACCACGACGCCCTGTCCGCCCCGCACAGCCAGCGCGAGCTGGACAGCATCCCGCAATCCGCTGGTGTTGGTATCCTTCCGCGCGAGGGGCTTGGCGCCACCGTTGCCGCGGATCAGGCGGCTGTGGCGGAACGGATGACCAGGGGCCGGTATGGGCTCGGACATGCGATTGGGCAGGAGGACGAATGAGCAGCAAGCGAAAAAGAAAGCGGGACAATGGCAAGGCCGGTGCTGACCAGTTTGCCCTTGCCAAGATCCCGCCTCGGGAAAAGTCCGGCCGGGCCTATCGGCCGCGCGAACACCGAGACCCGGCAACCGAAACGCTCAAGACGAGGTGCAGACACATGGGCAAGCCGATCACGAATGCCAACCTGCGCGACCAACGCGCGCCGTGGTGGGGGTGCTATGCCGGGCGGGTGATCGGGGATGCGATGATCGCCGAACACGAGCGCCAGGAGCTTTGGGCCGCCATCACCCACATGCGGAAGGTCGTCACGGTGTTTGACGCCGCGATTGGTGCGCCGCGCCGCCATGCCGTCTGCCTGCGCCTCCTCGCGCCATCCGAGGTGCTGCACGCCGACGCCAGCACGCCCGCACCGGACGAGCGCGATCCCGCCACCAAGCAGCGTCAGGCGACGGCTGCGCTCTCGGATCTGGAAAGGTGGCTGGGGGAGGGCGACAAGTTCGCCGCCGGCATGACCAAGAGGGTTGTCTGGGATGACGTGATCTGCACCGATCCGGCTGGACTCATCGAAACGCTGCGCAATGTCGTGTGGGGGATGAGGGGCAAAAAATTCCCGCGGCGCTGAAGGTGCTTGACGGTGAGTCCAGAATTTGCCATTTTGGCATCATCGGATCGAATGGCGCCCGGGGGAAACCTGCGGGCGTTTTTGCATTTCACTCCATCTTCCGGCCAGCACCTTTCGCCCGGCGCCCTCCCGCCCGCTGGCAATCTCCCCAATGCGCCGGACAGCCCGAGGACAGCGGGGTGCCCGGCGTCAACCATCCGCTGGCCGGGGTGCTCAGGCGCTCATTTTATAGGGTGGAATTCGGGGGAGGCGGGACAAGGATCTGTGACATGAGTGAGCGTGACCCCATCACCGGCCAATTCGCGCCTGGCAACAAGTTCTGGGCACAGCGCAGCTCGTTCGGCCCGGCCCCCAAGTTTGCGAATGGCGACGAGCTCTATGCCGCCTGCCTCGAATACTTCGAATGGGCGCATGACAACCCGCTCTACGCCGACCAGCTGGTGACCTTTCAGGGTAGCGCCACGCATGAGCCGGTTGCCAAGATGCGGGCCATGACGATCACGGGCCTGTGCCTGTTCCTCGACATCTCGGATGAGTGCTGGCGCGGGTGGCGCACCGAGGGGCATGCCCGTTACCGGCCCGATCTCGTAGAGGCCATTGCAAAGGCTGAGGCGGTGATCTGGACGCAGAAGTTCGAAGGTGCATCGGCTGATCTGCTGAACCCGGGCATCATTGCACGCGAACTGGGGCTGATCGACAAGAAGCAGCTTGGGAACGATCCGGAGAACCCGCTGCCCGCCCAGCAGGTCACGATCTTCGCCCTGCCGGACAATGGGCGCGGGTAACACGATCAGGCCGCAGGAGGGGCCGCAGACCGCGTTCCTCGCCAGCCCGGCAGATATCGCGATCTACGGGGGCGGGGCTGGCGGAGGGAAGACCTGGGCGCTGCTGATGGAGCCGCTGCGCCACGCTGGCAATGCGGACTTCGGCGCGGTGTTCTTCCGCCGGACGACGGTGCAGATCCGCAACGAGGGCGGTCTTTGGGACGAGAGCGTCAAGCTTTATCCGCTCCTTGGGGCGGCGCCAAAAGAGGTCACGCTGGAATGGAAGTTCCCTTCCGGCGCGTCGCTGTCGATGGCGCATCTGGAGCACGAGAAGACCGTCGCCAACTGGCAGGGCTCGCAGATCGCCCTCCTGCTGTTCGATGAACTGACGCATTTCAGCGAGAAGCAGTTCTTCTACATGCTCAGCCGCAACCGTTCGATGTGCGGCGTCCGGCCCTATGTGCGCGCGACCTGCAACCCGGATGCGGACAGCTGGGTGGCGCGGTTCATCGCGTGGTGGATCGACCAAGACACGGGATTGCCGATCAACGAGCGGGCAGGGGTGCTGCGCTACTTCGTCCGGATCGGCGATGCGATCCATTGGGCCGACCGGCCGCAGGATCTGGCCGGGCACACGATGCTGGACGAGGGCGGCAACCGGGTGCCCGTGCCGCCGAAATCGGTGACGTTCATCCCGGCAAAGCTGACCGACAACAAGGCCCTGATGGCCGCGGACCCCGGCTATATGGCCAACCTGATGGCCCTGTCCTCGGTTGAGCGGGAGCGTCTGCTGGGGGGCAACTGGAAGATCAGGCCCGCCGCCGGGCTGCTGTTCAAGCGGCAATGGTGCGAGGTGATCGACACCGTGCCGGCGGGTGTCCGGTGGACCCGGGGGTGGGACCTTGCTGCCACGCCGAAGACGGACGCGAACCCGGACCCGGACGGCACCAGCGGGACGAAGATCGGGCAGGCGCCGGACGGCAGCTTTGTGGTCGGCGATCACGTGAAGGACTGGCTGTCGCCGAACGGGGTCCGGACGCTGATCCGGAACACGGCGACGCAGGACGGACGCGACACCCTGATCAGCCTGCCGCAGGACCCGGGGCAGGCGGGCAAGGACCAGAAGGAAAGCCTCGCCAAGCACCTGAACGGGTTCAACGTCCGTTTCTCGCCGGAGACGGGCGACAAGCCCACGCGGTTCTCGCCGTTCTCGGCGCAGGCCGAAGCCGGGAATGTGAAGGTTTTGCGGGGGGCGTGGAACGAGGGCTGGTTTTCCGCGCTGGAGGGCTTCCCCGAGGCAGCGCACGACGATGACGCGGACAGCACCAGCCGGGCGTTCAATGCGCTGGTAGAGGCGAAGCCGCAAGCCTGGATGCTGACAAGGAATTCCCGATGAACATGATCGCCAATGTGACCCGGCGCCTCGACCGCATGTTCCCGGGCTTCTTTGCGACCTCGACCAAGCACGACCATTACAAGGACTTCGGCTGGCCCGACACACTGACATTCGAACAGCTTTTCCGCATGTATACGCGCAATGGCCTCGCTGCGTCGGGTGTTGACAAGACCATCGCCAAGACATGGCAAGACGCGCCGAATCTTTGGGAAAGCGAAGAGCCATCGGAGAGCGCGCTGGAGAGCGAGATCCGGCAGTGTTTCGATGATCTGCGGGTCTGGCAGATGCTGGCCGAAGCCGACAAGAGGTCGATGGTTGGCAAGTACGCCGGCGTGATCCTGAGGTTTCGCGACAGCCGATCCTTTGACCAGCCGGTCGCCCGCGTGGGTGGCGGGCTGAAAGGCCTCGCTGGCCTTATCCCGGCATGGGAAAGCCAGCTGACGGTTGCGGAATGGCACAATGACCCCCACGGCGAGGAATACGGACAGCCGAAGATGTTTCGGTTCAGCGAGTCCGCCCTCGGGAACGAGAGCACGAATCCTCGACAATTCATGGTGCATCCGGATCGGGTTTTGATCTGGTCGGATGACGGATCGGTCAATTGCCGATCAGCGCTGGAGGCGGGATACAACGACCTGCTGGACGCCGAAAAGGTCAAAGGCGGCGGGGCAGAGGGCTTCTGGAAGACCAGCCGGGGCGCGCCGGTGATCGAGGCTGCGGAGGGGCTCACCCCTGGTGACGTGGCCAAGAATATGGGCGTGTCGGTCAGCGAGGTGCTGGACGAGATCAACAACCAGCTGGAGAGCTTCCAGGCAGGGTTCGACAAGGGCCTGATGCTGGGCGGCATGACCGCAAAGCCGTTGCAGATCACGCTTCCCAGCCCGGAGCACTTCTTCGCCGGTCCGGTGCAATGCTTCGCAGCCTCGATCCTGATCCCGGCGAAAATCTTGCTCGGCAGTCAGACAGGGGAGCGGGCCAGCACTGAAGACGCCAACGAGTGGAATCAAACCTGCAACTCGCGCCGGGTGAACCGGTGCCTGCCGCTCATGCGCGAACTGGTCAACCGGCTGGAGCGTGTTGGTGTCCTGCCGGAGAGAGACTGGCACATCGACTGGGCAGACCTGACCGAGGCAACCGCGGGCGAAAAGATGCAGCGGGCCAAAGACCTGAGCGCGATCAATGCGCAGACGCAGCCCGGAGACGAGCCCGCCTTCACCCCGGACGAAATCCGGGAGGCGGCTGGCTACGACGCTATGTCCGTCACGGGCGATGATGACGGTGAGGACGATCTGCTGCCGGAAGATGAGGATCAGACCGATGAGTAAGCAGGCCCGGATCAACATCCGTACCGCCGTCAACACGTCGAAAATCCGCAGGGAGCGCCGAGCGGGGCGTGACGTAATTGTCGTGCCAAGCGCGACGCTGCCGGATGATGTGGTGATGAACCGCGTGCGTTATCCCGCCGCGGCCATCGAAAAGGGGTTCGGGTCACTGGAAGGCACCCCGGCACCCCTTGGACATCCCAGCATTGAGGGACAGTTCATCTCCGCCTCCGACCCGCGCGGAATGGTGCGTGGTTTCGTCGGTGCTTGGAACGAGAACGTCCGGCGGGAAAACGGCCGGGTGCTGATCGACAAAGTCATCGATGTCGAATTCGCGACCCAGCTCACCGGCGGAAAGTCGGTGCTGGAGGCGATTTCCAAGGGTGAGCCGATCCACACGTCGACCGGGCTTTATGCGCTGATGAAGCCGCTGGAGAACGATGCTGACGCCGATTTCGAGGCGTCGGAGCTCGTGTTTGACCACGATGCAATTTTGATCGGCGAGGACGGGGCCGCGACCCCGGCGCAGGGCGTCGGAATGCTGGTCAACAAGGCCATCGGCGCCGATGGCAAGGAAATCGAGGTCATCAACTCGGCTCTGGATGATGCTGAGCGTGAACTCGACTGGGCGGCAGACTATGCCGCTCGCGCGGCGGAAAAGCTGGCACGGGTGCCCATGCTTGAACGCATCAAGACCGCCATCCTGGACGTGATCCGGGGAACCGAGCGGGAAACCTCTCTCAACAAACAGGAGACTGCCATGCCCGTCACCGACGAGCAGTTCAAGGCACTTTCCGACGAGGTGAAGACCCTCTCGGATGGTGTGAAAGGCATCGGCGAAACCATCGCCAATGCGGTCAAGGATGCGGTCAAGCCGCTGGTTGAAGCGAACGAGGCCATGACCAACGCCCAGAAGGCGAAGGATGAGGCCGAACTCGCCGATCTGCGGAGCAAGATCATCAAGGCGAACATCATGAGCGAAGCCGTCGCTGGCGAGCTGACCCTGAACGCCGCCCGCGATCTGGCCAAGCAGGCGCAACCCGGCAAGGCCGCCGGGATCCACAACGGTCTGGGCGACAAGACCGAAACCGGCGGCTTCAAGCTGCCCCCCGCGGAGTCGAAATGATGGGACGCTATTCCCGAATCCATCTGGGCCCGGCCCGGAAGAATGACCCGCAGGTGCGCGAAGCCGAAGCGGGCGCCGCGATCCTGCCCGGCACGCTGATCGTGCTTTCGTCGGGACGTTTCGTGAATGCCGGGGCGACCACCATCGGCAAGGTCTGGCTGGCACAGGAGAACTATCTCGCCCTGAAGGGCGTGGATGCAGCCTATGCCGCCTATGCTGCTGGCCCGCCCGTGGTGCGCGGCGATACCGTGCTCGGTCTCGAAATGCAGGACGACACGCACTATGCGGCCCGCATCGCGAACGGCGTGAACATCACCGCCGTCGGTACGGCGTTGACCCCGGGAGCAAACGGCACGCTGGCCATCGCATCGACCTCGGATCTCATCGTCGCCTATGCCGACGAGATCTACAACAACAACACCGGCAGTTCGCAGCTGATCCGAGTCCGCCCGGCGGCATCGGCCAGCTACCTGTCGGCCGCATCGTAAGGAGGCCATCCAGATGCGCTATTTCGATACCCAACTGGTGGCCAACTCCCGCCCGCATGCTGCGTGGTGGGGTGAGGTTGGCATGCAGCGCCAGTCCTTTCACCTTGCTGAAGATGCGCTGATCGCAAATCACCGGCAGGCCATGGCTGCGGCTCTCGGTTCCACGGTTCTGGCAAACTCCTCGGCAGTACTGCCGCGCGATGCGTGGCTGGAGATGGACACCATCACCCGTCGCGTCATGCGCGATGACGAAGGGCAGGCCTACATGGCCGACCTGATGGCGCTGGCCCGTCCGATCCACATCGGCAAGATCGTCGCAGGGACCCGGGTTGCCTCCGACGCCGGCACCGTTCGCCGTTCGGTCAGCGGTCAGGTGCCAGAGGTGCTGGGCAAGGTCGAGTACGACTATCGCAACACCCTGGTCCCGATCTTCAACACCGGCTACGGGCGCAGCTGGCGTGAATGGAACTCGCTCATGAGTGAGAACTTCGACGCGCTGTCCGACGATCAGGAGGCCCATACCGCCGCGATCCGTGAGGACATGGCGGACTATGCCCTGAATGGTGACGCCAACATCGTTTTCAACGGGACCGTGGGTTATGGCATCCGCAATCACCCCCTGTCCAAGTCGATCAACATCGGCGCTGGCGGGGCCAACATCGACCTGACGACGGCGGATGCTGACGACATCGATGCCTTCCTGTCGGGCGCGTTCGGCGCGATGCTGGACGCCAACCTGATCACGCAGCCGGTCAATCTCTATGTCTCGCCTGAAATCGGCCGGAACTTTGACCGTCAGATGTCGACGGCCGAAGGGTTCAAGCCGGGCACGATCTGGGAATTCGTCCAGCGCAACCGCCGTATCGCCAAGATCGCGGTTACCTACAAGCTGACCGGCAACGCCTTCTTCGGCTTCGTTCCGAACGCCAACTACATCCGCCCGCTGGTGGGGATGGCGGTCAACACGACGGCGGCGGTCCGGGTGAACCCGGTCGATGACTACAACTTCCTCGTCATGGGCGCGATGGGTGTGGAGATCCGGGCCGACTATAACGGCAAGTCCGGCGTCTTCTATTCCGTGACGGCCTGACCCTTCGCACCGGCCGGGCTGTTGTGGCCCGGCCAATAGCCCATGGAGTGAGCCATGAAGCAGAAGATTGAGATCATCTCCGGTGGCATCTATGGCGCCAACGGTGAGTACCCCATTGGCACGGAGCTTGAGGTTGCCGCGGTTCCGGATGGCTGGGCGAGCAAGGTGCGCATCGTCAAAGCCAAGGCCGCCGCAGACGCAAAGGCGGTCACGAATCCGGCGAAATCGAACAAGCGGATTGGGCTGGAAAAGCAGGCAGCGGCTCTGTCGATCACCTTCGGTGACGACACCTCGGATGAAGATCTGCTTGCGGCGATCAAGACAGCCAAGGGGAAGGCCTGAGCAATGGCTGGTTATGGCAGCGATGACGACTTTGCGGCATGGCTTGCTGCGCATGGTCTGACGCTGCCCGCCTCGGCTCCGGCACCTGCCGTCTTGCGCCAGATCGGCAGTACCTATGTCGATGGCGCCTATGAGTATCGTCTGTCGTGCAGCCATAGGGCGGGCGGGTTTGCCCAGGAGCGGGCGTGGCCTCGCACGGGACACACGGTAGACCGGCAGGTGGTGCCGGAAGATCTGGTTCCGCCGCCATGGGTGGATGCCAGCTTCCGCGCCGCCTATCTGACCGCTGTCACCCCGGGGTGGGCCACGAGTGGCCTTGACCCGTCGCGGCTCACCAAGCGGGAGAAGGCTGGCGAGATCGAGCAGGAGTTTTTCGAGGCAGGCAAGGGCGCGGTTCAGGGAAATGCTGCGCCGGGGTTCCGGGTTGATCCGCTCATTGACGGTGCCTTGGCGGGGTGGCTCTGCCCTGTTTCCTCGACCCATGGTCTGGGCATTTGGACCGTGGGAGGCTGAGTCATGGGTCTGTATTCTGGCTTGGCCAACATGGTGCAGAACCTCCTAGCCCCCGAGGCCGAGGGCGGGTTGGGGCAAGGCGTCGTTGAGCTGATCCGGACCATTCCAGGCACCCAGAATGCTTCTGACCCATGGATTGCAGACCGGCCAGACGTGATCCTGGAAACCCTGCGCGCCGCCGTCACGGGGGCAGAGAAGTACGCAGATGGCCAGATGATCCTCCAGTCCGACCTTCGGATTACGGCCGCCGTACCAGCGATGGAATGGCGAATGGGTGAGGACATGGCGCCAGACCTGATGCACCCCGGCGCCGTGCTGGCAGTGCGGATTGATGGCCGACCGCTTCAGGTGATCCGGACCCGCGGCATTCCTGCCGCCGGAACGCCCGCAGCCATCGAAATCATCGCGAGGGGGTGATGACGAGGCCGAACGAGCAGACGCGCCTGTTTCGGGCTTTAATCGCAAAGCTGGATCCGGAAATCCGACGCGCCATTATGATGGCATGGGATGAGATCCGGGCAGGGATTGACTGGGGTGCCCTTCGAGATGCCCTTTCCCGGCAAGACACGCCAGCGGCCATCGCTGCGCTGAATATCGAACCCGCAGCCTTCGAGCTGTATCGCCAAGCCGTCACCGCGGCCTATTCGCAGGGCGGAATGCTGGCGGCTACCACCGTTAACGGTCCGCCGGGCAGCACCGTGACGTTCCGTTTCGACATGTCGAACCCGCGGGCTGAAGCGTGGATCGCGCTGAACGTGGGCCAGCGCATCACGCGACTGGCAGAAGAGGCTATCGAGGCTTCGCGGTCTGCCATTCTGGCCGGCTATCAGGCTGGACGGCACCCAAACAGCATTGCGCTCGATCTGGGTGGCAGGATGGTCGGCGGGCGGCGTCAGGGCGGCGTGTTGGGCCTCTCAGGGCCTCAAACTGAATATGTCCTCGCGATGCGTGCCCGGCTTGAAAGCGGCGATGCCGCTGAGCTGCGCAAGGTGCTGGAGATGAGCAGACGGGACCGGCGGTATGACCGCCTGATCCATCGCGCCATCGCGGGAGAGAGGTTGGCCAAGGCGGACATAGACAAGCTTGTACAGCGTTACTCAGACCAGCTGCTGGCCCTGCGCGCCGAGACCATCGCCCGCACAGAAACCGGTCAGGCGGTCATGTCGGCAAGGAAGGAAGAGTGGCGGCAGGCCTGCGAGAAGCTGGGATACCCCCTCGACGCAGTAACGAAAGCATGGCGGCACGGCGGCGGCGTTCGGGAGCCGCGGTGGTGGCATATCCAAGCCAATGGCATGCAGGTGCAAGGCCTGGAGGTGGCATTTATCCTCGCCAATGGCGCGCGGATGCAGCACGCGCTGGACCCGGCCGGTGGCGCATCTGAGTGCGCCAACTGTTCCTGCGACACGACGTTCCGGCTGGATCACTCATGGGGGCTGACCTGATGTGTGAAGCCTGCGAAGCCCGGCAGAAGGCTGCCCGCGATGCCTTCCTTGAGTGGAAGATCGCAGAAGCCCTCGGGCATGTCGTTCTGGGCGCGGCCGAGATGATCGGGCTGAAGGAGAAGCCGGATGGCGCAGACCTTCGCGGATTGGGTGGACGACTGGACGAGGGAGAGTGAGGCGCGCCTGCTGGCCGTGTTCAGGCGCGCCGTCGAACTGCTGGCCGACGAACTGACCACGACCCGCGCCAACGGGGGCCGCTTGCCGCATTTGACCGGAAATTTGATGCGTAGTCTGCTTGCTGCCGTGGGGGCTATGCCAAGCCAAGGTGCGCCGGATCAGAAATACGCCGGGTCAGATGTGGGGGTGGTGGTCGCTTCCGTGCTGATGGGCCAGTCCATCAGCCTAGGCTTTCAGGCCGTGTATGCCCGCCGCCGAAATTATGGCTTTGTCGGAACCCGCAAGGACGGTTCCACATGGTCAGAACCGGGCGCCGGATTTGTGGAATACGCCGCCAGCGTCTGGCCGACCATCGTTGCGCTTGCGGCAGAGGAAATCCGCAACAAGGTCATGGCGAGAAGCGCTTAGGCGGATCCGCGTCATCTCGTGGAAGGTCTTCCGGCAGCTTGGCCTGCATCCCTCCAGCCATGAAAAGGCGGGTCATCAGCGACAGCTTCACGAAGACCCCGATTGCGGTTCCGCCCTCGGTGGTCTCGGCGTGGTAGGGCTGGCCGGTCTCGGGATCGCGGATCATCTCATCCAGCTTGCGCCCGATTTCGCGGATGTCGGCGTTGGTGAGGGTGCGGGGCAAGGTGGTTATCGGCACGGGCCGGAGTAAACGGTGGCACCTTGGACCACCTCAACCTTCGCGATGGTGTAGCCTTTGGGGCAACCATCTGCGCTGGCAGCCCATTGGGCGATCATTGCCTGATGGTGGGCCTTGTCGGTCCCAGCTTGCGGCGGCAGAACATAGCGGAACGAGCGGGAGCCATCAGCGGATACGGAAGCGCTCCCCATGCCCTTCATCAGCTCAATGCCTGTGGTCGGGTCGATTGCGAGAGGGTCAACGCAGGCGGAAAGTCCGGCCAATGCGAAGGCTGCAAGGGTGAGGCGCATTCAAGGTCCTTTTGGCTGGCAGAGAATCCACGGCCGCAACTGGCAGCCATGATAATATGAGGATGGAATGCCATGCCATCAACCGAAACGCTGATCTGGATGGCGTTGAAGCGTCGCGTCGAGGCGCTGGACCTTTCGCCGCCACTCCCTGTTGCTTGGCCGGGGATGGTGTTTCGGCCGCCTACCGACCCGGATACCCGCTTGGTGTCACCGTTTTTGACCGTGACCAATGTCTCCGCGGCCCCGAGAAGGTTGGCGCTCAGGCGCGCGGCTCATGATCGGGTAGGGGTGCTGACCATCGTCCATGCCGCCGTCGCTGGATGGCCGTATGAGAAATACCTGGAGACCGCAGGCCAGATTGCCGCGTGGTTCCCTGAAGACCTCTGCCTGCCGTACCGCGGCGTAACGGTGCGGGTCAGCAGTCGCCCCCACATCGTGGATGGCTATCTAGATGGCGGGTATTGGCGCACGCCGGTCAACATCCCGTGGCGGTCCTTCGCCTGAAGCAATCCCGGCCCGGCCGGTTTTTGCCCGCAACCAGCGGGCCTTTTCGCATGGAGAAATGCAATGTCGATCAATGTCATTGCCGGGTCCAAGCTCTTCATCGGCGGCCAGGTGGCCTATAAGAGCAAGGTCACGGTTGCCGACTTTTCGGGTCAGATCTGGACCGAGATCGGCCCGCTTACCGCTCTGGCCGGTGTCAGCGTCGAGCAAGGCATGGCCACCCAAGAGGTGATCAATCAGGCCATCACGCAGTATCGGAAGACCGTGAAGTCGTTCCCGATGATGGAAAACGCGGTTCTGCCGGACAAGGCCGACGCCGGGCAGATCGCATTCACCACCGCCGCAGCCACCTGCAACCCGTATGCTTTCAAGGTCGAATGGAGCACGGATTGCGAAAGCTCGTCGGTCGTGACGATGACCATCGCATCGCCGGGCGTGATCACCTGGAACGGGCACGGTCTCACTGCTGGCACGGCGGTTACCTTCGCGACCACGGGCGCGCTTCCCACGGGAATTGTCGCGGGGACGACTTACTACGTCCTGTCCAGCGGCTTGGCGACCAACTCGTTCCAGATCGCAGCCACCCCGGGCGGGACTGCAATCGTCACCTCCGGCACGCAGTCCGGCGTCCACACCGCGACGGCGCAGCCCATCGGTGAGACGGACCTGTTCTTCGGGCTTCCGATGCCTTCCGGGAAGGCTGGTGGCGCGGCCTCCGACGTGCAGACCAAGCCGATGAACATTCAGCCCATCGCGCAGGCGGTGAGCGTCTGAGCATTCGCCGCCCGCCATCATGGGCGACGGATAAGGGGCCAGCTGGCGTGGTTCACCGGCTGGCCCCGCCATGAACCAGAACCGAGGGACAGCTATGGATATCGCAGGCATCAACGACAAGGTCGACCTCACCGAAGGGCAGTGGGTCAAGGACATTCCCGCGCTTCCGGGTGTGGAGCTGCTGGTGCGCAGCGCCAACTTCAAGCCATACACCCGCGCCCGTGACCGTGCCCTGCGTGAGGCCGCGCCGGACACGATGACCGATGACGGGCTGGATGTGTTCTGGAAGATCACGGGCGGCATGATGGCTGAGCACCTGCTACTGGGCTGGAAAGGCGTCAAGTCTGGCGGCAAGGACGCCGAGTTCACGGCGGATCAGGCCAAGGCCCTGCTGACCGCAGATGATCCTCATGGGATCGGTGAGAAGTTCCGCAAGGGCACAGACTACGCCTCATCCATCGTTGCCAGCCGCATTGCTGCCAAGACGGAAACCCTCGCGGGAAACTAAGCGCCGTGGTCAGGTGGATCGCCCTGCACGGCGCGGCGGTGGGGGCGATGATCCCGGTCCTGACGGCCAGAAAGCAGCCAATCCCGAAGCACTATTTCCCACCGCCGGTTCCGGCCGGAGGCGGCGAATGGCTGGACTCTTTCCACGAGCTATCGACTGATCGGCAGATCACCGACCACGGACCCGGACCCATTCCCGCCGCCAGCATTGCGCGTCACACCGCGGGCTGGCCCGAGGATGAGGTAGAGGCCTTCCGAACCTGCATTCGCGCCATGGATGCAGCATTCCTCGATGCGATAGTCCCAGCCAAGGACGGCGAGGAAAAGCATGGCCTTCCGCAACCGCCTGACGCCCCGACAGACAAGGACCGGCGCCGCGCCGCCTTCCGCAAGTTAGGAAAGAAGCCCAATGGCAGTTGAAGTTGGACCCGCCCTTGGCCTGACGGCTGACAGCAAGGGGCTGCAAGTCGCAATCCCGGTGCTGGAAAAGGTTCGGGATGCCGCGAAGCAGGCTCAGGCCGCCGCCGAAGGACTGGCCAAGGGTGCAGACAAAGCAGCTGCGGCGGAAGGGAAGGCTGCTGCCGCGGCATCCAAGGCTGCTGCCGACACGGTGAAGCTGGCGAACGGCCTGCAAATGTCCACCGTTGCTGCGGCAGCTGAAGCACGTGCGCAGGCTGCACGGGCGCAAGCCGCGCTGTCTGCGGCGAAATCGAGCGGCACCGCCTCTGCGGCTGACATCAAGGCCGCGCAGGCCGCGCGCGATCTTGCTGCGGCACACCGGGACGCCGCCAACGCTGCGCTGCTGGCTGAAAAGGCCGCGATGACGCAGGGGCAGGCGCAGGTGGACCTGTCCGGAAAGACGATGCACACCGCCAATGTCTTCGCACAGGCGAACGATATCGTGCTGATGGCGGTGTCAGGGCAGTCGCCCATGATGTTGGCGATGCAGCAAGGTATGCAGCTCAATCAGGTCTGGGCCACGATGGGCGGCAACCTGAAGAACATCGGCAGCATCATCGGATCGTCGTTCATGATGATGCTGAATCCGATCAATCTTGCAACCATCGGGATTATCGCAGGTGGCGCCGCGCTGGTGCAGTGGGCCATGTCGGCAGGCGATGCCTCTGGGAAGGCTGACGAACTGGTCGAAACGCTGGGCAACCTGGCGACGGCGGCATCCGACTACCAGACCGCTATTGAGAACGCGCAGCAATCCAGGCTGCAACTGATCGCGGATTTCGGGTCGCAGGCAGAGGCGGCGGAGCGTCTTTACGAGGCGCAGGCCAGACTGCGCGAGTTCGATCTGATTGACACTGTGGTAGCGGCGCAGGCCACCATTTCTGACGGCTTTTCAAGTATTCAAGCCCAAGTAGACACCGCCACGAGGGGGCTACAGGTATGGTCGCGCGAAATATCGTCGGCGGCCCCCGATTTCGAACGGATTGCCAGCGCATCTGAGATTTCAAAACTCGGCATCGAGGGACTCAAAGACGAATTCGGCATGACGTTACCGCAAGCACAGGCATTGCTGCGCACTGTGGATGCTATGGCGACGACGGATGGTCCGCACGCGATGGCGATGGCAATCATCGACTTTAACGAGCAATTGGCAAAGTCTCGCGCCGAGGGCGCAAAGATCCCGCCAGAAATGATGCGGGTCGCGAATGAGGCGGCTACAGCAGCTGGCGAAATCCTGCGAATGGCCGGCGCGCTCCAGTCTGCCAGTGATATTGCATCCAGCATCGTAATACCGCTCGGCATGACCTCGGGCAGCTCGGATTGGTTGAACGGCTTCACGAGTTCCGAACTGCTGCCCATGAATCCTCGTGGCAGTTCCGCGCCGCCCCGTGTTCGCGGGGGCGGCGGGGGCAACGAACGCAAGACGGCGCTGGAGGGACTGATTGCCGAGTTGCAGACAGAGACCGAGGCGCTCAAGACCTGGTATGACGATAAGCTGAAGCTCATCAATAGCTACACCGAACTCGAACTTGAAGCCCTTGGCGGCCGGCATGGCGCCATCGAGCGGCTGGAGGCCGAGCACAAGCAGCGGCTGTGGGAGATCAATGACAGCGCCCGGCAAATGGAGCTTTCCGCGCAGCGAGGCATGTATTCTGAACTCGCTGGCCTGCTTGGCATGTTCGCCGGGGAAAGCCGCGCCGCAGCCATAGCTCAGATCGGGATCAACACCGCACTGCGTCTGGCAGAGACCGCCCAAAACACTGCGGCTGCATCCATGCGGGCAATTGCGGAGCTTGGTCCGATTGCAGGTCCGCCAGCTGCGGCAAAGATCGCGGCCTATGGCAAGGTTCAGATGGCGCTGATTGCGGCCGCAGGGGTAGCGCAGGGGCTTGGCGGCGGAGGCCGTGGCGGCAGTTCCACCGGCGGCGGGGCAGCGGGGGGCGGGACTGCCTCATCCCCTGAACCCCCGCTCCGCGTGAGCGCCGACGCCTTCGACTCATCCCAGCTCTATACCGGAGAAGCCGTGCAGAGGTGGTTTGATGCCATTCAGGCCGAGGCAGGAAACCGCGGGATTGTTTGGGTGCCGGTATGATCCACATTGACCCGACCGCAACAGACACGGAGCGGGCATCCGTCCTGTATCGCAACGTGCTGTCCGAGGGCACGCTGGCATGGTCCAGCGAAACCGCGGACGGCTATGCCGCGAATGCGCTTGGCCCGCAGACCTATGACTCCTGGACACCGTCCGCGGTGCCCGCCACGCTCTCTGTGACCCTCGGCGCGCCCGTCACCTGCGACTGCGCGGCGATCATCGCCCACACCTTGGGCAGCGCGGGGGCGACGGTCGAGGTGCAGCACTTTACCGGCGGTATCTGGGTCACAGCGCAGTCGGTTACTCCGCCCGATGACCGCGACATCGTGATGATCTTCGGTGCGGTCTCGGCGGCACAGTGGCGCATCCGCGTGATCGGCGCCGTGGCCTCGATCGGGATTGTAATGATCGGCCCGCGGCTGCTGATCCCGGGCGGAACGCAGGCGGGCTATGAGCCCCTCAATCTGGCGCTTGATGTGGAGCTTTCGCCGTCGATCACGATCCGCGGCCAATATGTCGGTGCCTACGTCAAGCAGATGGGGGCAGGGACACCCATTGCTCTGGCCGCGCAAGAGCGCGAGTGGGTGCAGACCGAAGCTGTGCCCTTCATTGCCCATTACAACGCCGGGCGGCCGTTTGTCTGGATGAGCTGCCCGGATATGCTGCCCGAGGACGGCCATTACTGCTGGCGCGCCGGAAACACGCTGTCTGCCAGCTTCGGCCCGGGCGCAATGTGGGCCGATATGTCCATGCAGGTGAGCGCCTATGTCTCGTGAACCCTTCGTCTGGGTCGAGATAGACGTTGACGGCTGCGCGCTGGATTTTGGGGTAGGGGCCTGCCCGGCCAGCCTTGGCGGCGAAGTCGAGCGCAAGTGCTACCGGCTCTATGATACCTGCCGGGCGAAGCAGGCATTCCAGCACCAGAAGACCTTCCGCACCCTGCGCTATTGCCAGCCCCGCTCCAGCACGCCCAAGGGCGCGACGTGGTTCCCGGTCATGCAGGGCCAGCCGAGCGAGTTTTCGGCCACGGTGAACATTGCCGGGTCAGACAGTGATCTTTCTGCCTTCGGGCGGCGGGCAACCGTATCGGTGACGCTGACCGACTTCCCGGACCATGAACGGCTGATGGACCCCTACCAGGCAGAGCGGGTCAGCGGTGCGGCCCAGGCCGATGGTGTCGGCTATGACCCTTTCTCGCGCGGGACGCACTTCGGGAAGCTGAAGAAGCGCTGGCCATACTATGCCGGGCGCCCTCTGCGGGTGAAATTCGGCTATCTGGAAGGCGGTGCGCCGGTCGATGTATCAACCCGGCACTACATCATCACCAACATCTCCGGGCCCGACGAAAGCGGCAAGGTCACGATCAGCGGCAGCGACGTGCTTGATCTGGCGGACGACAAGCGGACCCGGGTGCCGAAGGCATCGAACGGCAAGCTGGCGGCAGATATCACGGCCGACGAAACCGCGCTGACCCTGACCCCGGCGGGCATCGGCGATCTGGAATATGAGGCATCCGGCCGGGCGCGGATCGGGTCAGAGCTGGTTGACTACACGCGCAGCGGTGATGTTTTCACCCTGACCGCGCGCGGGGTGAACCGCACCAGCGCCACCGGCCACCGGGCGCTTGACACCTTTCAGCGGGTCAAAAGCTACGTCAGTGCCCGCGTTGATGATGTGGTGGCCGATCTACTGGGGGAGGCTGGCATTGATGCTGCTTTCCTGCCGCTGGCAGATTGGGAGGCGGAGGTTGATCGATGGCTGTCCGGGACACGACTGACACGCGACATTACCGAGCCGACCGGGGTAAAGACGCTGATTTCCACCATCGTCCCCCTTGGTCTCAGCCACTGGTGGGAAAGCGCGGATCAGGAAATCCGGCTCAAAGCCAACCGGCCGGTTGACGGGGATGTGGTCTGGAAAATCAGCGACCGAAACAGCATTCTGGACGTGTCGATCACCGAGGACGACAAGCAGCGGGCCTCGACGGTACTGTTCTGGACGGTCCAGAAAACCCCGACCGGGTCGGCGACCAGCTCCGACAACTATTCCCGCACATGGGCCGCGGGCGATCCGTCCGCGCTGGAGGCGTGGCGCTACGGTTCTGGGGCGATCAAGAGCTACCTCTGCCCTTGGCTGGAAACCGGGGCTGACAGCATCGTGCGGGTGGCAGCCAAGCGCCTGCTGCGCCGGTTCGTCACGACGCCGAGGCGGGCGGAACTGGAACTGGATGCGGATACCTTCTCTGCGATCCGGCTGACGGATGTGATCGAGCTGACCACATCCGGGCTTCAGGATGAAACTGGCCTTGAGGAAACCGCGCTTTATCAGGTGATCAGCCGCAGCGAGCCAAAGCCGGGCGAGCGCATCAGGATCATCGCGCAATCCTACCAGTTCTCAGGCCGTTTTGCCTATGCAACCCCGAACGACAGCCCGGACTATCT
This sequence comes from Neotabrizicola sp. VNH66, assembly GCF_049445895.1. Taxonomy (NCBI): domain Bacteria; kingdom Pseudomonadati; phylum Pseudomonadota; class Alphaproteobacteria; order Rhodobacterales; family Paracoccaceae; genus Neotabrizicola; species Neotabrizicola sp. VNH66. Next base: position 94,860 of record NZ_JBMSDW010000005.1, read on the forward strand.
GACGGCAAGCGCTGCGCAGCGCGACCCGGGCATGTTCGCCGCGGACCCCATCACCAAGAAAATGCCGAACGGCGATCCACCTTATGAGGCGATCTGATGCCATTTCCACCGACTGACTGGGGTGACTGGACCGAGGACGAATACGAGGTTGGGGCCCCTGCAACGTCCGGGCACTTCGAGCGCTGGTTTCGGAATGTCGTCGCACAGGCCCAAGGTGCCGGTGGCGCCCCCCGCAACCAGCCGCGCAGCCTCGCAACTTACGCTGGCCGTGCCGATCTGCCCACGGGCGCGGGCAGCCCGACGCCCGTGGCTTTCGTCGATCTGGACCCGCAGGCCGTTCTGCTGGTGGATTGCTTTGCAAGTACCACGACGGAAAGTGCCAGCTTGGCCCTGCAACTGTCGGTGTCCAATGACGGCGGCACGTCATGGTCCAGCTGGCTATCACTGGAGCTCATCGGGGGAGAAAATGGCCGGATATCAGGCACGGTGCAGGTTGACCTGGCAGCCGGAACATCTGTCGGGTCCACGCTGGCCATTGGGGCGTTTTCATTTGGCATTGAGGATGTGGACAGCATCCGATTCCGGGCTGTGACGACCGGTGCTGGCGGGCCAGTTGCCCGCGTCCTGCTGCGCTACATCGGGGAGGCCCTGTGATGGATATGATCGTCATCAACACTCGCACCGGCGCGCAGTCAGTGGTCCAGATCCCGGATGAGCCGCCAGTGCTGCCTTCGCCGCCCACGGTCGAAGATTACCGGCGAGCGGTGCAATCCCATATCGACGCCGCGGCACGGTCCCGGCTCTACAGCGACGGCACCTCCCTCGCGTCCTATGTCAGCAGCACGAATGCCGTCTGGGCGGCGGAGGCAGCCGCCTTTGTGGCATGGCGCGACACCGTCTGGGCGCAGGTCTATGCGCTCTGGGCTGATCCGCCCGCGGTACCGCCGACCATCGCCGAACTGATCGCCGCGCTGCCGGAAATCGTCTGGCCCTGATCGACCCCTGAAATCCTGACCGACCCACACCCCGCCTCTTGCGGGCTTTTTTATGGACTGCGCATGCCAACGATGACTGTCAAGCGCGGCACCACCTTCCGGTGGCGGCTGAGGCTTACCCCTGACCCTGCCGGACTGTCCGGCGCCGTTGTGGCTGCCACGGTGCGGCGCCGGACCTTTGCGGATGACCTCGCCGTCAGGTTGCTGGACGACACCCCAGGTTGGGCGGAGATCTCCGCGACTGCCGATGCCACGGCGCAATGGCCGCTCGGTCTACTGACCTGCGATGTGCGGGCGGCCCAGCCGGGCGGCGAGGTTTTCGCAACCGAGACCTTTTACCTGTCCATCATCCCGGAGGTGACCCGTGACTGACACGATCTATGGCGGCGGCCGTCGGGGGGCATCCTCGCGCGAGGAGGTCAATGCCTATCGCCAAAGCCTTGGGATGCCCGAGCTGAGCCCTGCCGAATTTGCCGACTATACCGTGGGCAAGCCGGGGATCGACTTTGACCCCGACCACCCGGAATGGGATCCCGATCACCTTTTTGCCGAACGAACGGCCGTCCTGCACCGCGGCACCAGCTGGCGGGCTTTGCGCCCGACGCAGGGCGAGGAGCCGGGCGTGGTGGCAGATGCCTGGACTGTGCTGGCACAGGGCGGCGATACCGGGACTATTGATGAGGCGGTGCAGGCGGCGACTGAGGCTGGTGCTGCGCAGGTCGCGCTGGCGGCCGAGCAGGCGGGATCGGCTGCGACACAGGCCGCGTCAGCACTCACCTCTGCTCAACAGGCCGCGCAGGACCGGGCGGCGGCCGAACATGCCGCGCTGACGCTCGGGGCCACCGCCTATCCGCTGCGCGCCGATCTGCCCGCCAGCCCGGCATCCGGGGCGCGGGCCTATGTCTATGCCGACGGCAATGAGGCCAATCTGGGGCTTTGGTTCTGGTCGGGGGCGTCCTGGCAGCGGGATCAGCTCAATCCGGCCCGGCAGTCGGATGTGGTTAGCGCAGAACAGCGCTCTCTTGCTGCGGCGGCGTCCGGGGTTGTCGGCGGGCGGAAATTTGCTCGTCTGGAAGATGGCCGGAATGGTTTTGCAATCATCGACGAGTCCGGCAGCGCGGCTGCCGAGTTTGACGACCTCGGCAATCCTGAATTTGCTTCGATGTCCATGTTTCATCGTGTCGGTGAAGGCAGCCCGCCCGGCCTTACCCTCGTCGATGCGGATGAGCGGCGAATCGCTGGCTTTGACGGCCTCGGAAATCCTGAATTTTCTTGGTCACCCGTTTTTGAGCGTCTGGGGGATGAGCTGCCTGCTGGCGATATCCTGCTGGTGGATGATGAGGGGCGCCCGGTCGATCTGGGCGGCGGCTCACAGCAGGACCCGGACTTTCAGGATCTGCCGCGTCACATGCCGGCCGATGTGCCGGGAGACACTGCCCTGTGGCGGGATTGCGCGCATTTGGCTGTGAGAGGCCCGCTGGATGCACTTTACACACAGCCGCGTGCTGTGTGGTTTACCAATCTGGCCACGCTCTACGCGCGCTATGACGCGCTGGTCGCGGAGTATCCGGCCTATGTCACGCGGTCGAGTCTGGGGCAGGATGGGATCGGCAATCATATCTACCAATATGTTTTCACGCCGCGCGCCCCGCGTGTCGGGCCGCCTGCGCCCGGCTCCCAGCTCGATCCGCAGGATGCGGCGCTGCCGAAGATCATTGTGACCTCAGGGGTGCATGGCTCGGAGCGCACCGCGCAGCATGGCACGCTGATTTTTGCCACGCGCCTGTGCAAGGCGTGGAGGGATGACCCTGACTATCGCCGTCTGCGCTTTGCCGCGCAGCTGGTGATAGTGCCAGCGGCGGTGCCGTCGGGGGTGAATCTGGGAACCAGACCGAACCATAATGGCGTGGATGTCAACAGAAACGCCAATTTCCGCTGGGGTGAGGCCGGGTCACCGACGCCACCGGCAGACACCTATATCGGTCCTTCGGTGAAGTCCGAGCTGGAAACGCAAATCCTGACAGGTCTGCCCGCGCTCCACCCCGATGCAATAGCATGGATCGATCACCACAATCACGCGGAACCGCAGCTGATCTGGATCGCCTGCGGCACGCCCGCATATCAGCCGGTGATCAATCAACTCGCAGCGGCCCTGCGCGAGGATGTTTACCGGCTCGGCATCGCGCCGGAAATGTCGCCCGACGAACAGACCATCTGGCTCTCGAAAGCCGTAGCTGGGAACCTCGTGGGTGAGGCCGGGCTGACCGGCCTGCCCAGCTTTTTTGTCGAGGAACCCGCGCTGGCCACGCATCCTGCGCTCGGCGGGTCGATCATCGCGCTGCATAGGCTGGCAGAGGCCATGGTGCTGCGGTCTGTCGTTGCAGTTCTGAATCATCACATCTCGAAAATGGAGTAAAAAATGCGGCAATATCTGCGTCTCAGTGGCCTGCGGACTGGAACAGCGCGCCCGCCCATTGATCTGTCTGTGATTGACCGCGCCCTCGGTCCGATCCCCGGATTTGCGTTTCTGATGGACCCCGGGCAGATTGCGGCCGATGGCGCGGTGCTGAACCGGGTGGATGGCACCATGAAAATGCCGCGCAATACGACCCCGGCGGCGGCCCCGGCCTATCCCGATGCGCCATTCGCAGGGGGAGGGGTGTTCGCGAATGGTCAGCCGTCCATCCAGCTCGCTGAGGCCTCGCGCCGCAGCCTGATGCCTGACGTCGATCTGACCGCGGAAGAATGGAGTGTATTTGCATACATCCGGCTGTCCGCTGTGAGCGCGGACACGCAGGAGCTGATCGCAGCAGCTCCGGACTATACGGTGAGCGCCGGAGAGACCGGGCCGCGAATGGGGTTCACCCCTACCGGCACGGCTGCGGTCATCTGGTCTCGCGGCAGCGCCGTCGATGCAAACCGCCGGCTCGCATACACGCCCGCCAGCGGCTTTATGGGCCGGGAGGCGGCATTGCTTTTCACGTTCTCGGTACAGAACGGGCTGGCGATCTTTGTCGATGGGGTGCGGGAGGCCTATAGCGCTGCGGCAAAAGAGCCGTTGACGCGCGGCATGTTACGGGGCCAGTGGCGGTTTTTCCGGGGCATCAACGCTGATCTCGGTCTGACCGGAATTCTCGCCACTGACCTCGGCCGCGACAGCATGGCAGGCTATCGTACTCGTCTGTTCGAGGGGCTCGCCCAGCACTACGGCTGAGCCGTCGCGGTCTAACGGCCGCAGATCTGCCAGCTCGCCCCAGACCACGACCCACACCCCGCCGCGCGCGGGCTTTTTCATGCGCAGGAGACGCAATGCCCAAACTCGAATTCGACCCCAAAATCAGCTTGGGCAATATCGTCACCATTGCTGTGGTCCTGATCGGGGCAGTGACCGCCTGGAATACGGTGGTCAACCGCCAGACGCAGCTGACGGAAAAGGTGGCGCTGATCGAAGCGGCCATTGCGGGCAGCGCCGCGACCCGTGATCAGCAGATGGCGGGGCACGAGGCCCGGATCAGGGCGGTGGAAATCGCACAGGCCGCGCAGTCCAGCGATCTGCGCGCCATCCAGTCGGGGATCAGCCGTATCGAGGCTCAGCTGGAAAAGCTCAGCACCAAGCCCTGACCGCGCGCATCCCACACCCCGTCTCAACCCCCGCCCGCCATCATGGCGGGCTTTTTCATGGAGCCTGCCATGTCGATCCATCCCGCAATCCGCGCGGTGCAGCTGGGGCTGCGCTCGCTCGGGCATGATCCCGGCGTCATTGATGGCTGGTGGGGTCTGCGCACCGCCACCGCGGCGCAGCGTCTCTATCGTGGCGGGCCGGCTGCCCAGACGGTCTGGGCGGTCACACAGCTGCAATCCGGGCTGGCCGATCTGGGCCATCGGCCGGGCCGGGTCGATGGCGTCTATGGCGCGCAGACCCGGGCGGCGCTGCACCGGCTGATCACCGCGGGCGGCGCACCTGCCGCCTCTCAGGTCGAGGTGGGGCCGCCGCCGGCGGATACCGCTGTTGCGTTGCCGGTCACCGCTGGCGGCCCGCGGCTCTATCAGGGCGCCGCGCGCTATCTGGTGCAGTCCGTCATGCTGCACACCTCGGCCACCTCCACCACCTGGTGGCGCGGCAAGACCAATGCGCAGATGCTGGAGGAGATCCGCAGCTGGCACACCACGCCCGAGGCGCAAGGCGGCCGGGGTTGGCGCGACATCGGATATCACCGGGTCGCTTTCCCCGATGGCGAGGTGCTGGAGGGCCGCCCGCTGACCGAAATCGGCGCGGGCGCGGTCGATCACAATCGCGGCTGGATCCACATCTGCATGGTGCCGGTGGTGACGATCGAGCGGATGGGCCTGCCCGAGGACTACTACACCCCCGAGACGCTGGCCGCCGCCCGCTCGCAGATCGCCCGCATCGCCGCGCTGACGCCCATCACCCGCCTATCCGGCCACAACGAGGTGGCCGCCAAGCTCTGCCCCGGATTCCGCGTGATCGATGCGGACTGGACCAACCTCAACGTAACCTGACCAAAGGAGAGACCAACCATGACCGGACAAATCGCCCTGATGATCCGCTATCTGCTCTACCCCCTCGCTGGTGCGCTGGTTGCCCGCGGCATCCTCGCCGCCGGGGCTGAGGCCCAGACCGTCAACACGCTGGCCGACCTGCTGGCCGGTCTGGTGGTCTATGTCGGCACCATCGTCTGGTCGCGCGTGGCCAAGGCCAAGGGCGGGGCGACGTGATCGCCTGGATGTTGGCCTGTCTATTAGGGCGGGCCAACGATCTGGGGGCCGATGACCGCGCGGTCGTGACCGGCGCGCGGCTGATCGGGCTGATGGATGCGGGGTGTGGATGATTCCCCATGCCGATCTGGTCGCGCACCCGGGCGGCTGTGTGCTAATGTGAAGCTGCAAGCGGTGTCCAAGGTTCGATGAACCAAGGAGATCACCTTTTGCCGCATTTTAATACATTGATTTTATTGGCGACCCCGGCAGGACTTGAACCTGCAACCTTTCCCTTAGGAGGGGAACGCTCTATCCGTTGAGCTACGGGGCCGTTGCCTTTCAATGCACAATGCTCTGGTCCAAGGCAACCGGAACTGCGCGGCGGGGCTGAAAATCCGGGTTTTCGGGCGGTAGCGGGGGGAGCGCTTTTTGGCCCACCACTCCCCCCGGTTCCCTCGCGCCGCGGCGGACCGCTTGCAGGACGCTGTCGGCCTGTGACCTTGCGATCAGGACCGTTAGCGGTAACATAGCCTGCGATTGCGGCTTGGACAAGCCGGACCTTTGCCGCTAACAATCAGGGAAACATCCTGCAGGCCCACCGTGACGAAACCGACACATCCCGATCCCCGCCGGACCCTGACGCTGCGTGATGTCTCCGAAGCATCGGGCGTCAGCGAGATGACCGTCAGCCGCGTGCTGCGGAACCGCGGCGATGTGTCCGATTCCACCCGCGAACGGGTGCTGGAGGCGGCGCGGCGCCTTGGCTATGTTCCGAACAAGATTGCGGGCGCGCTGGCCAGCCAGCGGGTCAACCTTGTGGGCGTGATCATCCCGTCGCTGTCGAACATGGTCTTCCCCGAGGTGATGACCGGCATCTCCGAGGTGCTGGAGGATACCGGGCTGCAACCCGTGGTCGGCGTGTCGAATTATCAGCCCGACCGTGAAGAGCAGGTGATCTACGAAATGCTGTCCTGGCGGCCTTCGGGCATGATCTTGGCCGGGCTGGAACATTCCGAAGCCTCGCATGCCATGCTGCAGCAGGCCGGTATCCCGATTGTCGAGATCATGGACATCGACGGCACGCCGGTCGACAGCGCCGTCGGCATTTCGCACCGCCGGGCCGGGCGTAAGATGGCACAGGCAATTGTGGCGGCCGGTTACCGGCGCATCGCCTTTCTGGGCACCCACATGCCCACGAACGACCACCGCGCGCGGAAGCGGCTGGAAGGGTTCGAGGAGGCGCTGGCCCAGGCCGGGCTGACCATCGCCGACCGCGAATATTACTCAGGCGGGTCGGCGCTGGCCAAGGGGCGCGAGATGACCGAGGCCGTGCTGCGTCGTACCCCGGATGTGGATTTCCTGTATTACTCCAATGATATGATCGGGGCGGGCGGGTTGCTCTGGTGCCTTGAGCAGGGGCTGGATGTGCCGGGGCGCATCGGTCTTGCCGGGTTCAACGGGGTGGAACTTCTGGATGGGCTGCCGCGCCGTCTGGCCACGATGGACGCCTGCCGGCTGGAGATCGGGCGCTGCGCGGCCGAGATCATCGCGGGCAAGCGCCCCTCCGGCGTGATCGGGGGCGAGGTGATCGAACTGCAGCCGACCTTGCAGCCGGGCGACACGATCCGCCGAATCTGAAGCCGCGCCTAAGCGGGCCGCGTCCGTTTCCGCATGATCTCGATCATCTGCCGCAGAAGGGCGGCGCGGTGCGGGCGAAAGGATTCGTCCGTCAGCGCCACCTCGGACATCTGCACCAGATGGAAACGGCGGAAATCCTGTCGCAGGGTGCAGAAGGCCAGACACATCAGGCTGCGGTCCAGAAACACCACTGACAAAGGCCGGATGCGCCGCCGGGTCTGGCCGCCGGACTGGTCGGTATAGGACAGGTCCAGCGCCCGCTCCTCCCAGATCGCCTGCCGGATCAGGGGCATATGGGCGGGCACCGGCGGGCGCTTTTCATAGCGGTAAATCTGATGCGCATTGTGCAGCGCCTGCGCCTGCATCCGGTCGGGCAGGGTGGCGATAATCTTGGACAGGGCCGAATCCGCGGCCCGGGCCAGCGCCGGATCGCCCGCCAGCCGGATCTCTGCCAGGCCAAGGGCCAGAGCCTCGACCTCCAGCCGGGTCAACATCTGCGGCGGCAAGGCGGGGTCTTCGGTCAGGGTATAGCCATAGCCCGCCGCCCCGTCGATCAGCGCGCCACCGGCCCGCAGCCCGTCGATGTCACGATAGACGGTGCGCAGCGACACGCCTGTCTCCTCGGCCAGCCGCTCAGCCGTCACGGGGCGGGGCAGGCTGCGCAGGGCCTGCAGCAAGCGGAACAGACGGTCAGCGCGGGCCATGTTCTTCCTGTCATTTTCTGGCAGGAGGGTGCGCCTATACCCAAGGCATAGCAAGCCAGAAGGAGGCCAAGATGCTGACGTTTTTCCACGCGCCGAACAGCCGGTCCAATGCCATTGCCGAATTGATCCGGGAACTGGGGGCCGAGGACCGGATCGAGACCCGGATCGTCACGATCCCGCGGGTGGACGGCACCGGCGCACCCGATCCGTCGAACCCGCATCCCGAACGCAAGGTGCCCGCGCTGCTGCATGACGGCCAACTGATCACAGAACGCGGGGCGATCATCATGCACCTTTGCGCGCTGTTCCCCGAGGCGGGGCTGGCGCCCCTGCCGGGCACGCCGGAATGGGGTCGCTTTGCCACCTGGATGCACTGGTATCAGGGCGTGCTGGAGCCGGTGCTGATCTTTCAGGCCGCGGGCCTGTCGCATCCGATCCTGACCGCCACCTTCCGTGGCGTGGACGAGGCCAATGCCCGCATCCGCGCGGCGCTGGACCATGGGCCTTGGCTGATGGGGGACCGCTATTCGGCCGCCGATCTGCTGGTCCATTCGCCCTATGCCTGGTTCGGCAATATCACGCCCGCCGATCCGGTCTTTGAAGACTGGGTGGCGCGCTGCGTGGCGCGCAAGGCCAGCGCGCAGGTGCGGGATCAGGACAAGGCAGTCTCTCCCGCGGCGTAAGCGCAAAGAAAAAGGGCCGTCCCAAGGGGGCGGCCCAAACCGATCAAGTCCACAGAAAGCCTGAAATCAGGCGTTCACCACGTCTTTCAGCGACTTGGCGATGGCGAATTTCACCTGCTTGTCGGCCGGTTTGGTCATGGTTTCGCCGGTGGCGGGGTTGCGGACCTGACGCTCGGGGCGGGCCTTGCAGGCAACCTTGCCCAGACCCGGCAGCGTGACGGCGCCGCCCGAGGCGACTTCCTTGGCGACGACCGAAGCGATCGCGTCCAGCGCGGCGGTGGCGGTCTTCTTGTCGGCGCCCATGGCTTCTGCAACGGCAGCAACCAGCTGGGTCTTGGTGATCGGTTTGGACATTGATGTCTCCTGTTCTTGTCTGATGTGGTTCCTGACCCGCTCTCCTCAACTCCCGGCGGGCGAGGCTGCGGGACAGACACCGTGTTTCCGCCGCGAAATCAAGCCCCGGAAGAGACGGAACGCCGGAATTGGGTCGGAAATCGCCTGCGAATGCAGGTCAGAATGGCTGACCTAGAGGAAAGCCGTCTCCTCAAAGCTGCGCAGCTTGCGGCTGTGGATTCGGGCCACGGGCATTTCGCGCAGAAGCTCCATCGCGCGAATGCCGATCTGCAGATGGCGGCTGACCTGAGTCTTGTAGAAATCGGACGCCATACCGGGCAGCTTCAGCTCGCCATGCAGCGGCTTGTCACTGACGCAGAGGAGCGTGCCATAAGGCACCCGAAAGCGGAATCCGTTGGCCGCGATGGTTGCCGATTCCATATCCAGCGCCACGGCGCGGGATTGTGACAGGCGGCGCACCGGGCCGGACTGGTCACGCAACTCCCAGTTCCTGTTGTCAATGGTGGCGACGGTACCGGTGCGCATGATCCGCTTCAGCTCATAGCCTTCCAGCTGGGTCACAGCCTCGACCGCATCTTCCAGCGCGATCTGGATTTCCGCCAGCGCCGGGATCGGCACCCAGACCGGCAGGTCATCGTCCAGCACATGGTCTTCGCGCAGATAGGCATGGGCGAGGACGAAATCGCCAAGCGCCTGCGTGTTCCGCAGCCCCGCGCAATGCCCCACCATCAGCCAGGCATGCGGACGCAGGACGGCGATATGGTCGGTTGCCGTCTTCGCATTCGACGGGCCGACGCCGATGTTCACCAGTGTGATGCCCTGTCCGTCAGCGCGCTTCAGGTGATAGGTCGGCATCTGCGGCATTTTCGGGCTGGGCTGGATCAGCCCGTCCGCCGTGGTGATCGTCTGGTTTCCGGTGGCGACAAAGGCGGTATAGCCCGAGGCCGGATCGCCCAGTGCCGCGCGGGCATAGGCTTCGAACTCATCGACATAGAACTGATAGTTGGTGAACAGGACGTGGTTCTGGAAATGGCTGGCATCGGTCGCGGTGTAATGCGACAGCCGGGCCAGCGAATAATCCACCCGCTGCGCGGTAAAGGGGGCCAGCGGCATCGACCCGTCGGCGAAATGGGCCAGCGTGCCATTCACGATGTCATCGTTGGTGGTGGCCAGATCCGGCACGTCGAACACGTCGCGCAGCGGGAAATCCAGCGCCCCCTCTTGCGGGATCGAGATGGCGGGATTGCCGGCCACCGCGAAATGCACCGGCATCGGCGTGGAGGACGGACCGACCATGATCGGCACACCGTGGTTTTCCAGCAGCAGGCCCAGTTGCTGAACCAGATAGTTGCGGAACAGATCCGGCCGGGTCACCGTGGTCGAATAGCTGCCGGGCTGCGCCACATGGCCGAAGGACAGCCGGCTGTCGATCTTGCCGAAGCTGCTGACCGTCAGGCGGATTTCCGGGTAATAGGCCCGGACCCGTGCCTGCGGGCGGCCGTCGCGCAGGGCGGTGTTGAAGGCCGCGGTCAGATGGGACACCGCTTCGGTGTAAAGCTGATCCAGCCGGTCCACGGCGGCTTCGGCAGAGGTAAAGGCTTCGGGCTCGGGATGTCCGGGAAGAATATGGTTCGGCAAGGCGTCCTGCATGATCGGTCCCAATAAGGATTGGGGTGGGTGATCGCCCCATATAAGCCCGAAGGCACCGGCCCCCGCAAGCGAAGCCTTGGTAACAGCTTGCAGCGGCGGGGCAGGGGGGCGATAGTCCGGCGCATGAAAACACTGCTTTCGCTTGGACATGGCTACTGCGCGGCGGCGCTGGCCCGGCGCTTGATCCCGCAGGGCTGGACGGTGATCGGCACCACCCGCAATCCTGCCCGGGCCGCTGCGCTGCAGGCCGCGGGGGTGGAGCCTCTGGTCTGGCCGGGCGACCTTGGCCCCGTGCTGGATCGCGCGACGCATATCCTGTGCTCGGCCGGGCCGGTGGCGGGGAAGGACCCGTTCCTGACCGCCGTGCCGAAGATTGCGCAGGCACAGGTGGAATGGGTGGGCTATCTGTCCACCACGGGGGTTTATGGCGACCGGCAGGGGGCTTGGGTGGATGAGACGACGCCCCCCGCCCCGGCCCGCGGCCGGTCGGGTGACCGGGTGGAGGCCGAGCAGCAATGGCTGAGCAGCGGTCTGCCGGTGCATGTCTTCCGGCTGGCAGGGATTTACGGTCCCGGCCGCGGCCCGTTCCAGAAGGTGAAGGACGGCACCGCCCGGCGCATCCTGAAAGACGGGCAGGTGTTCAGCCGCATCCATGTCGAGGATATCGCGCAGGTGCTGGAGGCGTCGATCCACCGCCCGAATCCCGGCGCGATCTACAATGTCTGCGATGACGAGCCGACGGCACCCGAAGTCGTGCTGGAACATGCGGCCGATCTGCTGGGCCTGCCGCATCCCCCCGCGATAAGGTTCGAGGATGCCGCTTTGCCGCCGATGGCCCGCAGCTTCTATGAAGAAAGCCGCCGGGTCCGGAACGACCGGATCAAGACCGAACTGGGCGTAACCCTGCTTTACCCGACCTGGCGTGAGGGGCTTGCAGAAATTCTGGCGGCCGAGGAAACCTGAACAAGCGGGGCTTAACCCTCCATCGCCCCGATCATCTCGACGCGGGTGGCATGGCGGCCGCCTTCGAAGGTGGCGGTCAGGAAGGCTGTCACAATGTCCAGCGCCAGCCCCTCGCCGATCACTCGGGCGCCCATGGACAGCATGTTGGCATCATTGTGCTGGCGGATCATCCGGGCTGAAAACGTGTCGCTGCAGACGCCGCAGCGGATGCCCCGCACCTTGTTCGCGGCCATCATGATGCCCTGACCGGTGCCGCAGAGAACGATGCCAAGCGCACAGTCGCCGGATGCGACACGCTTTGCCGCCGCCTCGCCCTGATGCGGATAGGGGACGCTTTCCGGTGAGGTCGGGCCGATGTCGACCGCCTCCCAGCCAAGGGCTGTGACATGGGCGGCCACGGCCTGACGCAGCGCGATGGCGGCGTGGTCGCTGGACAGGACGATGCGCTTGTTGGCAGTCATGGCAGAGGGTCCTCGGCTTGCGGGCCGCAAGGGCCGGTGCTTGGCAATCAGGGGAAAGGGGGCCGCTTTCCGGCCCCGCCACCCAGGATCAGATATCCAGATTTTCGACGTTCAGCGCGTTCTGCTGGATGAATTCGCGTCGGGGTTCTACCAGGTCGCCCATCAGCTTGGTGAAGATGTCATCGGCCTCGGCCAGATCGTCCACCTTGACCTGCAGGAAGGTGCGCGCATTCGGGTCCAGCGTGGTTTCCCACAGCTGTTCGGGGTTCATCTCGCCCAGACCCTTGTAGCGTTGCAGCGACAGGCCCTTTTCGCCTTCGGCCAGCACGGCCTTCAAAAGGTCCATCGGTCCGTGGATCGGCTGATCACGGTCCTTGCGCACCAGTCGGGCGGAGGCGCGATAGACATCGCGGTGCTGACCGGCCACACCCGCCAGACGCCGTGCCTCGCCCGAGCGAAGGACGGCACCGTCCAGCGTCCGCAACTCCTCGACCCCGCGCAGGATGCGCGAGAGGCGGATGCCGTGGTCCTGCGTGATGCGCCCCTGCCAGCCGCGTTCATATTCCACGGCCACAAGGTCCAGACGGCGGGCGACGGTATCGGCCACCGCCTGCAGATCGGCATCGACCCGGCCCGGCTCGAACGCGCCCGCCAAGGCGGCCTGTTCCAGAATAGGCCGCGGGTAATGCGTCGGGAACAGGTCCAGCACCCGGCGGAACTGTCGCGCGCCGTCGATCACGCGGGCCAGATCTGCCCCGGCGATTTCCTCGCCCGAGGGCAGGCGCAGCACCGCGCCGTCGATCCCCTGTTCGATCAGGTAATCATCCAGCGCCGACTGGTCCTTGAGGTAAACCTCGGACTTGCCGCGGCTGACCTTATACAGCGGCGGCTGCGCGATGTAGAGGAAGCCCCCCTCGATCAGCGCAGGCATCTGGCGGTAGAAGAAGGTCAGAAGCAGCGTGCGGATATGCGCGCCGTCCACGTCGGCATCCGTCATGATGACGACCTTGTGGTAGCGCAGCTTGCCGATGTCGAATTCGTCGCGCCCGATCCCGGTGCCAAGCGCCATGACCAGATTGCCGATCTCCTGGCTGCCCAGCATCTTGTCGAACCGCGCGCGTTCCACGTTCAGGATCTTGCCGCGCAGGGGCAGGATCGCCTGATTTTTCCGGTCGCGCCCGGTCTGGGCCGAACCGCCGGCCGAGTCACCCTCGACCAGAAACAGTTCGGACTTGGACGGGTCCTTTTCGGTGCAATCCTTCAATTTGCCGGCCAGGAAGTTCACATCCATGGCCGTCTTGCGCCGGGTCAGCTCGCGCGCCTTGCGGGCGGCTTCACGGGCCAGCGCCGCCTCGATGATCTTGCCGACGATCTGCTTGGCGGCGGCGGGGTTCTCCTCGAACCATTCGGCCAGCTTTTCGTTCACAAGGTTCTCGACCGCGGGGCGCACCTCCGAGGAGACCAGCTTGTCCTTGGTCTGGCTGGAGAATTTCGGGTCCGGCACCTTGACGGACAGAACGCAGGTCAGCCCCTCGCGCGCGTCGTCACCGGTGAAGTCGATCTTCTCGCGCTTCGCGATGCCCGAGGTCTGGGCGTAGCTGGTGATCGTCCGGGTCAGCGCGCCGCGCAGGCCCGCAAGGTGGGTGCCGCCATCGCGTTGCGGGATGTTGTTCGTGAAGGGCAGCACGTTTTCGTGGTAGCTGTCGTTCCACCACATCGCCACTTCGACGCCGATGCCGTTGCGTTCGCCGACCATATAGATCGGTTCGGGCATCACCGCGGATTTCGACCGGTCGAGGTATTTGACGAATTCGCGCACGCCGCCGTCATAGAACATCTCTACCCGCTGCGGCTCGGCATGGCGGGCGTCTTCAAGGATGATCCGCACGCCCGAGTTCAGAAAGGCCAGTTCCCGCAGCCGGGTTTCCAGCACCTTGAAGCTGTAGTCGAGGTTCGAAAAGGTGCCATCCGGGCGGTTGGTCTTGGCCGATGCCAGAAACCGCACCTCGGTGCCCTTGCGGCCCGGCGCGGGACCGACCGGGTAGACATGGACGGTGCAATCGCCATCCTCGAACCGGGCCTTGTATTCGGTGTCGTTGCGCCAGACCGTCAGTTCCAGCCATTCCGACAGCGCGTTCACCACCGAAACGCCCACGCCGTGCAGCCCGCCCGAGACCTTGTAGGCATTGCCGCTGTCGTCGGTGTTGTTGAATTTCCCGCCCGCATGCAGCTGGGTCATGATGACCTCTGCCGCGGAAACGCCCTCTTCGGGGTGAATGTCCACCGGGATGCCGCGGCCGTTGTCGCGCACGGAAACACTGTCATCGGCGTGGATCATCACCACCACCTCGGTCGCGTGACCGGCCAGCGCCTCGTCGATGCCGTTGTCGACGACCTCATACACCATATGGTGCAGGCCGCTGCCATCGTCGGTGTCGCCGATATACATGCCGGGGCGTTTGCGGACCGCCTCCAACCCTTTGAGAACCTTGATGGAATCGGCGCCGTATTCGGCGGGCTTGCGGGCGGCTTCGGCCATGCGTTCTTAACCCTTCAGAGTGCCCGCAGGTTATAGCGGTTCGCCCCGGCAATGTCACGCGCAGGGCCCCATATTTTGTGGTCAGAGGAAGGGGATCAGCCCCGCGACCAGGATCAGAAGCCCGCCGGAGACAAGGTTCATCCGCCGCATCGCCGCCGGGCTGGACAAAAGCCGCCGCGCCCGGTCCAGCGAAAGCGCCAGCCCCAGATTTCCCAGCATCGGCACAAAGGCCGAGATGGCCAGAATGGCGGCGATATCGCCGGCATGCAGCCGCTCCAGCGTGAAAAAGCCGGGCAGCGCGCCCATGTAGAACAGGATCGCCTTCGGGTTGCCGATGACCGCCGCCAGACCCACGGTAAAGCCCGCCCACATGCCGGGCCGGGTCAGGCGGCTGTCGGCGGTCAGGCTGGCCGCAGGTTTTCGGATCAGCATGACCCCCATGAACAGGAACACCCCTGCGGCAACCCAGCGAAGGACCGACAGGAAGTCGCCGTAGACACTCTCGATCCAGCTGAGGCCAAGGATGGCGGCCAGAGGCCAGACCAGATCGCCCAAAGCGACGCCCACGGCCAAGGGCCATGCGGCGGCAAAACCGCCCGACAGCGCGCGGGCGACCAACGCCACCCAGACCGGGCCGGGCACCGCCCAAAGCGCAGCCATGCCGCCCGCATAGACCAGAAGCTGCCAGAAGGTAACGGTCATTTCAGAATTATCCTGTCAGAACAGCGGCCCCAGAAGGTCAAGCTCTGCCGTCTCGTCCCATGGCGCATCGGTCAGTGGCAGCACCATCAGATATTCGGCCGCAGCCCTGCGGACGGCGTTGGTCACCGCCCCCTTCATGGCGATCCAGACCATCGGATTGGCAATGGGCCGGAACCCGGCCGCGGCATAAAGCCCGGCGGTCCCGAACAGCAGCACATGATCGGCCCGCGCCGCCCGGGCGCGGGCAATCGCGACCTGCAGCAGGGCGGCCGCATGACCGCGGCCGCGATGGTCCGGGTCGGTGGCCACATCGGCGATCCCCGCCACGGTGATCAGCCGCCCGCCCAGACGCATGGCACGCAGATGCACGGCCATATGGGCGACCACGCGCCCTTCGGCCCGGATCAGATGCCGCCACGACGGCCGCGTCATATAAAAGCTGCGCCCGTCGAACCCGTCGAAGCTGCGGGTGATGACCGCGGCCACCTGCGCCTCGGTTCCGGCGTCCAGATCGGCCTCGGCCAGGGTCTCCACCGCGCCGGGCAGGGTCAGACTGCCATCGGCGGCCAAGGGCCAGAACGGGTTCAGCGCCACTTCCCAGACATGGCCGTCCGGATCGGCCCAATAGCCGGAATAGCCGCCCCAGAACACCTTCTCGGGTGCCTTCAGCGCGGTGCCCCCCGCGGCCAGCGCGGCGGCATAGGCGGCATCCACCTCAGCCTCGGTCGGGAAGTTCTGCGCCAGCGTGATGGCCCCGGTGCCAAGCGTGGTTCCCGGGCGCCCCTGATCCGCGGCCAGATCGGCCGCCCCGAACAGCGCCAGAACCGCACCATGCATCTGGAAGAAGGCCACGCCCGGCTGGCTGTCGGCATGCTCCTGCCAGCCCAGCCTTGCATAAAACGCACGTGATGCGGCCAGATCGGCCACGCCCAGCGTCAAAAGCGTCACCCGCTGCGGTGTCATCCCGAAATCCTCGACAGGCCGCCCTCTTCGGCGACATGAAAGCTCTGCCCCCTTTCGCCAAGGCTGTCAAACAGCCCGGCTTCGGTGCCGGTCATCAGCGCCTGTGCCCCAAGCGCGCAGATCTCGTCATACAGCGCGGCACGGCGCCCGGGGTCCAGATGCGCCGCCACCTCGTCCAGCAAAAGCACCGGCGCCCGGCCCAGATCGGCCGCCAGTGCCCGCGCATTGGCCAGAATCAGGCTGATCAGCAGCGCCTTCTGCTCTCCGGTCGAGGCCTGCGCGGCCGGCACCCCCTTGGCCGCATAGACGGCGGCCAGATCGGTGCGGTGCGGGCCCAGCAGGCTGCGCCCTGCCGCCATGTCGCGCCGCCGCCCTTCGGCCAGGGCCTGCGCCAGATCCCCGGGCTCTCCCTCGGGATGCAAAAGTTCCAGCGTGGCCCGCGGAAAGGCGCTGTCGGCCCCCTGCGCCGCGGCCAGCCGGTCCAGTGCCGCGCGGCGGTTGGCCGACAGAACCGCCCCCGCCTCGGCCATCCGAGCCTCCAGCGCGCCATACCAATGGGGATCGGCCACCTGATCCTTCAGGAGGCGGTTCCGCTCCCGCATGGCTTTTTCATAATCCAGCGCGGCCTGCGCATGGTCGGGAAAGAAGGACAAGGCGATCCGGTCCAGAAACCGCCGCCGCCCCTCGGCCGGTTCGATCCACAGCCGGTCCATCGCGGGCACCAGCCACAAGACACGCAGCACCCGCCCCAGAGTCACCTGCGTCGCGGCTTTGCCGTCCAGCCGCACCTGTCGCGCGGCTGTCCCCTCGGCCCATGTCTCCACCTCATGCGGGCCGGAGAGACCTGCCACCGCGGCCGTCACCTTCCAGCCGATCGCCTCGGGCCGCCGGGCAATCTCTTCCGCTGCCGCCCGCCGCAACCCGCGGCCCGGCGACAGCAGCGACACCGCCTCCAGCACATTGGTCTTGCCCGCGCCGTTCGGCCCCGAAAGCGCCACCGGCCGCCCGTCGAAGACCAGCCGCGCCGCCCGATGGCTGCGGAAATGCGACAGGGCCAGCGATGTCACCGCAAGCCCCGTCATCCCCGCTCCATTCATCTGTTCATAAATATCCCACGGGGGTGCGGGGGTGTGAAACCCCCGCCGACGCCGGTCACACGCGCATTGGCATCACGACATAGACCGCGCTCATGTCATTGCCTTCGCGCATCAGCGTGGGATCGCCCGAGGAGTTGAACAGGAAGACCGCATTTTCCCGGTCCACCTGGCTGGCGATTTCCAGCAGGTATTTCGCGTTGAAGCCGATCTCCAGCCGCTCATCCCCATAGGCCACGGCCAGCTCTTCCTCGGCGGCGCCGCTGTCCGGTGCATTCACCGACAGGACCAGCCGGTCCTCATCCAGCGAGAGCTTCACCGCGCGCGACCGTTCCGACGACACCGTCGCCACCCGGTCCACCGCCTTGGCAAACTCGCTGGCGTCCACCTCCAGCCGGCGCGAATTCCCCATGGGAATCACCCGGGTGTAATCCGGGAACGTGCCGTCGATGACCTTTGAGGTCAGGGTGATCGCAGGTGTGGCAAAGCGGACCTTGGTTTCGCTGACCGAAACCGCGATCTGGGCGTCATCCTCGTCCAGAAGCTTGCGCAGCTCTCCCACGGTCTTCCGCGGCACGATCACGCCCGGCATCCCGTCGGCATGCACCGGCAGCGGCGCGTCGATCCGGGCCAGACGGTGACCGTCGGTCGCCACGCAGCGCAACACCGGTCCGTCTTCGGATTGCGAGACATGCATATAGACGCCGTTCAGGTAATAGCGCGTCTCTTCGGTCGAAATCGCGAATTTCGCCTTGTCGAACAACCGCCGCAGGTCCGAGGCCTTGGCCGAGAAATTCGTCGCATATTCGGACGAGGCCATGACCGGGAAATCTTCCTTGGGCAGGGTCGCAAGGCTGAAGGTCGACCGCCCGGCCT
This sequence comes from Neotabrizicola sp. VNH66, assembly GCF_049445895.1. Taxonomy (NCBI): domain Bacteria; kingdom Pseudomonadati; phylum Pseudomonadota; class Alphaproteobacteria; order Rhodobacterales; family Paracoccaceae; genus Neotabrizicola; species Neotabrizicola sp. VNH66. The sequence goes on from NZ_JBMSDW010000005.1 coordinate 113,201, forward strand.
GAATGGTCAGCCGGCCCGAGGCGGCATCTTCGGTCAGGCTGACCAGCGCGCCATCGGGCAGTTTGCGCACGATTTCATGCAGCATCACCGCCGAGACGGTGGTCGCGCCCGCGCGTTCCACCATGGCCGCGGCGCGGTCCACCACCTCGATGTCCAGATCGGTGGCGCGGAAGCTGACCTGCGCGCCGTCGGCCTCGATCAGCACATTGGCCAGAATCGGAATCGTGTTCCGCCGTTCCACCACCGACTGGGCCTGCGCCAGCGCCTTGAGAAGCGTGCCGCGTTCGATCGAAAGCTTCATTCTTCATCCCCTGTCCCGCGCCCGCCCGCAGGCGGCGCGGAATTATCCGGCGAAAGCCGGTTGAATTCGTTCCGTGTGACTTTGTGCAAGGATGCACGGCCCGTCAAGACTGTGCCGTCAAGACCGCGCGAGGGAAGGTTCAGCCCTGCAACAGGCGCTTCAGCAGCTGCAGATCATCGGCCAGCTGGCTGTCGGTCGCGGCCAGTTCCTCGATCTTGCGGACACCATGCATGATCGTGGTGTGGTCACGCCCGCCAAAGCGGCGGCCGATCTCGGGCAAGGACCGGCTGGTCAGCTGTTTGGCCAGATACATGGCCACCTGCCGCGGGCGGGCGATGGTGCGCAGCCGCTTCGGCCCGATCAGGTCCGACAGGCGGACGTTGTAGTGCTCGGCCACCTTGCGCTGGATCTCTTCGATGGTCAGCTTGCGGTCGCTGGCGCGCAGAATATCGGCCAGGCAGTCCTGCGTCAGCTCCAGCGTGATCTCGCGTCCCACAAGGCTGGCGAAGGCGAACAGCCGCGTCAGCGCGCCTTCCAGAACGCGGACATTGGTGGTGATCCGGTGGGCCAGAAACTCCAGCACGCCGGGGGCGATGACCAGACCGCGGTATTGGCTGCGGTAATATTCGACCTTTTGCTGCAGGATGCCGAGGCGCAGCTCGTAATCGGTCGGATGCAGGTCCACCACAAGGCCGCATTGCAGGCGGCTCTTGATGCGTTCTTCCAGATCCTTGATCTCGCCCGGCGCGCGGTCGGCGGAAATCACGATCTGCTTGTTCTGGTCCACCAGCGCGTTGAACGTGTGGAAGAACTCTTCCTGCGTCGAATCCTTGCCGGCGATGAATTGCACGTCATCCACCATCAGCACATCGACCGAGCGGAACAGCGATTTGAAATCCATCACCTGTTTTTCGCGCAGGGCCTGGATGAAGCGATACATGAACTGTTCGGCAGACAGATACAGCACCCGCAGGTCGGGACGGTTCTGGCGCAGATCATGGGCGATGGCATGCATCAGGTGGGTCTTGCCCAGACCCACCCCGCCGTAAAGGAACAGCGGGTTGAACGTCACCGGCCCACCTTCGGCCACGCGGCGCGCGGCGGCATGGGCCAGTTCGTTGGGCTTGCCCACAACGAAACTGTCAAAGGTGAAGCGGCTGTCCAGCGGCGCGCCGGGCAGATCATCCTCGGCGGCGGCACGCCGTGCCGCGGGTCGGGCGGTCGGTGCCGCGGTGCGCGCTTCGGGGGCACGGGCTTCGGCAGCCCGGGAATCGGTGACCTGGCTGTCCGGCCGGGGGGCTTCGGCGCCCACCTCGAACTCAAGCCGATCCACCGGAGCCCCGGCATGAACCAGCTGGCTGCGGATCTGGTCGGCATAGTTGCGCTGCACCCAGTCCCCGAAAAAGGACGTGGGTACTTCGAACCGCGCCACACCGTTCCGCAGTTGCGACAGTCTCAGCGGCTCGATCCAGGTGGTGTAATTGTTTTTCCCCACACGATGGATCAGGCCTTCCCGAATCTGGCCCCAGGTTTCGTTTGTCATCCGTCCCACGCCTGTATTCTTCCCCTGGCGAAGGGCACCGGCCCGCCGCCTGTCTTCACGATCTGCCGTCCGCCGCAAAGCCGCCTGCCGCAGCCTTGCCGGTGTTGACGGCCCGCTTTGGGCCGGAGGGACAGTGGTGCATGAACCGACCCGCCGAAGACCGGCCGATTCCCTGCAATACGCAGACACCGGCACGATTGGGTGCCGATCCGTCAAGCTATTGATTGCAAACCCGTATCATATTGGCTGGCTGGCAGGCCGCTGTTCGATTCTGTCGATCCGGGTCCGCAATCCCACCTTGTCCCCCAAGACGAAGTGAATCGCAGGAAGAAGTTACCAAGCCGCGTGAAGCGTCCGCAACCGAACAACGCGCTTGACATGGAATGGCCCGGAGCGAATCCGCAGCCCCGTGCAAAACGGCAACGCGGGCCACGAATTGACGCGGCGTCACCGAAGGATGCGGCGCAAAACAAAGAGGCGCCGGCCTGTTGCGGCCGACGCCCCCGAATCCTGAAAACAGATTTCAGATTTTAGCGGTTCAGGCCTTGGCGGCCAGACCCTTCACGCGCGACGACAGCCGCGACAGTTTGCGCGAAACGGTGTTCTTGTGCAGCACGCCCTTGGTCACGCCACGGGCCAGTTCCGGCTGGGCGGCCTTCAGCGCATCGGCGGCGGCCGACTGGTCGCCCGAAGCGATGGCTTCTTCGACCTTGCGCAGGAAGGTGCGGATGCGCGAACGGCGGGCCTTGTTCACGGCATAACGCGCCTCGGACTGGCGGGCGCGCTTCTTGGATTGTTCGGTATTGGCCATGGCCTTGGTATCCTTGGGTCTTTGTTACGGGTTGCACGAAAGACCGAAGGCCCCGCCCATACGGGCCGGAACGGCCCCGGGGACGGGAATCAGAACGCCTTTAGCGGGCCCACGCGCATGTGGGGCGGCCAATAGCCCATCGGCCCGGGAAAGGCAAACGGGGAATCAACGGTCGCGGAACTGGGGTTGGCGCTTTTCCAGAAAGGCGGCCATGCCCTCTTTCTGATCCTCGGTCGCAAAGGCGGCGTGGAACATCCGGCGTTCGAAGAGCAACCCCTCGGCCAGCGAGGTTTCCAGCGCGCGGTTGACCGATTCCTTCACCAGCATTGTGGTGACCATCGACTTTTCCGCGATCTTGCCGGCGACTTTCAGCGCCTCTTCCAGCAGCGTCTTGGCCGGGAAGACGCGGCTGACCAGTCCCGCCCGCTCGGCCTCGGTCGCATCCATGAAGCGGCCGGTCAGATGCATGTCCATCGACTTGGACTTGCCCACCAGCCGGGTCAGCCTTTGCGTGCCGCCCATGCCGGCCACGATGCCCAGGTTGATCTCGGGTTGACCAAACTTCGCAGTATCAGCGGCCAGGATGAAATCGCAGATCATCGCCAGCTCACACCCGCCGCCCAGACAATAGCCCGAGACGGCGGCGATCATCGGCTTTCTGGTGGCCATCAGGGCCTGCGCCTCGGCGGCGAAGAGATTGTCGAAGAAGACATCGGTAAATCCCTTCTTCGCCATCTCCTTCACATCGGCCCCGGCGGCAAAGGCCTTTTCGCTGCCGGTCAGCACGATGCAGCGGATCTTGTCGTTCCGTTCAGCCGCGGTGACGGCTGCGGCCAGTTCCCGCATCAGGGTGGAATTCAGCGCATTCATCGCGTCGGGCCGGTTCAGGCGGATGAGGCAGGTGTAATCCTCGATCTCGACGATCAGCGTCTCATAGGCCATGGCGGGTTCCTTTCACGGTCGCGTGAGTCCTATCAGCCTCTGCCGGGAAGGCAACCGCGACCGATCCGCCTAGCGCTGACAGACCGGGCAGAAGAAGCTGGATCGTCCGGATTGCACGATCCGGGTCACGGTGCCCGTGCATCCGGCGGTGGGGCAGGGCTGGCCCGCGCGGTCATAGACGCGAAAGCTGTGCTGGAAATAGCCCAGCTCGCCATCGGCTTGCCGGTAATCCTTCAGGGACGAACCACCCGCCTCGATCGCTTCGGCCAGCACCTCGCGGATGATCGGCACCAGCCCGGCCACCTGTGCAGGTGTCAGATCGCCCGTCTGCGTGGCGGGGTGCAGGCCGGCGCGGAACAGCACCTCGCAGACATAGATATTGCCCAACCCCGCAATCAGATGCTGGTCCAGCAGCGCGGCCTTCACCGGCGTGCGCCGCCCGGCCAGCCGCGCCTGCAGATAGGCGGTGTCGAAGGCATTGCCCAAAGGCTCCGGCCCCAGAACCGACAGCAGCGGATGCGCCTCGGCCGTGGCGGTCGCCATCAGGTCCATCGCGCCGAAACGACGGGCATCGTTGAAGGTCACCCGCGCGCCGCCCTCCATCTCCAGCACGACATGATCGTGCTTTTGCGGGGCGGGGTGGTCGTGGTGAAAGACGCCCGGCATCGCCCCCGAAATCAGCATACGCCCCGACATGCCCAGATGGATCAGCAGGGTTTCTCCGGTGGACAGATCCGCAAGGATGTATTTCGACCGCCGCCGCAGCGCATCCACCCGGGCGCCGGTCAGCCGCTCGGCCATGCGGTCGGGCAGGGGCCAGCGCAGATCGGGGCGGTTGACCTGCGCGGACAGGATCGCCTTCCCCTCCATCGCGGGCAGAAGGCCGCGGCGGACGGTTTCCACCTCGGGCAGTTCGGGCATGATCCATCCTTCCGGCTGCGGATGGGCGCAATCTGGCGAGGAAGCGCCGCCCGCGCAACCGCCTGCGGCAGATTGCGGTTTCCCTGCCCCCGTGCAGAGGGGTATATCCCCCCGGACGGCAGGAGAAAGCGATGACCGGGACAGACGACAAGACCACGCATTTCGGCTTTCGCGACGTACCCGAGGCCGAGAAAGCCGGGCTGGTGCATGGCGTGTTCTCTTCGGTCGCCTCGAAATATGACATCATGAATGACCTGATGTCGGTGGGCATCCACCGGCTCTGGAAGGATGCGATGATGGACTGGCTGGCGCCCCGGCCCGGCCAGCGCCTCCTGGATGTGGCGGGCGGCACCGGCGATGTGGCCTTCCGCTTCCTGACCCGCGCGCCGGGCGCCAGCGCCGTCGTCTGCGACATGACCGAGGCGATGCTGGTCGCCGGCCGCCAGCGGGCGGAGGCCACCGAGAAGGCCGCCGCGCTGGACTGGGTGGCGGGCGATGCCATGGCGCTGCCCTTCGCGGCGAACAGCTTTGATGTCTACACCATCAGCTTCGGCATCCGGAACGTGACCCGCATCGCCGACGCCCTGCGCGAGGCGTATCGCGTGCTCCGCCCCGGCGGGCGGCTGATGGTGCTGGAATTCAGCCAGATCCCCAATGATCTGATGCAGAAGGCCTATGACCTTTATTCCTTCAACGTCATCCCGGCGATGGGCAAGATCGTGACGGGGGACCGGGACAGCTATCAATATCTTGTGGAATCCATCCGCAAATTCCCCGAGCAGGAAGCTTTTGCCGCCATGATCCGGCAGGCGGGCTTCGGTCAGGTGAAATACCGCAACCTGAGCCTTGGCATCGCGGCGCTGCATTCCGGCTGGAAGATATGAGGGGGCCGCACAACTTCTGGCGGCTGGTCCGCACCGGCGCCACCTTTGAACGCACCGGCGCGATGACCGTCGCGCTGGAGGCGATGGAGGTGTCGCCCCGGCTGCGCTTTGCCGCGCGGCTTCTGGGGCGGCCGTTCCGCTGGCTGGGGCTGAAAGGCGACCCGTCCCTGCCGCCGGTGACGCGGGCGCTGACCGCGCTTGGCCCGGCCTATATCAAATTCGGCCAGATCCTTTCGACCCGTCCCGATATCGTCGGCGTGGAACTGGCCGATCAGATGAAATATCTGCAGGATCAGTTGCCCCCCTTTCCGGTGACCGAAGCGCGCGCCGCGGTCGAGGCGGAGCTGGGCCAGCCGCTGGGAGCGGTCTTCTCCAGCTTTTCCGAACCCGTGGCCGCAGCCTCCATCGCGCAGGTGCATCGCGCCCATCTGGCCGATACGGGCGAGGCGGTGGCCGTCAAGGTGCTGCGCCCCGGGATCGAAAAGGCCTTCCGCAAGGACATTGACGCCTTCTATCTGGCCGCCCGCTGGATCGAGATTCTGGCCCCCTTCTCCCGCCGTCTGCGCCCGGTGGATGTGATCGAACATTTCGAAGGGGTCGTGCTGGGCGAGCTGGACCTGCGGCTGGAATGCGCCTCGGCCGCGGAATTTGCCGCGAACACGGAAAAGGATGACGCGCTTGTCGTGCCGCGCCCGTTCTGGGGCCTGTCCGGGCGCACTGTGCTGACCATCGGCTGGGCGGATGGCATCGGCCTGAACGAACTGGCCGCGATCGAGGCGGCGGGGATCGACCGCGCCGCACTGGGCCGCCGGGTGCTGACCCTGTTCCTGAACCACGCCCTGCGCGACGGATTCTTCCACGCCGACATGCATCAGGGCAACTTGAAGGTGGCGGCGGACGGCAGCCTTGTCGTCTATGATTTCGGCATCATGGGCCGGATCGACGAATATACCCGCCGGGTCTATGCCGAAATCCTGATGGGCTTCATCCGCAAGGATTACCGCCGCGTGGCGGAGGTGCATTTCGAGGCGGGCTATGTCCCGGCCGACCGCGATGTCGAGGAATTCGCCCGCGCCCTGCGCGCCGTGGGAGAGCCGATCTTCGGCATGGAGGCGAACCGCATCTCTATGGCGCGGCTTCTGGCCTATCTGTTTGAAGTGACCGAGAAATTCGGCATGGAAACCCGGACGGAGCTGATCCTGCTGCAGCGCACCATGGTGGTGGTCGAGGGCGTGGCCCGCAGTCTGGACCCGCATCTGAACATGTGGGAGGTCGCCCGCCCCGTGGTCGAGGATTATATCCGCCACAACGTGGGCCCGCAGGCGGTGCTGCGCGATCTGGCCCGCACGGTGCGGGTGCTGGCGCGGTTCGGGCCGAAACTGCCCGCTTTGGCCGAGGCGGCGCTGATCAACGCGGGCAATCCCGCCGCTACGGCCCGGCCTCAGCCGCAGCGGCGGTTCTGGCGCAGGCTCTGGCTGGGCACCGGGGCGGTGGCCGTGCTGGCTCTGGGCGTGGCCATCGGCGCCGCGCTTTAACCGGGGGCCCGGCGCAGCGCGGTGATCGCGGCGGCGGGCACTTCGATACCGCCTTCCAGCACCAGAACGGTGCCCGCAGCACTGCCCCGCACCTCGACCACGCGGCCGTAATGTTCCAGCCTGTCCTCCTGCACCACCGCGTCATTCTCCCAGCTTTCCAGCGACAGGCTGTAGCGGCCCGCGGGCAGCGGGTTGCCCGCCGCATCGCCGCCCAGCCATTGGTAAGGCTCGGCACTGACAGGAATTTCCTCGCGTGAGACGGTGTTGCCCGCGGTGTCACGCACCACGATGACCGCGCGGTCCGCCCCCTGCACCGGATTGGGCGAGACTGTTATCGGGCTGCCGCTGAACCACACATCGGCCGGGGCCCGCGCCTCCTGCCCGACCCAGCCGGCCAGTTGCGACATGCCGACCAGTGCAAACTGGTTGCCCATTGCCGTCAGCAGCTGGTTGGTCACCACCTGCTGCTCCACCCCCGAAAAGGTGGCCAGCTGCACCGCGAATTCCGATGATTCCATCGGGTTCAGCGGATCCTGATTTTGCATCTGGACGGTCAGCATCTTCAGAAAGGTCTGATAATCCGAAGACGGAGTGCCGGAAGCGGGGGATGTCACGGTCATGCGGGAACCTCACAGGCGCAGGTAAAGGGTTGCAGTGTCACCCTGCCGCGCTGGCAGAGGGAGGGGAGGCAGAGGCTGTCCGACCTCGGTCGGTGCGGCATCCGGCGTAAACGGTGTGTGCGGTGTGTCAGGATCGGCATCTGCAGACCCGAAGCCCAGGTCGATGCGGGTGAATCCGGCGCTGCGCAGATCGGCGCATAGGCTGTCGGCATGGCGGCGGCACAGATCCATCAGGCTGGTCTGGGCTGCTTCCACAAGCAGGGCGACCCGGTCCCCCTCCGCGCGCAGCACGACCCGCAACAGGCCCAGATCCTCCAGATCAAGTTCCAGCTCAGTGCAACCGTCGGGCGCTTGCGTCAGCGCAGCGATCAGGGCGCCATGGGCCGCGCGCAGGGCAGAAAGATCGCCTGTCGCGGGTGGGGCCGCTGGTCCGGCGCCGCGCAACGATCCGGCCGCGGGCCCATCTGCGGCCGCACCGGATGGGCCGGAAGGCGCCGCTTCATCCGGCAATGCCTGCGCGGCGGATGGCCCGGGCTCCACGCTGTCCGGGGAAAGGCTGGCATGACCTTCCGGATCGGGTGGCGGCCGTTCAGCTGGCGCATCAGGATCGGCCGGGCGGGCGCCGCCGTCCAGCATCGCCCGAAGCCGGGTTTCCGCGCCGGATGTCATCGCGGCCTGCGGCGGCAACGGCGGCAGGACGGGCCGGGCTGCCGTTTCCTTTGCCGGGGCGCCGTCGGCTTCGGGAGTATGCTCTTGCGGCGGGCCGGTGCGCGAGGCGGGGTCTGCGGCCGACCCCGCCGCCCGCGGTTCCGTGCCGGGTTCCACCTCCTCCGCCGTGGCTGGCGCCGCCACGGGCGGAACTGTCATCGCCGCGGGCGCCTCAGGCGGCAGATCCTGCGGATCGTCTGTATCCAGCAGCGCCATGAGAAACGCATCTTCTGTTCCGCCACGGGCGGGGGCCGGAAACGCGGCCTGATCGGCCTGAAGGGAAATCGGTCCGGTCTGCATCGCCCTGTCACACTTGCTGCGATGACCCGTTTTAGACCGCATGAGGTTACCCGATGTTTACCGCCGCAGGGGATTCTGGGTCCGCCCCCATGATCCAAAGGAAGGAGCTTCCGATGACACCCACCTTTCTGCCGCTTTCCGGCCCGCCTGCCCCCCTGATCGCGCGGGAAAGCCCGCTGCTTGCCAAGGCGCGGGAGCTTGAGGCAGCTTTTCTGGCTGAAATGCTGGGTCATGCCGGTCTGGGCGCGGAAAGCGGCACCGGGTTCGGCGGCGGGATCGGGGAACAGCAGTTCAGCTCTTTCCTGCGGGAAGAACAGGCCCGGCTGATGGTCGCCCGCGGCGGAATCGGTCTGGCGGAGCGGCTGTTTCAGGCGATGCAGGGGGCAGATCATGCAGGCTGATCCCGATCTGGACCATCTGTTTGCCGATCTGCGGGCGGCGCTGATCGGCGGGGATCTCCCGGCGCTGACAGCCTTGGGTGCGGCGCTGGAAACCGCGGTTCCCATGATGGCGGATGAGGGGGCGCTGCGCCGGTTGCGTCAGCAGGCAGAAGGTAATGCCGCCTTGTTGCGGGCCGCTCTGCAAGGTGTCCGGGCGGCGCGGCGGCGCCTGGAAGAGGTCACCGGCCGCGCGGGGCAATCGGTCTATGACGCCAGCGGCAGGCTGGATGCGCTGGCGCCGGTTCTTGCGCAGTCCGTGCTGCGGGTCTGAGGCGAATTGGATCAAATGCACGAAACTTCCCGGCGGAAAGTCAGGCACGGTTCAGGAATTGGTAAGCGTCGTCAGGTCAGTCTGGTCCTGCATCCCCTGACGGGGTGGCGCCGGGGGCAGATCCCCGGCAGCGGCAGGAACGCCGGACCGGCCATGGCAACATGGCGCTTTCCCCCGGGCAAAGACCCGGGGCCGCATAGGGAACAGCCAGATGTCGTCCATCCTGACGAATACCTCCGCCATGGTCGCGCTGCAGACCATGAAGGGCATCAATTCCAACCTTTCGAAGGTGCAGAACGAAATCTCCACCGGCAAATCCGTTGCCACCGCGCGGGACAATGCCGCCGTCTGGGCCATCTCGAAGGTGATGGAATCGGATGTGAAAGGGTTCAAGGGCATTTCCGACAGCCTCGCCCTCGGCTCCTCGACGCTGACCGTGGCGCGGGAAGCCTCGGAAAAGATTTCGGATCTTCTGACCCAGATGAAGGGCAAGATCGTCTCGGCGCAGGAAGAGAATGTCGACCGCGCCAAGCTGCAGACCGATGTCGCGGCCCTGCGCGACCAGATCGCCAGTGTTGTCGGCGCGGCGCAGTTCAGCGGCCTGAACATGGTTTCCGGGACCGAGGATGTGAATTTCCTCTCCTCGCTGGACCGTTCGTCCTCGGGTGTCGACGTGTCCAAGATCACCGTGCAGCGGCAGGATCTGACCACGGGGCAGGGCGTCTTCGGCACCGGCGCCGCGCTGACGGCGAATGCCACCGTGCTGAACGGCGCGGCGGCCGTCGCACAGACCGGCGAAAGCGCGGTGCTGGGCTTTACCGGCAGCTGGGCGCTGGGGGAGACCGCCAGCATCACCGTTGGGGGCACCACGCTCAACTTCGAGGCGACGGGCGCGACCACGGCCGCCGATGCGGCGACCTTCTTCACCGGCGCCATCAATGCCCTGGGCATGGAAGGCGTGACCGCATCGGATGACGGCAGCGGCAACTTGACCATTACCTCCACCCGCGCCTTCGAAGGCCTTGCCGTATCGCAGGTTGAAGGCGCGGCCGCAGGCACACTGGCCATCACCACGGTGAACGGCGCGGCCCCCTCTGGGTCGAACACCGCCACCGCCTCGACCATCCGTCAGCGCGCCGAAACGGTCGAGTTTTCGACCGCTGCCACCGTGAATGACGGCGACAGCTATCGTGTGACGCTGGGGGGCAATTCCTACAGCTATATCGCCGGCAAGGGCGAGACGATGGAAGATGTCGCCCGCGGCCTGAAGATCGCCATTGATTCGGCGGGCGTCGATGGCCTGTCGACCAAGGTGACGAAAGACGCGACCTCGGGTGCGTGGCAGCTGAACATCGACAATGACAGCGCGACCTCGCTGTCGCTCAGCCGGTCGGGCAATGCGGGCGGCACGGCCTCGGGCGGGCTCTTCGGGCTGGATTCGATCAACGTGACGACCAATGACGGCGCGGCTTCGGCGCTGGACAATATCGAGACGATGATCAACACCGCCATCGACGCGGCGGCGGCCTTCGGTTCGGCGCAGAACCGGATCGACACCCAGAACGAATTTGTCAGCGCCCTGACCGATGCGCTGATGGCGGGGATCGGTTCGATGGTCGATGCCGATATGGAAGAGGCTTCGGCCCGGTTGCAGGCCCTGCAGGTTCAGCAGCAGCTGGGCGTTCAGGCCTTGTCGATTGCGAACCAGGGTCCGCAGAACCTGATGTCGCTGTTCCGGTAAGCGGCAGCGGCCGGGGCGCTGCTCTGGCGCCCCGGCCTTCTCGTCCCTGACACCCCTGGCACCCGGAACCGAATCCGATGATTCCCTTTGCGAACACCGCCTATGCACAGCCGGTCACCTCTGTCCGGACCGCGCGCGATACCGAATACGATGTGATCGCCCGGATCACCCAACGCCTGTCCGGCGCCATTGCGGGCAAGGATCAGGACCGCACCGCCTTTCTGGATGCGCTGTTCCGCAACGAGCGGCTGTGGTCCACGCTGGCTGCCGATGTGGCCGACCCGGGCAACGGTCTGCCCGCAGCGCTGCGGGCGCAGCTGTTCTACCTTTACCGCTTCACCGCCGACCACAGCCGCAAGGTCCGCAATGGCTCGGCCTCGGCCGAGGTTCTGGTCGAGATCAACCGTGCGGTCCTGCGTGGCCTGCGCGGCGGGGGGGCGACATGACCGGGCTCGTCCTGAAACTCGGCCCGCATGAGCGGGTGCTGATCAACGGCGCGGTGATCGAAAACGGTGACCGGCGGTCAAAGCTGGCGATCATGACTCCGGGGGCCAGCATCCTGCGGCTGCGCGATGCCATTCATCCCGAGGAGGCGAATACGCCGGTGCGCCGGGTTTGCTATATCGCGCAGCTGGTTCTTTCGGGCGATGCGGATGCGGCGGGAACGCGCCATCAGCTTTTGCGCGGCATCGAACAGCTGAGCCAGGCGCTGACCGATGCCGACAGCCGCCGGCTGCTGGCCGAGGCGAGCCATGCCGTGCTGGCCGAACAGCATTATCAGGCGCTGAAGGCCTTGCGCAGCCTCTTGCCGCGGGAAGAGCGGCTTCTGGCGGCGGGCCGGGCATGAGCTTCCAGCCGGTCATACCCTTCACCGGCTATACCGGCTGGACGTTCCTGAAGCGGACGATGGAAAAGCAGCAGACGGCGCTGCAATCCACCACGGCGAACCAGCGGGAAGAGGCCTATTTCCGCGCCAATATCGGCAAGGTCACCACCGCGCAGCAGCTGGTCGATGACCGGCGGCTGTTGAAAGTGGCGCTGACCGCCTTCGGGCTGGAGGCGGATCTGAACGCCAAGGCCTTTGTCCGCAAAGTTCTGACCGACGGGACAGAGGCTGAAACGGCGCTGGCCAACCGCATGGCGGACAAACGCTATCGCGCCTTTGCGATGGCGTTCAATTTCTCCGATCCGGCCAATGTCTCGACCCAGATGGCGGGTTTTGCCGACAAGGTGCTGGCCATCTGGCGCACCAAAAGCTTTGAGGCAGCTGTCGGCGATCAGAACAATGCCATGCGGCTGGCCCTGAATGCCGAGCGGGAGGTGGGGGCGCTGGCCAAGGCCACTCTGGGCGAGGATACAAAGTGGTTCACCGTCATGGGCAATACGCCGCTGCGCAAGGTGTTCGAGACCGCACTTGGCCTGCCCACCGCGTTTGGACAACTGGACATCGACCAGCAGCTGAAAGTGTTCAAGACCCGGGCGCAGGCGGTGTTCGGTGCGCAGACGGTCAGCCAATTCAGCGATCCGGACAAGATGACCAAGCTGGTGCGGATCTATCTGGTGCGGGATGAGGTGGCCAATGGCACGGCAGGCGCCTCGCCGATGCAGAACGCGCTGACGCTGCTGGCGCGTTAGGGCCGGTCCCAACCCGACAGGAATTCCACCCGGTCGCAGCCCGCGAACCGGGCGAGACGGTCCAGTTCCGCCTCCAGCCGGGCGCGGCGGCCGGGGCCGAGCTTCACCCCGGCTTCGGGCCAGAAGCCCTTGATCCGCAATGTGCCTAGGTCGCGATGCGCCTTGGCATCCAGCCTGCCGACCAGCCGGTCCCCCTCCAGCACCGGAAAGACATAGTAACCATATTGCCGCTTCGGCTCGGGCACATAGATCTCGATGCGGTAGAAAAAGCCGAACAGAAACTCGGCACGCTTCCGGTCACGCAGGGCGGGATCGAAGGGCGACAGGATGCGCATGCGGCCCGGCGGTTCGGGCGGTCGTTCGGACAGGGTGCCGGGCCAGAGCATGACCTTGCGGCGCTGCCCTTCCCAGCCTTCGATTTCGGCTTCGGCCAGTTCGCCGCGCGACAGGGCGGCGCTGCACCAGCCTTTGGCTTCGTCCGGGCGGATGGCGCCCCAATAAGCCGCCAACTCGCCCGAGGTGGCGAAGCCCAGCCGGTCCAGCGCGCTGCGGCAGGCCCAGTCGATGCTGACCTCCCGCGGAGGCGGGGGCTGGCGGTGCGGCGCGGGGATAACCCGTTCCGTCAGGTCATAGATCTTGCGGAAATTCTCGCGCCGGGTGACCGAAATCTGGCCGGACAGCCACAGATATTCCAGCGCCGCCTTGGACGGGTGCCAATCCCACCAGCCGCCCTTGCCCCGCTCTTCCCCCTCGCCCACTTCGGCGGCGCTGACCGGGCCGTGGTCTGCGATCCGCTGCAGCACTTCGTCGAATTTGGTGTGGAAGCCCGGTTTCTGCCAGCCGGTCCACCGTTCCACCAGCCGGGCGCGGTTGTGGTCGAACCGGTGCTGCCAATGCGGAAAGACCCCGACCGGCAGGATGGAGGCATCATGCGTCCAATGCTCCCACAGGTGGCGGTCCCGCTCCAGCAGGGGGGCCAGTGCCGCGGGGCGATAGCTTTGCCGCCGGGCGAACAGGATCATGTGATGCGCACGCTCGACCGTGGCGATGCTGTCCACCTGAACAAAGCCGATCCGGTCGATCAATGCGGACAAGGCGGCCCCGGTCGCCGCACCGACCGGGGGTTCGGCCAAGGCGTGGCGGTCGAGAAACAGGCGTCTTGCGGTCTGGTTCGGGATCAGGGGCAGCGGCATGTTGCCATCTGAACAAAAAGGGAACGGATGGTCAAGCCATCCGTTCCCCCGAAGGGCTTACTTCGCAGCCAGCAGTTCCGGCACCGACAGCAGGATGAATTCGTTGTTCGCCGCAGTGCCGATCTGCCGCCCGCCCGAGAAGGGCAGGTTGTTGTCATTCGCCACGATGATGTGGGTGTCATCGACGCGGGCCACGTCTTCGACGGTGAAGAAGGGGAAGGTGAATGGGCCTTCTGCGGGCTTCATCCCGTCCAGCGCCAGACCATCCGGATCCTGGATATCCAGCAGGTTCACATGGCCGATGCGGCGGATATAGCCCTCGGCGTCGATGCTGGCGGTGTCCACCAGAACGATGTTCTTCACGCGCGCGGGCTGCGGATAGCAGGCGGCCATGTCGGTGGCCCCTTCGGCACAGGCCAGCGCGGCATCGCCTTCGCCGTTGTCACGCTCGATCACCAGCGCGCGGGTCGTGTCGATGAAATTGAGATCGCCGATCGCCGTCGCGCCTTCGGCCAGACGGAAGCGATAGCTGTCGCCGGTCCAGTCGGCGCGGGCGGTGTCGAAGGTGAAGACACGCAGGAAATCCCCTTCCTTCTCACCGCCCTCGGCCAGCAGGGGCTTTTCCAGCATGCCCCAGAGCAGGCCGGTTTCGGGTTGCAGGGCCATACCCTCGTACCCGCCTGAGCGCTGGACGCGGAAATCCTTGCCCGGCACGGCCGGATGTACAGTGCCGGGCGTGTCCGGCCCGGTCAGCGCGGCACCATCCATCATGGTCTGATGGACCGAAAGGATACGACCGTCCAGCGTGGCGCGCAGGATGAAGGGTCCGAATTCCTCGCCGATCCAGACTTCGCCGTTCAGGATCTGAATCGATTCCGGGTCGAAATCGGCGCCGGTCAGATAGCGGCTCTCGGTGCCTTCGTTGGCGATGCGGAAGGGGACCTTGTGGTCGGGGTCCCGCAGAAACACGGTTTCCTTGCGCTCCACCGTGCCGGTGGTGAAATCGGGCGCCATGCGGTGGAAGAACAGCGCCGCATCGGGCGAGTTGATCTTGGAGCCGAAGCCGTTGTCGGTCAGCGTGTACCAGCTGCCATCTTCGGCCCGGTTCATGGCAAAGCCGGACATGCCCTGCACGGGTTGGCCGATGAAGGGCAGCGACAGGCCGGTCGGGTGGCTGCCGTAGGCCTTGCCCACGTCGCCCGGGGCCGACATCGGCACTTCGTTGCGGGTCTTGCCGGTGAATTTGCCTGAGATCCACAGATCGCGCGGCGCGTCGGCGGGCGGCGCGATCAGCGTATGGGCGGGCAGAAAGGCATGGCCTGCCAGCTTGGCCGGGAACGTGTCTTCGGCAAGGGCGGGACAAGCGGCCGAAGCGGCCAGCGCGGCAAGGATAAGACGCATCGCATTCTCCTGTGGCGAAATCGGCGCCACAGGTAACGGTGCAGTCCAACGGTCAGATTGCGGTTCTGTGAGGGCTTTGTGTCAGCCCGCAGCCGCCACCCCGGTCTTTTCCCGCCGCCCGCGTTCGGTTGCGGATTTCAGCTGGCCGCAGGCGGCCATGATATCCTCGCCCCGCGGGGTGCGGATCGGACTGGCATATCCGGCCTTGTAGATGATGTCGGCAAAGGCCTCGATCCGCTCCCAATCGCTGCGCTGATAGGGCGAGCCGGGCCATTCGTTGAACGGGATCAGGTTGATCTTGGCGGGAATGCCCGCGATCAGCTTCACCAGACGGCGCGCGTCGGCATCGGTGTCGTTCACATCCTTCAGCATCACATATTCAAAGGTGATCCGTTCGGAGTTTGACAGCTTGGGGTAGTCGCGGAGCGCGCCCAGCAATTCGGCGATGTTCCATTTCTTGTTGATCGGCACCAGCTTGTCGCGCACCGCATCAGTGGTGGCGTGGAAGCTGATCGCCAGCTGGCAGCCGATCTCTTCGGCCGTGCGGGCGATTTCCGGCACCACACCGCTGGTGGAGAGCGTGATCCGGCGACGGCCAAGGGCGATGCCTTCACCATCCATCACCACGCGCATCGCGTCGCGGACGTTGTCGAAGTTATAAAGCGGCTCACCCATGCCCATCAGAACGATGTTCGACACCAGACGGCCGGCCTCGGCCCCCTGGCCGGGCTCGGGCCATTCTCCCAGATCATCGCGGGCCAGCATGACCTGTCCGACGATTTCCCCGGCGGTCAGGTTGCGCACCAGTTTCTGCGTGCCGGTGTGGCAGAAGGAGCAGGTCAGCGTGCAGCCGACCTGAGACGAGACGCACAAAGTGCCGCGGCCTTCCTCGGGGATATAGACCACCTCGACCTCATGCCCACCGGCAATGCGGACAAGGTATTTGCGGGTGCCATCGGCGCTGATCTGGCGGGTGACCACCTCAGGCAGGGCGATCTCGAACTTGTCGGCCAGAAGCGCGCGGTAATCCTTGGCCAGATTGGTCATCACGGCAAAGTCGCGCACACCCCAGTAATAGACCCATTGCCAGATCTGCCCGACCCGCATCTTGGCCTGCTTCTCCGCCGTGCCTGCCGCGATCAGTGCGGCGCGCAGCTGGTCGCGCGTCAGGCCGACGATATTGACCTTGGCCTGTTCCGGCAGCTTGCGCGGAATGGTCAGCACATCCTGCGTGATGGGGGCGGTTACCACCGGGGCGGCGGGGGAAAGGTCGTTCATGGCAGATCCTTGGGTTCAAGCCTTGTCACAGGCGATCTGGCGGAGGGTGCGGGCGCTATACGCCATCTTTCAGAAAAACGAAAGCGCCCCGAAAGCCGGGGCGCCTTGTGAATTTATCAGGTCTCAGCCGCAGCGCTTGCCCGCGTCATCCATGGCGGCGGTAAAGCCCCGCAGCGAGAAGGTGTCCTTCGTCTGCGTGCCCTTGCCCGACCGGGCCGTCATCACGGCGGTGGTGCCCGCCTTCAGCGCAGCCATCAGCGCGGCATCGTCCTGGGCCGAACCTGGCCAGGCCCATTCACCATCGGTGAACAGTTCGAACGTCTTGCCGTCGACATTGACGCTGACGGTCGATCCGTCGGCAAAGGGATAGCCGCCGGTAAAGCTGATCTCGCCCGCCTTGCCCGGACGGAAGGTCACGAACAGCAGGATGTCACCGCGGCGCACCGAGACGGGCTTGCCGTCGCGGCTGTTGACGGTCTCCTTCGGCTTGGACACGCCCCAGCATTCCTTGGGGCTTTCCTCGACGAAGACGTTCCAGTCGGTCATCGTGCCGACGCGGTTGGTCGATTCCTGTGCGGTCGCGGCCAGCGGTGCCACCAGGGTGATTGCAGCAGCGGCGAGCGCGCGGCGAACGGCGGATGTCATGTCTGACGCAGCCTCCAAGCTGTCTTTGCCTCTCGTGGCCCCCGCGCGCGGCCTTACGGCCCATTCTGGTCTGGCGGGGGCATCCTGAACCCGATAATCCAGAAATACGCAAAAACACCATTGGGCGAAAGCCCTTTGGGCGGAAAATCGCAGATACGTGAGGGCGGCGATGTCACGGGTGGATCAGGGCGCGGCGGCAATGGCGGAAATCTGGCGCGGGGGGATGCTCGAAAGCACCCATCTGGGCCATGCGGTGATCTGCGATGCGCAGGGCGTGGTCTGGCAGGCGGGCAATCCCGATGCGGTGATCTTTCCGCGGTCGTCCTGCAAGATGATTCAGGCCTTGCCGCTGATCGAGACGGGGGCCGCCGATGCCGTTGGCCTGACGCCTGCGCATCTGGCCCTGTCCTGCGCCAGCCATCAGGGGGCCGCGCTGCATGTGGGCATGGCCGGGCGCTGGATCGCCGATCTGGGTCTGGACGAATCTGACCTCCGCTGCGGCGCGCATGAACCCTATGACCGTGATGAGCGGGACCGGCTGATCCGCGGGGCGGAGGCGCCGTGCCAGCTGCACAACAACTGCTCGGGCAAGCATTCCGGCTTTCTGACGGTCACGCGCCACCTGAAGGCCGGGTCGGAATATGTCGAGATCGACCATCCGCTGCAGAAGGCGATCCGCGCCGCGACCGAGGAAGTTACCGGGGAGACGGTGGCCGGCTGGGGCGTGGATGGCTGTTCAGCCCCGAATTTCGCCATGTCGCTGACCGGGCTGGCGCGGGCGATGGCGTCTTTCGCAACGGCGCGCGAGGGGCAGGGGAGGCGGGCCAGCGCCATGGCGCGGCTGACGCAGGCGATGGCCTCCCACCCGGAACTGGTGGCGGGCGAGGGCCGCGCCTGCACCGAACTGATGCGGGCTATGGGTGGCAAGGTCGCGATCAAGACCGGGGCCGAAGGCGTCTTCGTGGCGATCCTGCCGGAACAGGGCCTTGGCATCGCGCTGAAGACCGTGGACGGCAATTCCCGCGCGTCCGAGGCGGCGATTGCCGGGCTGCTGGTCCGCGCGGGTGTGCTGGATGCCGCGCATCCGGCCACGCAGAAGCGGCTGAACCCGGTGCAGAAAAACTGGCGCGGGGTGGAAACCGGGGAAATCCGGCTGGCCCCGGGGTTTCTGTGACCGGGGTTCTGTAACCGGCCCATGACACGCCGCGCTTGATTTGTGCGGCCATGGGGGGCAGACTTCTTCCCATGAATATGGAAGCGCCTGTTCCTTTTCCCGCAGGCGGCCGGGCGGCCGAGACGGTTGCCTTTGACCGGCGGGAACTTTCGGTGATCCTCCGGCTTTACGGGCTGATGGTGTCCGCGGGTGAATGGCGGGACTATGGCATCTCTCACGGGCCCGAGGTGGCGGTCTTCGCCGTCTTCCGCCGAACCGCCGAAAATCCGCTCTACCGGATCGAAAAGCGCCCGAAGCTGCGGGCCAAGCAGGGCATGTTCGCGGTGGTGGGCGAGGACGGCCGTATCCTGCGCCGCGGGCATGAGCTGGAGGCCGTGCTGAAGGTGCTGGAGCGCAAGCTGATCCGCCCGGTCGAGTGACGGGCCGTCACAGGCAGGGGCTCTGCCCCTGCACCCCGGAGTATTTGCGTCAAGAGGAAGATCAGGGCCGTTTCCGGGCAGTGACCGGGCCGCCACCTGATGCTGAAATACGGGCGATGGTGGCGGACAGCGGCTCATAGGCCACATCCATCGTATGGCCGTTCGCGTGGAGGATGCGGTCCGGCCCGGTGATCAGCGCGACGTGGCCCTTCCAGAAGATCAGGTCGCCGCGCTGTTCCTCTCCTGCGGGAATCTCGCGGCCGATGGATTGTTGCAGGTCGCTGTCGCCGGGCATCTGCCGCCCCGCGGCGTGGAAGGCCAGCTGCACGAGGCCGGAGCAATCCACCCCCGCCACCGAATTGCCGCCCCAGAGGTAGGGGGCATGCAGCAGCGTTTCGGCCACGGCGACCGGATCTTCGGCGGGTTCCGTGAGGGGCGCAAGGTGGCGGACGGGGACAAAGCCATGGGGCGTTTTGGCCCATGCGCCGGTCTGGCCGGTGACCTGAAGCCGCGCGTTCAGATAGAGCGACCGGCGCGGCGGGGCCTGCACCCGCGGTTCGGGATAGAGATGGGTGGCGGGGCTTTGCACCCGATGCGTGGCCCTGAGCACAGGGCCAACCGCGCCCTCTGCAAGCCAGCCGCAATAGCCGTCTTTCGCAGCCATCACAAAGGTATGGCCGTCGCGCCGGTCTATCACCGTCACAGCCTCACCATGGATCAGCTGCCGGTCGATGGGGCCGCCGGGCCGGGCCAGCAGGTCGGCCAAAGCGGGGGCGATGGATGCGGGTTCCCCTTCGGTCAGCGGTGCTGCCGTCTGACCGGCCAGCGAGACATGCGCCACGCGGCCGGAAAACGGCGTCAGGCGACGGTCCACCTACAGGCCCAGCATGGCGGGCAAGGCGTTCAGGATCGCCCGCGCGCCCTGACCGGCGCCGCCCTTGGGGCGGGCGGGCGCGTCGGTTGGCGTGTGGCCGTAGATGTCGAAATGCATATAGCGCGGATGGTCGGCGAAGCGGCGCAGGAACAGTGCCGCGGTGATTGCGCCCGCAAAGCCATAGCCCGGGGCATTGTCCAGATCGGCGATGCCGGGTTCGATCACCGCCTCGTATCCGTCGTGGAACGGCATCCGCCAGACCGGGTCGAAGCCGGACTTCGCCCCCTGTTCCAGCGCCTGCGCCATGGCATCGTCCTCTGCCCAATAGGGGGCGAGGTCGGGGCCGACGGCGATCCGCGCCGCGCCGGTCAGCGTGGCCATCGAAATCAGGGCATCCACCGGCTCTTCGGTCGCATAGGCCAGCGCGTCGCCCAGCACCAGCCGGCCCTCGGCATCGGTGTCATTCACTTCGACCGTCAGGCCCTTGCGGCTGGTCAGGATGTCCTTCGGCTTCTGCGCATTGCCGCCGATCACATTTTCCACCGCCGGAATCAGCACCCGCAGCCGCAGGGGCAGGTTCAGCGCCATGATCATCTGCGCCAGACCCAGGACGGTGGCTGCGCCGCCCATGTCCTTTTTCATCAGGCTCATGCCGGTCGAGGTCTTGATGTTCAGCCCGCCGGTGTCGAAGCAGA
Organism: Neotabrizicola sp. VNH66; assembly: GCF_049445895.1. Lineage (NCBI taxonomy): Bacteria > Pseudomonadati > Pseudomonadota > Alphaproteobacteria > Rhodobacterales > Paracoccaceae > Neotabrizicola > Neotabrizicola sp. VNH66. Next base: position 133,532 of record NZ_JBMSDW010000005.1, read on the forward strand.
CACCTTTGCCCACCAGCACCAGCTGCGGGCCGGTCTGGCCCCACCGCAGGTCCAGAAGCCGCGGTGCCCGGGGGGAGGCGCGGCCCACGGCATGGATCATCGGGAAGTTGCGGGCCAGCAGATCGTCGCCCCGGATCACCTCGGTCGTGGCGCCGAAACGGGCGGCCAGCGCGAGGAAAGCCTGTTCCAACTCCTCCGGCCCCATGTCCTGTGCGGGCGTGTTGATCAGGTCGCGGGTCAGGAATTCACCCTCGGCCATGGCCAGCAGCCGGGCGGCATCCACCCCCTGCGGCGCCTTCAGCCGGGCGGGCGGCACGGCCGGGCGCGTCGGGCGGTAACGGTCGAAACGGTAGCTGCCCAGAAGCCAGGCCAAGGTCGCCTCGGCCGCGTCTTCGGGCGACAGATCGCCCGCCAGATGCCAGTCGCCCGCGGGCAAGGCAGCAAAGGCGCGGGCCAGACCGAACCGCTGGCGGCGCCTGGCCTTGGCCGTGCCGGCCCCGGCCACCGCCCCGGCCAGCGCACCATGCGGGCCGGGCAGCAGGCAAAGTTCGCCCAATGCGCCCTGAAAGCCGGTGGCCTGAAGCCATGCGACATCGGCCGGGGGCAGCGTTGCGGCGAACCGCTCCAGCCCCTCGGCCGGGACGATATGGACGGGTAGCGAGGGGGCGAAGAGATCGGCAAAGGTCAGGGCAGGGGGCATGTCAGGTCCGGCGCGGTTGATCCCCCGACCCTAGCCGAGCAGGCGCCCGCCGCAAGACCCGGCTTGCGGGACATCATACCGAAAGGTCGGCGAAGCCCTGTTCGGCCGACAGCGACCGTTCCGCCACCCGCAGAAGCCGCGCCCAGACCGCGGCAAAGGCGGTGCTGTCGGCGCGGTCAAGGCAGGTGCACAGATCCTCGGCCACCTGAGACAGGCTGACCATGCCCAGATTTTCCGCCATCCGCCGCATCCGCCGCAGCTGCCGCGCCATATCCGTCAGGTCGCGCCCGCGCACCGTGGCGGCCAGCTGCGTCATCGCCAGCGCCAGCTCGCCAAGCGCCCGCGTCACCATCGGTTCCGCCGTGGCGGTGCCCAGATTGCGGTAGATCACCGCAATCGCCTCGCCATCCTGGCGGACCCGCTCCTGCGGCCGCAATATCGTCACGTTCTCCATCGCGTCACACCCCGACACGCCCTGCACCCGTGTCCAGTCTGGCCCGGCATGATTGAGGCTTCGCTAAGCGATCCGGGCGAAGCTTTGGCAGGACGCTATTTTGCCCCTCGCATTTTTCGCAAATGCAGCATAATTCCGGCACAGCAAGGAGTATGACGATGACCCACGCCCGCCCCCTGCCAGCCTATCTTGTCCAGCGGTTTCACGGCTGGCGCGCCACCGCCTATCAGCAGAACCGCGCCTGGTACCGGCGTCTGGCCGAAGGGGGACAGCATCCCCGCGCCATGGTGATTTCCTGCTGTGACAGCCGCGTTCATGTCACCTCGATCTTCGGCGCGGATGAGGGAGAGTTCTTCATCCACCGCAACATCGCCGGTCTGGTGCCGCCCTATACGCCGGACGGCAAGAACCACGGCACCTCGGCCGCGGTGGAATATGCGGTCACGGCACTGGGCGTGGCGCATCTGATCATCGTCGGCCATTCCAATTGCGGCGGCGTGAAGGGCTGCCATGACATGTGCACCGGCCATGCCCCGCATCTGGAAGAGCAGACCAGCTTTGTCGGCCGCTGGATGGATATTCTGCGTCCCGGATTCGAGAAGGTGGCCCATCTGCCGCCCGAGACGATCCTGCCCGCGCTGGAAAAGCAGGCGGTGTTGACCAGCCTTGATAATCTGATGACTTTCCCCTTCGTCGCGGCCGCGGTGGAGCGCGAGGTGCTGACGCTGCACGGATTGTGGAACGACACGGGCGAGGGGCTGCTGGAGCAGTTCGATCCGGCGATCGGCCGTTTCGTTCAGGTCTGATCGCGGCGCTTGTGCGCCCGGCAGAGGAGAGCCCCGGATGCAGGCGATACGGCGGATTGCGGGCGGGCTGCGGCGGCGGGTGACTGCGGCGCTGGCGCAGCGGGCGCGGCGCCGGGCGACCCGGCTTTTGCACGGCCCCGACCGGGTGGCGCTGCCTGACACCGGCGTGATGGCGGTGCTGCTGGTCCGCAACGGGGCGTGGTTCGTGCCGCGGTTTCTGGACCACCATCTTGCGCTTGGCGTGGACCATATCCTTGTGATTGACAACGGCTCGACCGACGGAACGGTCGATCTGTGCCGCCGCGACCGGGTGACGGTGCTGGAGAACACCCTGCCTGTCCGCCGGCACGAAAGCGCTTTGCGCAGCGAACTGGCGCAAAGGGTGGCGCAGGGCGGCTGGATCCTTTTCGCCGATTCGGACGAATTGGTGGAGCTGCCCCTGCCGGGGCCGGATGCGCTGGCCCGGCTGACCGGCTGGTGCAACCGCCACGGCTATACCGCCGTTCTGGGCCAGATGCTGGACCGTTTCTCTGACCGGCCCTATGCCGCGCTGCGGGACCTGACCTACGATCAGGCCATTGCCGCGCTGGATCTTTACGCGGTGGAGGGGGTGGAGACGATCCCCTATGCCGCGCGCGACCGGGTGGAATTCGCGTGGTTCCTGCGGCAGAACCGCTGTGACGATCCGGCGGTGGCCTTCAAGACTGGCGGCCTGCGGCGGGAGCTGTTCGGGGAAAACCCGTTCTTGTCCAAGCATTCTCTGGTGCGGAATGTGCCGGGCGTGGTGCCGATGGTGCATCCCCATGCGGCCAGCGGCGTGAGCGTGGCCGATGTGACGCTGCTTCTGCATCATTACAAGCTGGCAGGCGACTGGGTGGCGCGCGACCGCAAGCAGGTGGAGGCCGCAACCTGGGTTCACGGCGAGGATGCCCGCCGCATCGCCGCCGTGGGGAACGGTGATTTCCGGCTGACCCCGGCACAGCCGCTGCCATGGCGGGGCATCGCCGCATTGCGGGAGGAGGGGTTCCTTTATGCCTCACCCGATTTCCTGCGCGAAACGGGGCAGAGCGGCTAGATCGCCTTCCCGGCCAGCAGCCGCGGCAGGTCCCCCTGCAATCCGGCTGCCTGCCGGATGAAACGGCGGCGCAGGCCCGGCAGGGCGTTCACCGCGCCAAGGCCCAGATCGCGCCCCAGCCGCAAGAGCGGATTGTCGTTGGAAAACAGCCGCGCGACCGCATCCATCCCAAGCGCCAGCGCGGTGGAATCGAAGCGGCGCCAGGTCTGGTAATCCTCCAGCACCACCGCGCTGCCGATGTCATCGCCGCGGCGGCGGGCATCGACCAGCACCTCGGCCAGCGCGCCCACATCGCGCAGGCCAAGGTTCAGCCCCTGACCGGCCACCGGATGCACCCCATGCGCCGCATCCCCCACAAGCGCGACGCGGGGGGCGATGAACCGTTCCGCAAGGCTCAGCGACAGCGGATAGGTGAACCGCGCGCCGGCAAGGGCGATCTCGCCCAGAAAATCGCCGAAACGCGGGCGCAGGGCGGCCAGATACTCCTCATCCGGCAGCGCCTGCAAGGCGGCGGCGGTGTCGTCGGCCTCGCTCCAGACGATGCTGGAATGATGGCCGCCGGGCAAAGGCAGGATCGCCAGTGGCCCCGCGGGCATGAAAAACTGCTGGGCGGTGCCTTCGTGGTCCTCCTCATGCCGGACAGCGGTCACCAGCGCGGTCTGGCCATAGGCATGGCCCACCCGGCGGATGCCCGCCCGCATCGCCACGCCCGAGCCGCGGCCATCGCAGCCGACCAGAAGCCGCGCCCGCAAGGACCGGCCAGAGGCCAGCGTGACCGTCACGCCCTGCGCGTCAACCTCTTGCGCCACAACGGTTTCACCGGACAGAAGTGTCACGCCGGGCGCCTGTTCCATCGCCGCAAGGAAGGACGCATACAGAAAGCGGTCTTCCAGCATAAAGCCCATCGGGCCTTCCTCGATCTCCTGCGCGTCAAAGGTCAGGAAGAACGGCGCCGGGCCTTCGCCCGCGCGGCCGTCGCTGGCCTTGATCTTCAGGATCGGCTGCGCGCGGTCGGCCACCTGCGGCCAGACGCCCAGACCCGCCAGCAGCCGCTTTGAGGCGATGGCCAGCGCATAGGCGCGCCCGTCAAAGCCCGCTTCCGCCCGCGCCGGGGCGGGGCGCGCATCGACCACGGTCACCCGCAGCCCGCCCTGCGCCAAGGCCAGCGCCAAGGCAGGGCCGTTCAGCCCGCCGCCCGCAATCAGAACATCGGTATCCATGCCGCCATGCTGACCCGACCGCGCGGGATTGTCCATGCGCCGCCTTGCCGCTACCGTCGCTGCAACAGCAAGATGGGGCAGGGCATGAGCGGGACGTGGTTCCATATGACGGCGGCGGAACTGGGGCGCGAGATCGGCCGTGGCCGGATCAACCCCGTCGAACTGGCCGAGGCCTTTTTCGAGCAGATCGCCGGGCATGGCCTTTCGGACCGCATCTATGCCCGCCTGACCGAGACGCGGGCGCGGGGCGAGGCCATCGCCGCGGCATCGCGGGCGCGGGCGGGGTTTCGCAAGGGTCCGTTGGACGGGGTGCCGGTCAGCTGGAAGGATCTGTTCGACACCGCGGGCACCGCGACCGAAGCCGGGTCCGCGCTGCTGAAGGGCCGGGTGCCGGAAAAGGATGCCGCCGTGCTGGAGGCGGCCACGCTGTCGGGCCTCGTGTGTCTGGGCAAGACCCATATGTCAGAGCTGGCGTTTTCCGGGCTGGGGCTGAACCCGGTGACGGCCACGCCGCCCTGCCTGAACGATGAGGCGGCGGTGTCCGGCGGATCGTCCTCCGGCGCGGCGGCCTCGGTCGCCTTCGGGCTGGCGCCCGCGGCCATCGGCTCGGATACCGGCGGTTCGGTCCGGGTGCCGGCGGCGTGGAACGATTTGGTCGGGCTGAAGACGACGCATGGCCGCCTGTCGCTGCAAGGCCTTGTTCCATTGTGCGAAAAGTTCGACACGGTCGGCCCCCTGGCCCATTCGGTCGAGGATTGCGCCCTGCTTCTGGGTGCTTTGGAGGCGCGGCGCCCGGTGGATCTGACCGGGGCGGATCTGTCGGGGGTCCGGCTGGCGGTGCTGAAGACCGTGGCGTTGGACGATGTCCGTGACCGGCCCGGCCGCGGCTTTGACGATGCCTGCGCGCGGCTGGCCCGTGCAGGCGCCCGGATCGAAACCATCGAGGCGCCCGAAGTGGCCGAGGCGACCGCCCTGACGCCCCCTTTGTTCACCGGCGAAGCCTATGGCATCTGGCGCGAGACGATCGAGGCGGCGCCCGAGAAGATGTATTCCCGCATTCTGGAGCGGTTCCGCGGCGGTGCCAATGTGAAGGCGGCGGATTATGTGGCCGCCTGGCGCCGGATGGAGGTGCTGCGCGCCACATGGAACGCCCGGATCGCGCCATATGATGCGGTGCTGATGCCGACATCTCCCATCCTGCCCCCGAATGCAGAGCGGCTTTTGACCGATGACGCTTACTATGTGAGCGAAAATCTGCTGGCCCTGCGCAATACAAGGATCGGCAATCTTCTTGGCCAATGTGCACTGACGATGCCCACCTCGCAGCCCTCCTGCGGCATTCTGCTGATGGCAGGCCCGGGGCAGGATGAGCGTCTGTTGCGGCTTGGCGCGGCGGCCGAGCGGGCACTGGGCTGAGATCTGTCGGCGGAGGGGACAAAAAAGACACAATCCGCCGAACCAACCCCTAGGGATGGTTGCGAAATTCTGGACCGGCGCAGGATCGGGCGCTAAGGTTCTTCAAAACGGGGCGATACGACCCCGGGCAAGAGGCAGTCATGGCGTTTCCTGAGCGGTTTTCGAACCTGCCTGATTATGCGTTTCCGCGCCTGCGGAAACTACTCGATCATCTGACGCCCGGCGGCGAACCCATTGCCATGACCATTGGTGAGCCGAAGCATGACATGCCGGCCTTCGTCGGGCCGATCCTTGCCGGGTCGCTGGGCGGCTTCGGGGTCTATCCGCCAAACGACGGCACGCCGGGGCTGTTGTCCGCCATCTCCGGCTGGATCGCGCGGCGCTATGGCGCGCAGGTCGGTGAAGACCGGCTGATGGTGCTGAACGGCACGCGCGAGGGGCTGTTCAACGCCTGTCTGGCTTTGTGCCCCGAGGTGAAGAACGGCAAGCGCCCCGTGGTGCTGATGCCGAACCCGTTCTATCAGGTCTATGCCGTGGCCGCGCTGGCCGTGGGGGCAGAGCCGGTCTATCTGCCGGCCGGGGCCGCCACCGGCTTCCTGCCCGATTTCCGCGCAGTGTCGCCCGATGTGCTGGATCGCACGGCTGTGGTCTATCTCTGCTCGCCCGCCAATCCGCAGGGGGTGGTCGCTTCGCGCGACTATCTGGCGGATTTGCTGGCCTTGGCCGAGAAGCATGATTTCGTGGTCTTCTCCGACGAATGCTATTCCGAGATCTGGCGCGAGGCGCCGCCCCCCGGCATCCTTGAGGTGGGGCAGGGGACCGATCCGGAACGCATCGTCGCCTTCAACTCGCTGTCGAAACGGTCCAATATGCCGGGGCTGCGGTCGGGTTTCGCCGCCGCGGGGCCCGAGAGCATGAAGCGGATGCGGCAGTTGCGGTCCTTTGCGGGCGCGCCGCTGCCCCTGCCGCTGCAGAAGGTGGCCGAGGCCTGCTGGCGGGACGAGGCGCATGTCGAAGAGAGCCTTGCGCTCTATCAGGCGAAATACCGCATGGCGGCCGAGGTGTTCGACGGCGTGCAGGGCTTCCGCCTGCCCGATGGCGGCATGTTCCTGTGGCTGCCCGTGGGCGATGGCGAGGCGGCGGCGCTGAAGCTGTGGCAGGAGACGGGCATCCGCGTCCTGCCGGGCGGCTATCTGTCGCGCGACACCGCCACCGGCAATCCGGGGCGGGACTATATCCGGGTGGCGCTGGTCGCCCCCCAAGAAGAAACGCAGCGCGGGCTGATCTTGCTCCGCGACTGCCTTTATCGTTGACGAGGGTTCGGCATGGCATCCTGGCAGGCACGGCAACGCGATCCACTACTCGATCAGGGCACGCAGGCGATGCTTGAACGCCGCGGGCGGGAAATGATCGGCGTGGCGCTGGTGCTTCTGGCGCTGTTCTGCGCGCTGATGCTGGGCAGCTACTCGCCCGAGGATCCGGGCTGGATGGTTTCCACCCAGGAACCCGCGCGCAACATGATGGGCCGTTTCGGCGCAGCCCTGTCCTCGACGCTGGTCATTCTGATCGGGCGGGGGGCATGGGCCATTCCGCTGATCCTTCTGGCCTGGGGCAGCCGGTTCATCCTGCATCGCGGGGGCGAACGGGTGCTGTCGCGCGTGGTCTTTGCGGTGATCGCCGTGGCGCTGGCCGCGGCCTTCTGCTCGACCCTGCCCGCCCCGGCCAGCTGGCCGCATACGTTCGGGCTGGGTGGTCTTTTCGGCGATACCGTGGCCGGGGCGCTGCTGGGCGTGATCCCGGGCGGGTCGGGCTTTGGCCTGTCGCTGCTGTCGCTGGCAAGCTTCGGCGCGCTTGTCACGATGCTGCTTTACGTCACCGGCTTTGACCGGGCCGAGCTGCGGGTGCTTGCACGGGCCACCATGGTGGGCTGCGTCACCGCTTATGCTTGGGCAATGCATATGATGGGCAAGGGTGCGTCGGGCGCGGTGTCGGGCGCCGTCGGCGGCGCCCGCGCCTTGGCTGAGCGGCGCCGTCAGGCCCGGGCCGAGGCGGATGCCTATGCCCTGTCCGAACCCTATGTGCCCCAGCAGCCTGCGCCCGTGCCGCAACCCGCCGCCGCCGCCGCCGCCGCGGGCCGGTCGGTCGTGCGCCGGGCTGCGCCCCCTGTGATGCCGGACGGCATGGAATTCGCGCCCGAGCCTCTGGGCGCCGCCCCCGCATGGGATGCACCTTCGACCCTGCGGGCGGAACCGCGCCGGTTCGACCCGCCTGCCGACCTCCCGCGTGAGAAGATGGGCTTTCTCGCCCGTATGCGCCGCGTGGTGGAGCCGGAGCCCGAACTGGTGGAACCGGTGCTGCCGCCCGTGCTGGCCGATCATGCGGCCCCGCAGGAGGACCGGATCAAGGCGCGGATTTCCGATGTGATCCGCTCCCGCGCCCGCGGGGGTGTGGCCGCCGCCGCAGTTTCCGGCATGACGCCGCTTCAGGCCGCGGTCGCGGCCCGCCGGGCAGAACCGCCGGTGATGCGCCCGCGTGGCCCGCGCCCGCTGATGGCCGATACGCGCCCGGGCACGCTGCCGCCGATGATGCCTGCCGAACCGCCGGTCACTGCCGCGCAGGCCGCGGCCGCGCCGGTCATTCCGGCCGCGCCGCCGGTTCTGGGTCCGGCCGACGCGCCGGCGGTGTTCACCGCCCGCGCCCGCACGGCGGAACCCGCGGCGGCGGCTGCGGCCTATACGCCTTTGACCCGCACCCCGGCCCCCCCGGCGGAACCGGCTGTCCCGGCTGACAATATGTTCACCGAGGAAGATATGGACTGGGCGCCGGACGGCTTCGACGCCGGGAATGACTGGCAGCCGGACGAAGGCTATGAGCCGGATTATGACCCCGCCCCGGTGATGCCGGCGCCCCGCCTTGCCCCGGTGCTGGACCGACGCCCGGTGGTGCAGGCGCCGCAGAAAAAGCTGGTGGCGCCGTCGTCCCGCGCCATGGCCGAGGCACAGCCCTCGCTGCGGTTCGAGGAAGCGAAGATCGAATACGAACTGCCGCCGCTGTCGCTTCTGGCCAGCGCCGCTGGCATCCAGCGCAACCAGCTGTCCGACGAGGCGCTGGAGGAAAACGCGCGGATGCTGGAAAACGTGCTGGATGACTACGGCGTGAAGGGAGAGATCGTCTCGGTCCGCCCCGGCCCCGTGGTCACCATGTACGAACTGGAACCCGCGCCGGGCCTGAAGGCCAGCCGGGTGATCGGTCTGGCCGATGACATCGCGCGCAGCATGTCGGCGCTGTCGGCCCGCGTCTCGACCGTGCCGGGGCGTTCGGTGATCGGGATCGAACTGCCGAATGCCCACCGGGAGAAGGTGTTCCTGCGCGAGATTCTGGCCAGCCGTGAATTCGGCGATGGCCAGCAGCGGCTGCCGCTGGCGCTTGGCAAGGATATCGGTGGCGCCTCGGTCGTGGCCAACCTGGCCAAGATGCCCCACCTGCTGATCGCTGGGACCACCGGCTCGGGGAAATCGGTCGCAATCAATACGATGATCCTGTCGCTCCTCTACAAGCTGACGCCCGAGGAATGCCGCCTGATCATGATCGACCCCAAGATGCTGGAACTGTCGGTCTATGACGGCATCCCGCATCTGCTGTCGCCCGTGGTGACCGACCCGAAGAAGGCGGTCGTCGCCCTGAAATGGGTGGTGGGCGAGATGGAAGAGCGCTACCGCAAGATGTCCAAGATGGGCGTCCGGAACATCGAAGGCTACAATGGCCGGGTGCGCGAGGCGCTGGACAAGGGTGAGCTGTTCAAGCGCACGATCCAGACCGGCTTTGACGAGGAAACCGGCGATCCGGTGTTCGAGACCGAGGAATTCGCCCCGCAGCCCTTCCCCTATATTGTCGTCATCGTCGACGAAATGGCCGACCTGATGATGGTCGCGGGCAAGGAAATCGAAGCCTGCATCCAGCGTCTGGCGCAGATGGCGCGGGCTTCCGGCATCCACCTGATCATGGCGACGCAGCGGCCTTCGGTCGATGTGATCACCGGCACGATCAAGGCGAACTTCCCCACCCGGATTTCGTTCCAGGTCACCTCGAAGATCGACAGCCGCACGATTCTGGGCGAACAGGGGGCTGAGCAGCTTCTGGGGCAGGGCGACATGCTTTACATGGGCAATGGCGCGCGGATCACCCGGATCCACGGCCCCTTCGTCAGCGACGAAGAGGTCGAAGAGATCGTGAACCACCTGAAAAGCTTCGGCCCGCCCAGCTATATGTCGGGCGTGGTGGAAGGCGTGGACGAGGACAAGGCCGACGATATCGACGCGGTCCTTGGCCTTGGCGGCGGCGACGGTGGCGAGGATGCGCTTTACGATCAGGCCGTGGCCATCGTGGCGAAAGACCGCAAATGCTCCACCTCCTACATCCAGCGCAAACTGGGCATCGGCTATAACAAGGCCGCCCGTCTGGTGGAGCAGATGGAGGAGAATAGCGTGGTCACCCCCGCGAACCACGTGGGCAAACGCGAAATCCTGATCCCCGAGGCATAAGCCTCGGGCACCCGGCTGCGGGTCCGGGTGTTCTGATCGGCATGGCAGGTGCCTATGCATTGGGCAAGTTCCGACTGTGGTGCCGATCCGGAATGACGGGCGCTGTATGATGGGGCGGCCCGCTGCGGGCACGGCCAAGTCCATCGCAGGCAAAGCGCAAAGGCTTTGCGGCGGGTCGGTCAGCAGGGTTTCAGCATTGCTGTGTTGCGCGCCGTCGCCATCGCGCGGTGATGGGGTGACGCCCGGTGCGTGGCGGCGGTAAAGCCCGGTTCCAAAGCTGGATGCCTGCCATTTCCCCGTGCTTGGATGCAGATGCGGAAGAGGTGCAGGAGTGAAGACCAGCAGCCTGTGGTCTAAGCCACCGGCACCATGTGGTTGTCCCATGACACCTGTTCGGTGGCGAGGGGCGTCAGCCCGTCGGCGTTGACCTGCCAGACCGCGCCCGACCCGTCCGAGGCGATGAAGCCGTCCCCGCGCGGGGCAAGGCCGCAGACATCGGCCCGGCGATGTGTGACAAGCGGGGCACCTTCTGCGGTGAAGATCATCACCGCCCCGCCGCGTGGCGAGGAGATCGCCACCATTCCGGCATTGGCCGCAATAGAGCCGGCATAGCCCTGCATCGTGAACATCTCTTCCGGGGCGGCGTCGCACAACACGGGTGCGGCGCCGGGCGTCCAGAGCCCCAGAAGCGGCACCGCTTCGGCCGGATCGCCCTGCCATTGCAACGCGAAGGCCACGCCGTCGCCGGTCAGCGCGAGGTGGCGGATGGAATTCTGGTGCAGGTCTTCGGGCAGTTCCGCCTGATCCAGCATCTCGCCCTCAGACGACAGCAGCGTCAGGTTCGGACGCATCGTTTCGAGATTCAGCGGCGTACGGTCCTGCGGATCGGTCTGGATGCCGCCATTGGCGATGACCAGCCGCCCGTCTGCCAGCCGCTTCATGTCATGCGGGCCGGTCCCGCCCGAGGCCCATTCGCCGATCCGGGTATAGCCCGCGGTCTCCCACAGCCCGATGCGGCCTTCGGACCCCTCGGCCACCACTTCAGAGGTCATCAGGAGTGCACCATCGGCCGAAAAGGCGCCATGGCCGTTGAACTGGCGGCCTTCGGGCGGAGTCAGCCGGTGGCGGACGGCGCCGGTGAAACAGTCGATCACCAGCGCAAAGACGCCGGGGCGGCGGGCGAAAGCCACCGCCTCGGCCCGGGTCGGATGGGCGGCGGCGGCATGGCCGCGGGCGGGCAGGGGCAGGGCGAACAGGCTTTCGCCGGAGGGGGCGAGGCCGTGCAGGACGTAATCCTCGCCCACCTTGCCCGCCGTCAGCCAGGCGGGATGGCCCACATCGGCCCATCCCAGACGCGGCACCGACAGCGCCGCCAGTCCCGCCAGAAATCCGCGCCGCGTCGCCATGTCAGTCTCCGTCTTGCGAGTTGAAGCCCACGGTCACCCCAAGCGCGGGGGCGATTTCGGCCAGCACGGCATCGCGCGTGGCGCGGACGGCCTGTTGCAGGATCTCGACCTTCAGCCAGCCCTGGGGATCGGCCACGCCGGACAGGTCCGGGTCATCCAGCCGTTCGGCCAGCCCGATCGCATGATCGAAGGCCGCCAGTGTGGCGCTGGCCTGCGGGTCCAGCGAAACGGCCAGATCGCGCAGCGCCTGCAAGGACAGCAGCACGTTGCGGACGGACCGGCCCGAAAGCCGCGCCTCGGCCCGTTCGGGACGGGGCTTGTCGAAGGTGCCAAGCGGGCGGCCCAGCCGTTGATCGGCCACGAATTCCAGCCCGGAGGCAAGCTGGGTGAAGAGCGCCTGCTTTGCCTCGGTCTCGGACAGGTAGCGGGTGTTGCCGGGGCGTCCGGCGTCCAGAAGTGCCGCTGCAAAGCCGGTGCTGCCATGCCAGCCCGCCTGCACCTCACGCGCCAGCCGCTTCAGATCATAGGCGGTGGCGCGGATCAACGGGCAGGGATGGGCACCGTCCGGGATGTCGATCCCGTCATAGATCAGCCGCTCCAGCCCGGCAAAGCCGCGGGCGGCAACGGACTGATCGGCGAAGGCTTCGGGCTCCAGCGCGGCGGGATCGCCTGTGATCAGTGCGCGTTGCGCCTTGGCGCCCAAGGCCTTGGGGTCGGGCCAGAAGGCGATGGCCAGCCCGCGACCCTCTTCTTCCACCGGGCCAAGGTGGATGTGGCCCACGGCCAGCCAGGCATCCCATGCGGCGTTGAACGGCCCCTTCAGATGGTCCGGCGCGCAATTGTCATAGGCGGCCAAGGCCAGCGCATCTGCCGCCTTCACGAAATCTTCGTAGCCGGGAACGATGTGGTCGCGGATCGCGGAGCGCACGTCTGCCATGGCGGGGGCGGCAGAGAACAGGACAAGGGCGGCAAGGATCGGGCGCATCACAGGCTCTCCAGAAAGGCGATCAGGGCGGCACGGTCGGGTTCGGGCAAAGCGGCAAAGGCATCGCGGGGGGCCTGTGCCTCTCCGCCATGCCAAAGGATCGCCTCGGTCAGCGACCTGGCCCGGCCATCATGCAGGAAAAAGCTGTGGCCGGACACCTGTTCCGTCAGCCCGATGCCCCAGAGCGGCGGGGTCTTCCATTCGCTGCCCGTGGCGCGACCTTCGGGACGGTTGTCGGCCAGTCCCGGCCCCATGTCGTGCAGCAGAAGATCGGTATAGGGCCAGATCAGCTGAAAGCTCTGCTCGGGCTGGCCATCCAGCCGGGCGGTCACGAATTTCGGATTGTGGCAGCCGGTGCAGTTCAGCCCGTAGAACAATTCCTTGCCGCGCAGCACCTGCGGATCGTCCACACCGCGGCGCTCGGGCACGCCAAGGTTGCGGCTGTAGAAGGTCACGAGGTCAAGGCTGGGTCCGTCCACCTCCAGCCCGTCACGCACGCCCGGTTCCTGCCCGTGGGGCGCGGCGCGGCAGCCGGTTTGCGCGGGCGTGCAATCGCCCCAGGGGTCGGGGTGCAGGGGGGTGGACAGGCCCATGTCGCCGGAAAAGGCCGCGGCGGATTGTTCGCGGATCGACGCCGCGCCACCCTTGTAGCCGAAGCGGCCCAGCATGGGCACGCCGAATTCGACCGAAGGCACAATGGCCGGGCGGCCGGAAATGCCATCCCCATCGGCATCGTCCGGATCGGCCAGCGCCAGGATATCGGCCACCGGGATCGCCTCCAGCATTCCCAGCCCGATCATCTGCGGCGCCACGCGGGGCGACAGCATCAGGTCGGGTGACGGTGCGCCGTGACCGGGGTCGGTCAGGCTGTAGACGGGCGCGCGCAGCGACACGACGGCGCCATCCGCCAAAGTGACCGGCTGTTCCGTCCATTCAACGTGCATCTGGCCTTCGGGCACATGGCCCGGCGCGGCGAAATCCTGCAGCTGGCCGCCATAGACCGGGTCGGGTTGCGTGACCAGCCAGTCGGCAATCCCCTCGGGCGAGGGGCCGCCGGGAACCGAGAGGCGCAGGAACATGCTGACCGACCCGTCGCCATCGTTTGCGGGCGGGTGTCCGCGGCCGTCCTTCAGGTGGCAATCCTGACAGGCCCGCGCATTGTAATAGGGACCCAGCCCGTCCGAGGCCTTGGTTGACGAGGGGGCAGCGACCCATGTCTTGCGGAAGAGCGCATTCCCCAGCTTGAAGTCCATCTCGGCCTCGAAGGCCATATTCTCGGAGAAGATCGAGAAAGCATCGGCATTGTCCCGCGCCCGCACAGTGGCGGCGCCGGCGGACATCGCCTCGAACCGTTCGGGTGCGGAGAAATCCGTGGGCGGGGCAAGGACAACGTCGATCTTGGCCTGATCTTCGGCCGTGCGCGGCAGGACGGGCAGGTGACGGTCATCCAGCGTCTGTGCAGCAAGGGGCAGGGCCAGCGGGGCTAGGGTGGCAAGGCCAATAAGGAACGGTCGGACCATGGCGGCTTCCTTTCGCTCCGGAGGGATGATCCTTTTTCCTTAGCCTTTCAATCGGAAAAAGCAGACCCCGCTGCGGCGCCGCGCCTCAGGCCGGGCTTGGGGCGGCGGGCAGGTCGGGTGGCACCGGTGGCGGCGGGGTGTCTGCGGGCGCGGGCGGCAGGACGGGGGCGCCCAGTTCGCGCTGCCATTCGCGCCAGATCGTCACCAGAATCGCCATCAGCACCGGCCCGACGAACAGGCCGACGATGCCCATTGTCTTCACCCCGCCGATCAGGCCGAAGAAGGTGGGCAGGAACGGCAGCCGCACCGGCCCGCCGACCAGAACCGGGCGGATGGTCTTGTCCACGATGAACAGCTCCACCGTGCCCCATGTGAACAGAGCCAGCCCCTCGACCCAGCTGCCCGAGGCGACGAGGTAGAGCGAGACCAGCGTGAAGGACAAAGGCGCGCCGCCGGGGATCAGCGCCATGAAGCCGGTGATCACGGCAAAGGTCACGGGTGAGGGCACACCCGCCAGCCAGTAGGCCACGCCCAGGACCACGCCTTCGCCGATGGCGATCAGCGTCATGCCGGTGACGGTGGCCGAAATCGTGGTGGGCACGATGCGCGAGATGCGGTCCCACCGGCCGGGAAGGATGCGGGCGCCGATCCGGTCGATCTGCGCGGTCAGCCGGTCGCCGTCGCGGTAGAAGACGAACAGGGTGATCAGCATGAAGATCAGATTCAGCGCCAGATGGAAGGCGATGGAGCCTGTGGTCAGCGCCGCGCGGTAGATCGCGCCGATGTTCTCGCCGCTGATGATCTGCACATATTCTGCAATCGCACCGGGGCGGCCGACATGGCGGGCCCATTGCGCGTCGATCCACGGGCCGACCTGCGGCAGGTCCAGCATCCAGGGCGGCGTGGGGGCCCCGATATTGTTGACCTCGATCGCCCATGAGATCCAGACCCTGAGCTCTCGCACCGCATAAAGCAGGGCCAGCACGATGGGCACGACGAGGAAACAGACGATGACCAGCAGAAGCAGGATCGCCGTAGCGGTGCGGCCCATGCCCATGCGGTGGATCGCCCGTTCGCGCAGCGGCCAGGACGCGACGGCAATCACCCCGGCGGCCAGCACCGGCACGAGAAAACCGTAAAAGAAATAGACCGAGGCCAGCAGGATCGCCAGCAACAGCCAGCGGGCCGCGGAAATCTCGGTGATCAGGGGCTGCACCCGGATCCGCGGCGAAGGGGGCGCGGGCGGCGCGGGCGAAAGCGGGGGGTGCGCTGACATGGGGTCCTTTCGGCAGCCATTGGACAAGGCATAGCCCGATTGCCAGCAATGATCCATCTGCATGGCGGGAATGTGACCCGCAGATGCGGGCGGGGTATCAGGTCGGTGAAAGGCTGAGCATCAGAAGGACCGAGACGCCCGCCAGCCAGACCGAAGCGATGCGGCGCAGCAGGCGCAGCCGTCCGGGACGGGGGCCATCGCCACGGGCCAGCGCGCCCATTCCGGCCCAAAGCAGTGCCGCCGCGGCGACCAGCCCCAGAAACAGCGTCAGCCGCGGCCAGAAGCCGGGCTGCGACAGGCCGGGCAGCAGGGCCAGCGCCACGACCGCGGCCTTGGGGTTCAGCAGGGTGGTGACAAGCACCGTCCGTGCCCCGATGGCGGCGGCGGGGCCTTCCGGTCCGCGGTTGCGCCACAGGCGGAAGGCCAGAACCATGACCCAGAGCGCGGCCAGCCCGGTCAGGACCGTTGCGGCGCCGGGCCAAAGATGCAGAAGCGACTGTCCGACCGTGGCCACCGCCAGAATAGCGCCGGTATAGCCCGCCACTTCGGCCGGAATCAGCGGCAGCGCCCCGCGCCAGCCGCGCTGTGCGCCCGCCACCGCCAGAAGCGTGTTCGTCGGACCCGGCGCCAGCAGAAGGGCCAGCGCCGCGGCCATGAATTCGGGGGTGTTCATTTCGTGCTCCGCCAAGGATGCGCGGCGGATGCCACGAAGGGCGCGCCACCGCCTTGATCCAGGTCAGGGGCGGCGCGGCCCGGATTTATTCCGCCTCGTTCGCGGGCGAGGCGTTCAGCAGGCCATAGTTCTGCTCGCCCAGCTTTTCATACAGATCCAGCTGGGTTTCCAGAAAGTCGATATGGCCTTCCTCATCGGTCAGCAATTCGTCGAACAGCGCGCGGCTGACGTAATCGCCGGCCTTGTCGCAATATTCGCGGGCCTCCTTGTACAGAGTGCGCGCGCCGTATTCGGCGGCCAGATCGGCCTCCAGCGTTTCCTTCACGGTCTGGCCGATGCGCAAGGAATCCAGCTTTTGCAGGTTCGGGTGGCCTTCGAGAAAGATGATGCGGGTGATGAACTTGTCCGCATGGTGCATTTCTTCGATGGATTCGGCGCGGGCCTTGGCGGCCAGCTTGCCGAAGCCCCAGTCGTCCAGCAGGCGGTAATGCAGCCAGTACTGGCTGACCGCGGTCAGCTCGGACCGCAGACCCTGGTTCAGATATTCGATGACCTTTGCGTCGCCCTTCATGGAAAACCTCATAAACGTTGCGCAGGACAGGCCCTGCCAGCTTCGGATGCGGTGAGGGTAAGATGCAAAAACAGCCCTGTCCATGGGGGGAAGGGCTGTTTTAGAATAATTCTAAATCCGACGAAAACGCTGAACTATCTGCGGATTTCCCGCATGGGTCGCAGGCGCGGCACCGCGGGGGCATCGGCCACGGCCAGACTTTCGCAGGAGCGCATCGTGTCCAGAAACACCGGCATGCAACCGCCGCAATCAGCATTCTTGCCAAGCGCGCGATAGATCTTGCCGGGGGTGATGATCGTTGCCGGGTCAGAGGCGCGCATCCAGTCCACCGCAGCGCGGATCTCGTGGTCGGCGATGTTCATGCAATGACAGACGATCATCGCGGGCTGCCCTTACTGGAAGACGGCGGAAGGGTTGTCGAGGCTGTCGGAGCCTTCGAAGTCCACCGCCGACAGGCCCAGCACCGAGACCGCGCGTTCGATCGAGGCGGTCTGCGTCACCAGAGCGTTGACCGCGCCCATGATCAGCGCCTCGCCTTCCTTGTTGCCGGGGGCCAGCATCTGGTCATAGGAAAAACCGCCGTCCGCCGCCGCTTTCAGCGCGGCCAGCGCGCCGACCGAAGCGTCAAGTTCCGCCTTCAGTTGGGTATCGACCGCCGGGTCCTTCGCGGCCACCAGTTCGGACAGCGACGGGCCGGTCACGACGGTGCCGTCCACCCGGGTATAGCTGCCGGTATAGACGTTGCGGATGCCCAGACCGTCATAATAATGGCTGTTGTGGGTGTTGTCCGAGAAGCAGTCATGCTCTTCCTCGGGATCGTTCAGCATCAGGCCCAGCTTCATCCGCTCACCCGCCTGTTCGCCATAGGACAGGCTGCCCATGCCGGTCAGCATGGCCAGAACGCCGGCATTCGGGTCCGCGGTCACCGCGGCACGCGCAGCGCCGCCCTCGGCCCATTGGCCGGTCATATAGTCCAGATCCGACACCAGCAGATCGGTCGCCGCGATCAGATAGGCGATGCGCCGGTCACAATTGCCGCCGGTGCAGCCGTCACCCTGCACGAAATCGGTATAGGGGCGGTTGCCCGCCCCGTGTTCGGTGCCGTTCAGGTCCTGACCCCAGAGCAGGAATTCGATGGCATGATAGCCGGAGGCGACATTCGCCTCGATCCCGTCGGCCTCATGCAGCGTTTCGCCGATCAGGGCAGGGGTGATCGTGGTGGCGTCGACCTCGGTCCCGCCGATCTGGAATTTCGGCGTGGCGATCACGTTCAGCGTGGACAGCGGATTTTCGTCCGATTCGCCATAGGACGGGTCGACATAGTCGATCAGGCCCTCGTCCAGCGGCCAGGCGTTCACCTTGCCTTCCCAGTCATCGACAATGGGATTGCCAAAGCGGAAGGCCTCGGTCTGCTGATAGGGCACCCGTGCCGCCAGCCAGGCCGTCTTTGCCGCGGCCAGCGTTTCATCCGAGGGCGAATCGGCCAGCGCCTCCACCGCCGCCCGCAGCGCCTGCGCCGTGGTCAGGCTGTCCTGATAGCCCGCATGGGCGAGATCCGCATAGGTCTTCGCCACTTCGGCCGGCTCCGCGGCCAGGGCGGGCGCGGTCAGCGCGGTGCAGACAAACAGGGCGGGAAGCAGGCGGGTCAGCATCACGGCAGCCTCGGTCAGGGGAACTGTGGAATGAGTGACAAGAAAAGTCGGAAAAGTAAAGCTGATTGATTTGGTCGGAAACTGCGACGGGTGGGGCTGTCGGTTCTGGCTCGCCAAATAGACCCGCAGAAATTGCATGAGGTGCAGGGCGACCCATGTGCCACAGCTGACCACATTTTCGGATTAAGGGACGTTTTTGGGGCAGGCCTGTTCGCGGCTAGCGGCGCAGGCATTCGGTCTTGTAGGCGCCCTGACGAAGCGCGCCTTCAGACCTTGGGCGTAGGGGCAAATCTCACAGATCGCTGCCGGACGGTGGCGCGGCCGGCATCTGCGCGGATTTCCGCCGCCACGTTGCAAGGGGCCGGGAGGCTGCACATATCCTGCCCTGTCATCATCATGGAGCGCCCGATGTTCAACGCGAAATCCCTTCTCGACAGCCTGACCGGCGGTCAGGGCCTGCAGGGCCTGTCCGGTGGGGCCAAGGGCCTTGGCGACAAGGCGAAAGAGGGCTGGAACAACCAGTCCACGCTTGGCAAGGGCGCGATTGCGGGCGGGCTTCTGGGCCTCTTGTTCACCGGCGGCGGGCGAAAGATGCTGGAAACCGGGGTGAAGGTCGGTGGCGCTGCGCTGATCGGCGGGCTGGCCTACAAGGCCTATTCCGACTGGAAGGCGGGGAAAGAGCCGCAGGCCGAACCGCCAGCCGCGCTGCCCTCGCCGCAGGGCACGGTGTTCCTGCCCAGCGATCCGGTGGCCGCGAATGACCTGTCGGGCCGGGTGCTGCGCGCCATGGTGGCCGCGGCCAAGGCCGATGGTCACGTCACCGCCGATGAGCGCGCCCGCATCGACGGCGCCCTGCCGCAACTGGGCCTTGGGGCCGAGGCGGAGGCGCTGATCCGGGCGGAACTGGATGCGCCTCTGGATGTGCGCCGCGTGGCACAGCTGGCCCGCAGCGAGGAAGAGGCGGCCGAGATCTATGCCGCTTCGCTTCTGGTCTGTGACGAACAATCGCTGGAGGAGAAGGGCTATCTGGCCATGCTGGCCGCTGCGCTGAATCTGGACGAGGGGCTGGTGAAGCACCTGAACGCCAAGGCCGCCGCGCTGGTCTGACCTTGCCTCAGCCGGGCGCTTCGGTGCCCGGCTCTTCCTCGGCCAGTTCGCCCTCCAGAAACCGCTCGAAGTCATCCAGATCGACCGGCTCCAGCTGGCCAAACCCCTGCATCCAGACCGCCGCGGCGCGCAGCGCGTCCGGCTCCAGCCGGCACCAGATCACACGGCCGCGCCGTTCGCGGCTGATCAGCCCGGCCTCGGCCAGCACGGCCAAGTGTTTGGAAATCGCCGCAAGGCTCATCTCGAACGGATGGGCGACGTCGGTCACCGCCATGTCATCCTCCAGCAGCATCGACAGGATCGCCCGCCGCGTCGGATCGGCAAGGGCGGCAAAGACGGTGTCAAGGCGGGAGGGTTGGGCCATATCGGGGCCGAGTATCCGGGGCCGCCGGCGAAGATCAACCGGAAAGTTGAATGTGAAATGCCGTGCCAAAGCCGGTGCAGGTGCAGAACGCCGATTTTCCCGGATAGCGGTAAACATATATTTTTCAATGGGATGACCGCAGAATTTCTGCGTTCACGGATGGTTGACTCATATCCCCTGCCCGCATAGAACCCCGGTGACCGCCGAAAGGGGGCCTGATGGCTTCGGAACCCGATCCTGAACGACTGCGCGCGCTGCAAGAGCGGCTGGCAAAGTTGCAGGAAAAGCCGAAACCGAAGGCCGCCTCGATGGCGAAAGGTTTCTCGCAGGGCGAGATGGCCTGGAGGATGGTGATCGAGCTGGCGTCCGGCATAATCGTGGGCGTGGGCATCGGTTACGGGCTGGACTATCTGTTCGGCACGCTGCCCGTCTTCCTGATCATCCTTTGCCTGTTCGGCTTTGCGGCCGGGGTGCGCAGCATGATGCGCACCGCACAAGAGATGCAGGCGAAGCGGATGGCCGAGGCCGCCGCAGAGCAGGCGGCGGCACTGGGTGCCGCAGGGAATAACGCGGCAGACGCCGCCGGGGACAAGAGGTAACGGACGTGGCGACGGGCACCGAAGAACACGCGGCAGAAGGCGCAGGCTTCGCGATCCATCCGATGGATCAGTTCCTGATCAAACCGCTCTCCGGGCATGGTCCGGTGGAGTGGTATACCCCCACCAACGTGACGTTGTGGATGGGCATCGCCATCCTGTGCATCTTCGGTCTGTTCGTGCTGGCCACCCGCAACCGCGGCATCATCCCGACCCGCATGCAGTCCATTGCCGAAGTCTTCTACGGCTTCATCCACAATATGGTGGAAGAGGTCGCCGGTCATGACGGTGTGAAATACTTCCCCTATGTCATGACGCTGTTCCTGTTCATCCTGCTGTCGAACCTGCTGGGTCTGCTGCCGATGAGCTTCACCACCACCTCGCATATCGGGGTGACGGCGGTCATGGCGCTTCTGGTCTTCCTCGGCGTCACGCTGATCGGGATCGCCCGCAAGGGTCTGGGCTTCTTTGCGATGTTCTGGGTCTCCTCCGCTCCGCTGGCCCTGCGCCCGGTGCTGGCCGTGATCGAGATCATCTCCTACGTCATGCGCCCCGTGTCGCACTCCATCCGTCTTGCCGGCAACCTGATGGCCGGCCACGCCGTGCTGAAGGTGTTCGCGGGCTTCGCTTCGATGGCTGTGGTTGCCCCGGTGGCGATCGGCGCGGCCACGGCGATCTACGCGCTAGAACTGCTCGTGGCCTTCGTTCAGGCCTATGTCTTCACCATTCTGACCTGCGTCTACCTCAAGGACGCGGTGGGCGATGCCCACCACTAAGGTCGGTTTCTAAATCTCAGCCATTCCAACCCTATAGGAGTACACGACATGGAAGGCGAACTCGCTCTGCTCGGCAAATACATCGGCGCTGGCCTTGCTGCCTTCGGTCTCGGCGGTGCCGGCATCGGTGTGGGCAATATCGTCGGCAACTTCCTTGCCGGCGCCCTGCGCAACCCCTCGGCCGCACCGGGCCAGACCGCGAACCTCTTCGTGGGTATCGCTTTCGCCGAAGCCCTCGGGATCTTCTCGTTCCTGATCGCGCTCCTGCTGATGTTCGCCGTCTGATCGGACATCCGACAGTTCGCGTGGATCGGCGCCGGGGAACCCCGGCGCCCTTCCGCCACCTGAAGGGTCCGACGGAGAACAGACGACATGGCAACTGATCCCATTCCCGTTCTCGAAGAAGCCGCGGGCCTCTGCGTGAACGAACACGGCGGCGCCATCGGCATGCCGCAGCTTTGCGCCGACTGGATCCCGAACCAGATCTTCTGGCTTCTGGTCTCGCTCGTCGTGATCTATTTCATCCTGGCGAAGATCGCCCTGCCGCGCATCGGCGCGGTGCTGGCAGAACGCAAGGGCACCATCACCAACGATCTGGCGGCGGCTGAAGAGCTGAAGCTGAAGGCGCTGGCGGCGGAAAAGGTCTATAACGACGCGCTGGCCACGGCGCGGACGGAAGCGGCAAAGATCGTCGCTGCGGCCAAGGCCGACATCCAGAAGGAACTGGATGCCGCGACAGCTAAGGCCGATGCGGAGATTTCGGCCAAGGCGTCGGAATCCGAAAAGAAGATCGCCGAGATCAAGGCTGGTGCACTGGAGGCGGTGGAGGCCGTTGCCAAGGACACCGCGGCGGAACTCGTCGGCTATCTGGGCGGTTCGGCGGATGCGGCAGCCATCGACGCGGCCGTGACGGCCCGGGTGAAAGGGTAAGGCGATGAAGAAGCTTTCCATTCTCCTGTCGCTGATCGCCAGCCCCGCGCTGGCGGCCTCCGGCCCGTTCTTCTCGCTGCGCAACACCGATTTCGTTGTGCTGGTGGCCTTCCTCGTCTTCGTGGGCATCCTGCTTTATGCAAAGATCCCGTCGAAGCTGGCGGGGCTCCTGGACAAGCGCGCCGCGACCATCAAGGCAGAACTGGACGAAGCCCGCGCCCTGCGGGAAGAGGCCAAGACCATCCTCGCCTCCTATGAGCGCAAGCAGAAGGAAGTGCAGGAGCAGGTGGACCGCATCGTGGCCTCGGCCAGGGATGAGGCAACCGCGGCCATGCTGAAGGCCAAGGAAGACCTGAAGCTGTCCATCGCGCGTCGCCTGACCGCTGCGGAAGAGCAGATCGCTTCGGCCGAAGGTAGCGCGCTGCGTGAAGTGCGCGAGCGGGCGGTGGGGGTTGCCGTCGCTGCGGCGGCAGAAGTGCTGGCCAAGCAATCGACCGCGGCCAGCGCCAAAGCCTCGATCGACGCGGCCATTGATCAGGTGGCGGAACGCCTGCACTGATCGCGGCCTGCCGCAAGAAACAAGGCCCCGGTCCGCAAGGTCCGGGGCTTTTTCATATGCTGGGGTCAGCGTCCCCGTTCATGTTCCAGCCGCTGCCGGGCCACTTCCTCGTTCCGCTCGGCCCGGACCTGTTCGGTCAGGGCCTGTTCGACGTAATCCATATGCCGCTCGACCGCGGCCCGGGCCGCCTGCGCATTGCGGGCCTGCAGGCCCGTGTTGATGGCGCGGTGCTGATCCAGCAGCTGTTCGCGGGTGATGCGGTTCCGGAACATGATCTGGCGGCTGTAGAACACGCCCTGCTTCAGCAATTCGAACATTGAGCGCATCATGTGCAGCATGATGACATTATGGCTGGCCTCGACGATGGCCATGTGAAACTGGGCGTCCAGCTCCGCCTCATCGGTGGGGTCGCGCTTCAGATGGGCGGCCTCCATCTTCCGGAAGATGGCATCGACGACCTGCAGATCGTAGTCCGATCCGAGGCGGGAGGCCCGCTCTGCGGCAAGACCCTCCATGTCGCGGCGAAAGCTGATGTAATCATAGACGGCCTCGTCATGGCCGTTCATCAGCCGGATCAGCGCAGGCGAGAAGGCCGATCCCAGCACGTCGCCGACAAAGACCCCGGCGCCGGCCCGGCTGACCAGAAGGCCACCCTCGTGCAGCTCGGCAATCGCCTCGCGCAGCGAGGGGCGCGAAACGCCCAGCCGTTCCGCCAGATCGCGCTCGGCCGGAAGGCGTTCACCGGGTCGCAGGATGCCGCGCAGGATCAGCTGTTCGATCTGCCGCACCACCGTGGCCGAAAGCTTCTCTGGCTGGACTTTCCTGAACGGCATCGCGCACCTGCGGAGAAATTGGGCAGAAATTGGTCCGCATTTATGACCACGATTCCGGGGCTGGCAATGAAAAAGGGGGCCGCGGCTGTGCCACGGCCCCCGCAAGGCGTGATCCGCCGGATCAGTTGGTCGGGCGGATGATGATTTCCACGCGGCGGTTCTGCGCGCGGCCCTCCGGCGTCAGGTTCGAGGCAATCGGCTGATCCTCGCCACGGCCATAGGCGGTCAGACGGGCCGAGGGCACGCCCGACCCCAGCAGGATCGACGCGACCGAAGAGGCCCGGCGCTGCGACAGATCCATGTTATAGGCCGCGGCCCCGGTGTTGTCGGTGTGGCCGATCACTTCGATCCGGCTGTTCGGATATTTCAGCAGGCTGGAGGCGACCGACTTCAGGTCGCGGGTCAGGCTGGCGCTGACGGTCGCGCTGTTCGTGGCGAACAGCAGCGATTCCGGCATGTTCACGACCAGATAATCGCCGCGGTTGGTGACGGTGATGCCGGGCGACAGCTGGCCGCGCAGTTCGGCCGCCTGCTGGTCAAGGTTGTAGCCGATCGCTCCGCCCGCGATGCCGCCGATCACGGCGCCGATGGCGGCCTTTTCCAGCTTGTCATCGCCCGAGGACGCGCCGATGGCCGCGCCGGTCAGGGCACCGATGACAGCGCCCTGCTTCTGCCGGGCGTTCGGGTCGTTCGGATAGGCATAGGGGTCCACGCAGGCGCCCAGGGCGGTCACGCCGGCCAGAGCCAGCACAATGAGTTTCTTTTGCATCTTAAGCTCGCTGCCAAAGGAATACCGGCCCGCGTTGCACCGGGCTTGGGGGAACCTATATCATTGCGGCCGGTTCCGGGACAGGGGCGGAAAACCATGGGCAGTGTTCCGCCGGCCACAGATCCGGTCACGCTTTTGTGCGGTCCGCCGCTTCAGCCTCGGCCCGCGCCGCCTCCCAGGCCAGCATCGCGCGCTTGCGCGGCAGGCCCCAGTGATACCCGCCCAATCCCCCGTCGCGCCGCAGGGCGCGGTGGCAGGGGATCAGAAAGCTGATCGGGTTGCGCCCGACCGCGGTTCCCACGGCGCGCTGTGCGGCCGGATGGCCCACGGCCCCGGCGATCTCGGAATAGGTGGTCACCTGCCCGGAAGGAACGGCCAGCAGCGCCTCCCAGACCTTGATCTGGAACGGTGCGCCGATCAGGAACAGCGGTGTGGTGCCGCCGCTGCCGAAGGCCGACAGCACCCAGGGCCGCAGCATCATGGGATCTTCGACGTAAGTCGCCTTCGGCCAGCGCGAGACCAGATCCTCCATGGCGGCCTCGGCCCCGATTTCATCGGCAAAGCCGATACCGCAGATGCCCTTGTCGGTGCCCATGACAAGGGCGGGGCCGAAGGGGCTTTCGAACCAGCCCCAGAAGATCGTCAGCCCCGCACCACCACGGGCATAATCGCCGGGCGACATCGCCTCCCACGTCAGGAACAGGTCATGCAGGCGACCGGTGCCGGACAGGCCCAGTTCATGGGTGGCGGACAGCAGGGTGTGCTTCTCCGCCAGCAGGCGGCGGGCATGGCCGATGGAGAGATACTGCTGATAGCGCTTCGGGCTGACGCCGACCCACTGGCTGAAGGTGCGCTGGAAATGCGCGGCACTCATCCCCATGCGGGCGGCCAGATCCTCCAGCGACAGGCCGGGTCCTGCGGCGTCGATCTCGCGCAGGGCGCGGCCGATGACGGAATAATGGTAACTGGGGCTCTGGTCGGTCATGGCAATTCTCCCTGGCCCGCCGAAGATAGGCCGGCGCCTGCGCGCCTGCGACCCGATTTCTGCGCATAGGCTTTTGCGCATCCGGATTCTGCGCATCCGGTTTTCCGGGCTTGAGCCAGCCGTGCCTGCCATGCTTGCTGGCGGGCGACCCGCAGAAAGACCCGCCGATGTCCCGCCCCCCGCTTGCCGCCCTGTTGCTTCTGGCTGCCGTGACCGCCGCCCCGCATTCGGCCCGGGCAGAGAAGCAGCGGCGCTGCGGCTGGTATCACAATCCCGGCCCCGGCAATGTGCTGCTGGTCGATGCCGATGATGACTGGTGGATATCGCGCCAGGGCAGCGCCCCGGCCGAAGGGTTCGAAGACGCCTACAGTCCTGCCTTCGACGACCGTGCCCGCTACGACCATGCGGGCGTCCTGATCACCGATGGCGCAAGCTATGGCTACAGCTGTGCCTGCGCCGATGGCCGCTTCGGCCCGCCCGGATCGGGCCAGGTCATCGCGATCGACCGCCTGGTCGAAAGGCCGCTTGCCGCCTGCAAGACGGATCCGGCCCTGCCTCCGCCCTGAGACCGATCGCCCCGGTTGCAAGCCTGCCAAGCCGCTGGCAAAAGGGGGCATGGTCCGCCAGCTGCCCTATTCCGCGATGCACGCCATCTTCACCCGGTTCCAGGAGACGGAGCCGGAGCCGAAGGGTGAGTTGGATCACGTCAATGCCTTCACCCTTCTGGTGGCGGTGGCGCTGTCGGCGCAGGCCACCGACAAGGGCGTGAACCGCGCCACCCATGCCTTGTTCCAGCTGGCCGATACGCCGGAGAAGATGCTGGCCTTGGGCGAAGAGCGGTTGATCGAACATATCCGCACCATCGGCCTCTATCGCAACAAGGCGAAGAACGTCATCAAGCTCAGCCAGCGGCTGATCGATGAGTATGGCGGTCAGGTCCCCTCCAGCCGGGCCGCGCTGATGACGCTGCCCGGCGTGGGACGCAAGACCGCGAATGTCGTCCTGAACATGTGGTTCCGGATTCCCGCACAGGCGGTGGACACCCATATCTTCCGCGTGGGCAACCGCAGCGGCATCTGCCCCGGCAAGGACGAGGCTGTCGTGGAGCGGGCGATCGAGGACAATGTTCCGGCCGAGTTCCAGCAGCATGCGCATCACTGGCTTATCCTGCATGGCCGGTATATCTGCATCGCGCGCAAACCCAAATGCGGCATCTGCCCGATCCGGGACTGGTGCCTGTTCGAGGAGAAGACATGAAGTCCTATCAGGTTGTCGGCATCGGCAATGCCATTGTGGACGTGCTGTCCACCGCGGATGACAGCTTTCTGGACCTGATGGGGATCGAAAAGGGCATCATGCAGCTGGTCGAGCGCGAGCGGGGCGAGATGCTCTATGGCTCGATGAAGGACCGGCGGCAGGCCCCCGGTGGATCGGTCGCCAATACAGTGGCGGGGGTGGGTGCACTTGGTCTGTCCACGGCCTTCATAGGTCGCGTGCATGACGATGCCCTGGGGCGGTTCTATGCGCAGTCGATGGCGGCCGAGGGCACGGATTTCGTGAACCCGCCGGTGCATGGCGGCGACCTGCCCACCTCGCGCAGCATGATCTTCGTCTCGCCCGACGGCGAGCGGTCGATGAACACCTATCTGGGGATTTCCTCGGAACTGGGGCCGGAGGATGTGTCCGACAGCGTGGCCGGTCACGCGCAGATCCTGTTCCTTGAGGGGTATCTCTATGACAAGGACAAGGGCAAGGAAGCCTTTGAAAAGGCGGCGCGGCTGACGCGGGCGGGTGGCGGCAAGGCGGGGATCGCCCTCAGCGACCCCTTCTGCGTGGACCGCCATCGCGACAGCTTTCGCCGTCTGGTGAAGGAACTGGATTACGTCATCGGGAACGAGCACGAATGGGCCTCGCTCTACCAGACCGACCTGTCGGCCGCGCTGGAGCAGGCGGCGGCGGATGCCGGGCTGGTGGTCTGCACCCGGTCCGGCAACGAGGTCATCGTGGTCCGCGGGGACGAGCAGGTGGTGGTGCCGGTGAACCGCGTGGTGCCGGTGGATGCGACCGGTGCGGGTGACCAGTTCGCCGCGGGCTTCATCTACGGGCTGGCCACGGGTGCCGGGCTGGAGGTGGCGGGCCGGATGGGCTGCGTTGCCGCGGCCGAGGTGATCGGCCATTTCGGCGCCCGGCCCGAGGGCGATGTGAAGGCGTTGTTCCGCAAGCAGGGCCTGATCTGACGCTGCAGGGCCTGTGACATGGCGCGGGCGGGGCCATGACGGCCCTGCCCGCATTGCTTTTGCCTCGGCTCGGGCCTGCGCCCTCGCCTCAGGATGCCCGGGATAGGGCGGCGGGCCTGCCTTGGGGTAAACAGGCCGTGGTCCTAGGATTCGCCCCGGTTTCTGCCGTCACCGCGCCAGAATGCGACGGTTATTGACCCAGACACTCGGCCAGCGTCCCGGCCGTGCCGGTCAGCAGGTCGCTGTAAAGTGTGGGCCCGGGCTCCATCGTGGCGCCGACCGGGTCCAGCGCCCCGCCGATGCGCACGCCGGTGCCTTCCGCCAGCTGTTCCAGCAGCGCGGGGTCATGCTGCGCCTCGGGGAAGAGGCACAGGATCTTGCCCGCGCTGACCTTTGCCTTCAGGTCGGCCATGTGTTTCGCGCCCGGCGTGGTGGCATCACCCAGCGAAACGGCGCCCGCCATGGCCAGCCCGTAATGCCCGGCAAAATAGCCATAGGCATCGTGGAACCCGGCGAAAGGCCTGTCCTTCACCGGGGTCAGGGTGGCAGTGGCCGCGGCATCGGCCGCGTCGATGGCGGCGGTCAATGCGGCGGCATTGGCGGCATAGGTCGCCGCATGCTCCGGGTCCAGCCGCGCCAGTTCTGCCGCGACGGCCCCGGCCCAGAGCTTTCCATTCGCCGGGTCAAGCCAGGCATGCGGATCGGTGCCGGTGTGGTCATGATCCTCATGATCGTCGTGGCCTTCGTGGTCATGGTCCGCGTGGCCGGCCTGATCCGCTTCGGCATCATGATCATGGTCGTCATGACCGGCCTCTTCGGCGTGGTCGTGCCCGTCGTGATCTTCGCTGGTGGCGCCATAGTCCTGAAGATGGGTGCCCGGCACCGCCAGCAGTTCCAGCTGTGCCGCCCCGTTGCCCAGCGAGGCCAGCGGCGCCGCGAGCCAAGGGGTCAGCGTCGGGCCGACATAGACCACCAGACCGGCCTCTGACAGCTGGGCTGCCTGCGAGGGGCGCAGCTGGAAATGGTGTTCGGAGGCCCCCTTGTCCAGCAGCAGCACCGGCTGCCCCAAGTCACCCATGACCGCCGCCACGATGGAATGGACTGGCGGAATGTCGGTCACCACCTTCGGCACTTCGGCCTGTGCGGCGGTGGCCAGAAGGGTGGGGGCCAGAACGACAGGGGCCAGAACAAGCGGGGCAGTGCTGGTCAGCAAAGCGGATATGATATAACGCATGATGTCGGGCCTTTCCGTTTGGGGCGGATGCTCTATGTATGTAATATCATAACTCGTCAAGGGGTGACGGATGCACCATCATGACCATGCCGCCCACGGGGATGGCGGGGCGGATTGCCCGGGCTGCCAAAGCCCCGGTGCGGCCTTCAGCGCCCATGACCATGCCCATTGCAGCGAAGACGTGCTGGCGCGGGCCGAGGCATTGGCGCGCGAGAACGGCGCCCGGCTGACCCCGGTCCGCCGCCGGGTGCTGGAAATCCTGCTGGAAGGCCATACCGCCATGGGCGCCTATGATGTGCTGAAACGGCTGGCGGCAGAAGGCTTTGGCAACCAGCCGCCGGTGGCCTATCGCGCGCTGGAGTTTCTGGCCGAGCAGGGGCTTGTCCACCGCATCCGCCGGCTGAACGCCTTTGCCGCCTGCATGCATCCGGGCGAAGACCATGCCCCGGCCTTCCTGATCTGCCGGTCCTGCAATGCCGTGGCCGAGGCGCCCGGCGCGCCGGTCCGCGCCGCGCTGGAGGCTTCGGCCGCCGCGGTGGGCTTTGTCGTTGAACGGTCGACGGTCGAGGCGCTTGGCCTGTGTCCCGCTTGCCGGATGGGCGCGGCATGAGCCTGATTTCGGCGGAACGGATCTGCGTCCGGCTGGGCGGGGCGGAGGTGTTGCACGATGTCTCGCTTTCGGTGGCGGAGGGGGAGATCGTCACGATCCTCGGGCCGAACGGCAGCGGGAAATCCACGCTGCTGCGGGCGCTTCTGGGCATCCTGCCGGTGCAGGAGGGGCAGGTGACCCGCGCGCCGGGTCTGCGCATCGGCTATGTGCCGCAGCGGCTGACCATCGACCGCAGCATGCCCATCACCCTGCGGCGGTTCCTGTCGCTGCCCGTCCGTGTGCCGGATGCGGCGGCAGGGGCGGCGCTGGCCCGGGTCGGGCTGGAGGGAAAGGGCGGTCTGCAGATGGCGGCCCTGTCCGGCGGGCAGATGCAACGGGCGCTGCTGGCGCGGGCGCTGCTGGCCCGGCCGCAGATTCTGATGCTGGACGAGCCGACGCAGGGCCTGGACCAGCCGGGCGAGGCGGCCTTCTACCGGCTGATCGAGGAGGTGCGGTCAGAGACCGGCTGTGCCGTCCTGATGGTCAGCCATGACCTGCATGTGGTGATGGCGGCCAGTGACCGGGTGATCTGCCTGAACGGCCATGTCTGCTGCGAAGGCACGCCTGAGGTCGTCTCGACCGCGCCGGAATACCGCGCGCTGTTCGGGATGGGCACGCAGGGGGCGCTGGCGCTTTATCGTCATGTGCATGACCATGATCATTCCGGCCCGGTGGACCATCACTGCGGCCATGATCATCCCCACGACCATCATCACGGGCCGCACCATCATGCTGGATGATTTTCTGGTCCGCGCCGGGCTGGCGGGGGTGGGGCTGTCGCTGGCCACCGGACCTTTGGGCGCCTTTGTCGTCTGGCGGCGGATGGCCTATTTCGGCGATGCCACCTCGCATGCCGCCATTCTGGGGGTGGCGCTGGCGCTGGCCACCGATCTGCCGGTTGCGGCGGGAACGCTGGTCGTGGCGCTGGCCATGGCGGTGACGGTGGCCACGCTGGCCGCCCGGGGCTGGGCCATGGACACCACACTGGGGGTTCTGGCGCATTCCGCGCTGGCCTTCGGGCTGGTGGCGGTCAGCTATTTCCCGGCGGTGCGCACCGATCTGTCGGCCTATCTCTTCGGCGATATCCTGTCGGTGTCGCGGCAGGATCTGGTACTGGTCTGGGGCGGTGCCATCGCTGTGGCGGGGCTTCTGGTCTGGCGCTGGCAGGCGCTGCTGACAGCGACCCTGAATGAGGATCTTGCCCATGCCAGCGGATTGCGTCCGGACCGCGAGCGGCTGGTGCTGGTCCTTGCGCTGGCTGTGGTGGTCGCCGTCGCGCTGAAGGTTGTGGGGGCGCTGCTGATCGCGGCCATGCTGATCATTCCGGCGGCGGCGTCCCGTGCGCTGGCCCGCAGTCCCGAGGGGATGGCTCTGGGCGCGGTGGCGATCGGTGCGCTTTCGGTGCTGGCGGGATTGCGGCTGTCCCTCTGGCAGGACACGCCGGCCGGGCCGTCGATCATCGTGGCCGCGGCGGCCTCATTCGCGGTGGCCGGACTGGCGGCGCGGTTCCGCCGCGGCTGACACCCCGGGACTGGCGGCGGCCGCATTTCGGGCGGCCCGTTTGCAGACGCGCTTTTCCGCCGCCGCCCCGCCGCAACGCGGCCCCAATCCCATGGCATCGCAGCCGGGAATTTCCGGCGGAGTGCGGCATGCGCGGTCTTCTGTTTCTGGTCAGTCTGGTGCTCTCGGCCATTCCGGTGCTGGGCTATATGGCGTTCGACTACACGATGTCGAACCGCGCCGCCCGCGCCATGGGCGAAAGCGAGATCGGCTTTGGCGCCTATGTCATGGGCTGGATCAATCTGGTCGAGATCGTCGGCACCCCCGACCGCGGCGCGGAAACGGGCGCAATGCCGACCGAACTGACGGCCATGCTGCCCAGACCGCCCGAAGGCTGGACCACGCGCGCCCTGACCCCGCAGGATGTGACCGCGGTTCTGGGGTCTGGCCTGAAGGGAGAGGATCTGGAACTGGCTGCCGATGCGTTGCAGGAAAACCGCGGCAAGGGGCTGGAGCAGGCGCGGCAGGCCTATGTCAGCCCCGAAGGCGCGCTGGTGGTCTTTGAACTGGTGCGCTACCCGGACAGCGTTTTCACCAGCTTCATGGCGATGAGCGTGAAGTTCGAGCTGGAAATGCGGACCATGGCCATCCCGTCGCAGGATTTCATGACGGTGCGCGGTTTCGAGGTGCGCGAGGTGCGGCTGCCGGCCGGATCGCCGGTGCGGGCCTTTGTGGGCGATATCGGCGGACAGCTGCATCTGCGGGTGACAGCGCCTGCCGGTCTGCCGGATCTGGCGCTGTTGCCTTTGTTCCAGACGCTGCATGTGCCCGCCATGGCAGCCGATGTGGTGCGCTCGGTGCCCGGCATGGGCGAGGTTCCGGTGATCGTGCTGGCCTCTGCGCTGGAGGAGGAGGAGCGGGCCGCCTATGAGGCCGAGGCTGCCGCCGCGCGGGAGCGGGCCGCTGCGGAAACCGCCCGGCAGGAGGAGGAGGCCAAGGCCGCGGCCGCGGGTGCTACCCCCGGCGGCGAGGCGGGGGCTGCTGCGGAACCGGGATCCGAAGCCGGGGCGGCCGCGGGGATCGGGACCGATGGGGATGACGCGGGCCAGCCCGCCACCGGGGACGATGAGAGCGGGGACGGTGAGACGGTGGTCCGCCGCGGGGTGGGTAAAGGATCGACCCCGCTTCCCGGAACCGGCGGGGCGGCAGGTTTTGGGGGCGACGGATGCCGGAAAGAAAATGGCCGGAAAGTCTGCGGCGTCGGAGACTGAGGCCCGGGTGACCGGATCGCGGTATGTGATCCACGCCCTGCCCAGTCTGGTCTCCCAAAGAAAACCGGCCACGCGCAAGGCGTGGCCGGGCACTTGTTACATCACACGAAAACAACTGGTTACAAACCCGGGCACGGGCCGGTCTTGTCGAGATCGGGGACCGACCGAAGCCGGAAGACGAACTCCGGGTCCGCGGGCAGGGAGGGAGAACCCTTGGATCCATGGCGCGTCCTGCGCTCTCGGAAAGTAAACGCGACAGTTCAGAACCGGCTCCCGCTGCGGGGCAGATTTTATTTCTGCCGAAGGAAGGAACCCCTCCGGCAGGACCAGCGTTTTCGCGCCCGGCATGCCGGGCGGTTCAGTTGTCGGGCGGTTCAGCTGAGCACGCGCTTCAACCCGGGCAGCAGACGCAGCAGCGTGGCGTCCAGCAGCAGAACGGCCACCATCGCCAGACCGCCCAGCGGGAACAGGGCACCCAGAACGATCATCAGCAGGGCCGCCCCTTTCCACAGTCCCGCATCGCGCGGGCGCGGCGGGGCGGCCAGACGTGGGGCCCCGGCGGGACGGCGTTTCCACCACATCACCAGACCCGAAATGGTCAGGAACAGGATCGACAGGCAAAAGACGGTGTTCAACGCCACGTTCCACCAGCCCATGTCGCCTTCGTGGAAGGCCACGCCCCAGGCCATGGCCTTGGCATAGGGCGAATAATCCTCATACCGGACATCGGCCAGAATATTGCCGGTATATTGGTCGATGTGGATCGTGCGGTCGGCGGCAGGATCGTTTCCGTCATTCGACATGCTGTCATGGCTGATCGTCCAGACCCCGGAGGCGCGTTGCGGCAGGGCGATCTGGAACCGCCCCGGAAGGGCCAGACGCTCCGCAAAGGCGGCCACCGCGTCCAGCGTCACCGGACCTTCGATGGCCGTGATCCCGGTCAGAGAGCCCGATTCCGGCAGCGGCGTCTGTTCCAGAGCCCAGGGCACCTCTTTCGATCCGTTGTGGTTCATCGTGGCATGGGTCTGGTCCGACAACGGCGCACCGAACTTTTCAGCCGGGAAAGTGTTCCAGGCCTGCACCATCCGCTCGCCCCAGATGCCCGACCAGCTGAGGCCGGAGATCAGGAAGGCCACCATCACCAGCGACATCCAGAACCCGATGACGCCATGCAGCGATTTCCACAGGGCACGGCCGCGGGCTGCCAGATTGGGCAGCAGAAGACTGCCCTGCCCGCCGCGGGGCCAGTGCAGATAAAGGCCGGAGACGACCAGAACCATGGCAAGGCTTGCGGCGATCTCGATCAGGCGGTCGCCCGTTGTGCCCAGCATCAGCGTGCCATGGATCTTGTTCACCGTGTCATACCAGCCCGCGCGCCAGGGGAAGCTGTGCAGAACCTCTCCGGTATAGGGGTTCAGAGACACGCCCGTCTTGCCCGCATCCGATGCGATGGCAAAGACGGCGGCACTGTCCGGGCTCAACGGCGCCAGATAGGTGGCCGCTGTGCCGCCGGGCACCACCGCTTCGGCCGCCGTCTGAAGGGCGGACACCGCCAGGGGTGCAGATCCGGGAACGACCGGGATCTTGTCCCCCGTCACCCCGGCCAATGCCGAGATCCAGAGCATCACCAGCCCTGTCACCGCCAGCATGGCCAGGAAGGGGATCACGTAAAGCCCGGCGTAGAAATGCCAGCGCCAGGCGATGAAATAGAATTTGCTGGCCGCAGCTGCGGCCGTCGGGACCGCGGTCCCGTGGGTTGCATCGGTCATGTCTCACTGTCCGTCTGATGTTTCTATGAAAGCGGGAAACGTCAGGCGGAGGGGGGACCCGTGGCAGGAGGCAGGCCGGTGGCCGCCGCGATCTGCAGGAGCGCTGCTGCCGGTGGCGGAGCCATGCGGGTGACCCGGACGGCCCGCGGCGGTGCTTCGGGGCGTGTGACGACGGCACCGGCCATCTGGCCGCAGGCCCAGTCGCAATGGTCAGAGCCGTCGGAGGGTGCCTTGTCCACCACCTCGCCGGTGGCAAGGTCGATCGTCACCTCATCCGGCCCGTCCACGCTGCACAGAACCATGGTCAGCGTGCCATCCGCGGCCCGTGCCGGCATGACCGAGGGATGGATCAGCGACAGAAGCAGGAACGGGGCCAGCAGGACCCAGAGGAAAGCCTGTGCTGTAAGGGACCGCCGCTGCATGCAATGCGCTCTACCGGCAAAGCCGGGCCGCGGTCAATGCGGCATCCTGCGCCGCCGCAGCAGGACGGGCGGGCCGCACCCGGTATCTCCGGTCCGGTCGGGCAACCGGCAAAGGGCGTGGCGTGACCTGTGCCGCATCCTGCGGCGGGGTCTGTCCGGGCGATGTCGCTTTTTGATGCGAAGGGTCGGGCGGGCCTGTCCCGGTTTCAGGGGCCGTGGCATCTATGTGGCAACCAGATTGCGCGGAGCGTCCCCCATGAAGACCCATGTCAAAGCCCTTGTCGTCGGTGGCGGCGCCGTCGGCACATCCATCGCCTACCACCTGCAAAAGGCCGGATGGGACACCCTGCTGGTCGAGCGGGACGAGCTGACCTCCGGCTCCACCTGGCATGCCGCGGGCCTGCTGCCCTTGTTCAACATGAGCTATGCGACGACCCATATCCACAAATACAGCGTCGATCTCTACAAGACGCTGGAGGCGGAAACCGGGCTGAACGCGGGCTTTTCCATCTGCGGCAACCTGCGCATGGCACAGACCGATGCCCGGATGGACGAATACATGCTCTATTCCTCGGTCGCGGAAACGGCCGGGGTATATCACGAATTCCTCAGCCCCGCGCAGATCAAGGAGCGCTGGCCGCTGGTCAGGACCGAAGACCTGAAGGGCGCGCTGTTCCACCCGCAGGACGGCTATATCAACCCCGCCGATGTGACGCAGGCCATGGCCAAGGGCGCCCGCCAGCGCGGCGTGACGATCGAGCGGAAGATCCAGGTCGATGCCTATCGCTGGACCGGGTCGGAATGGATCGTTTCCGTCACCCGCATGGCCGATGTCGGCGGCAATCTGGTGGCCACGGATGAAAAATACGACATCCATGCCGAACATGTGGTGACCGCCACCGGCAACCACGCGCAGCGCACGGCGAAACTTCTGGGCATCAAGATCCCGGCGATCCCGGTCGAGCACCAGTATATCGTGACCGAGCCCGACCCCGCGCTGGTGGACTGGCGCAAGGCCGGGAACCCGGAACACCCGGTGCTGCGCGATGCCGATGCCAAATGGTATGTGCGCGAAGAACGCGGCGGCTGGATCCTTGGCCCCTATGAGCGTAACGCGCCCGCCCGCTTTGCCTATGGCGTCCCCGACAGCTTCCGCGCGGATCTGTTCCCGCTGGATCTGGAGCGGATCGAGGCGGAGTATATGTCGATGATCCACCGGATCCCGACCTCGGAAACCGTGGGGCTGAAGGACGATTTCAACGGCCCGATCTGCTATACCCCCGACGGCAACCCGCTGGTCGGCCCGGCGCCGGGCCTGCGCAACATGTGGCTGGCCGAGGGCTTCTCCTTCGGGATCACCGCCGCGGGCGGGACCGGATACTACCTTGCCCAGATGATGGTGGAGGGCGAGGCCGAGATCGACATGGCCTCGCTGGACCCCAAGCGTTACGGGGCGTGGATGACCACCGATTATGCGGTGAAGAAGAATGAGGAATGCTATGAGCATGTCTTCATCCTGCACCACCCGGATGAAGAGCGTGAAGCGGCCCGCCCGCTGCGCACCGCGCCCGCCTATGACCGTCAGCTGGCGCTTGGTGCCCAGATGGGGCAGGTGAACGGCTGGGAGCGTCCGAATTATTACGGCCCGCTCGACGCCTCGCCCTCGTTCGACCATGACAGCCGGTCGTTCCGCCGCGGGGCGTGGTGGCCCTTTGCCAAGGCCGAGGCCGATGCCGTCCGCGATACCTGCGGCATCATCGACGCCAGCGCCTTCACCAAACATCTGGTGCGCGGCCCGGGCGCCACGGCCTTCCTTGACCATTTCACCTGCAACAAACTGCCTACGGTCGGCCGCATCAACCTGACCTATGCCCTGACCGAGGCCGGGACCACCCGCACCGAATACACCATCGTGCGGCTGGCGCAGGATGAATACTACATCATCTCGGCGGGCGCGTGGACGGCCTATGACTATGACTTCCTGAAGAAATCCGCCGAAGACTTCATCGCGGCGGGCGGCGGGCATATCGACATTCACGATGTGACCACGCAATGGGGCGTCTATGCGCTGGCCGGGCCGACCGCACGCGCCATCCTGAAAGAGATCGTCCAGGACGCCGATCCCGACACCGTGCTGTCGAACAAGCGGTTCCCCTGGCTGTCGATGCGCAATATCGAACTGGGCATGTGCCCGGTCCGCGCGATCCGGGTGGCCTATACCGGCGAACTGGGCTGGGAACTGCATTACCCGGTGGAATTCGGCCGCTACCTCTGGGACCTCCTGATGAAGGCGGGCGAGAAGCACGGGCTGAAGCCGGTCGGCGCCCGGGCGCAGAACTGGCTGCGGCAGGAGAAAAGCTACCGCGCCTTCGGCACCGAACTGGGTCGTGACGCCACGCCGCTGGAGGCGGGTCTGGACCGCTTCGTCGATCTGTCGAAAGAGTTCCGCGGCAAGCAGGCGATGCTGGACAAGGGCATCCGGTCGAAATGCGTGACGCTGCTGATCGACGGCCCGTCCGACACTGATCCGTGGGGCAAAGAGGCGCTGCTGCTGGACGGCGAGAAGATCGGGCGCCTGACCTCGGGCGGCTATTCGGTGGTCTTCGGCAAACAGATCGGCATGGGCTATGTCCGCCCCGATCTGGCCGAGGTGGGCACGAAGCTGAAGGTGAAAATCCTGTTGCAGGAATGGGATGCCGTGGTGGTGGAAGACAGCCCGCATGACCCGGCCAACGCCCGCATCCGGGTGGACGGCTGAGCCTTTCACCGCCCGCCGGGGCTCTGCCCCGGACCCCGGGATATTTGGGAACAGATGAAATCGGGAGCCAGCCCTTTGACAGGGGCCGGTTCTTTGTGTTCAGGGCTGCTGCGCCCGTGCCGCCCGCTGGTCAGTCGGGCAGCCAGACCTCTGTGCCAAAGGCAAGGCTCCTGCCATTTTCTGTCGCTAAATATCCCGGGGTGCGGGGGCTGGCCCCCGCTTCCGCCCGTCAGTTCGCGCGGGACGCCAGCCATCTGGTCCAGTCCGCGGCGGAGCCGTCGAAGACGTTGATGTCCACCTTGCCGGGAATGCCCGGGATCAGCCCGGTCGAGGTATATTGCCAGAACCGCCAATGGTGCCCGTCATAAAGGTCCTGCGGGTGTTTCGCCACCGCCCGCAGCCAGAAGTCGGCGCCCTGCACCTTCCACATCTGGTTGTCCTCGAAAAAGTCGATCGAGGTATAGACGATCGGCTTTTGCCCGTAATGGCGGGACACGATGTCGAGGAAGATCCGCGCCTCCTCCCGGATGGTGGCGCCGTCGCGTCGCACCGTGCAGGTGGGTGAGAAGGGGGTCCATTCCATGTCCAGCACGGGGGGCAGCATGCCCGGCGTCTTGGGCACGTTGCGGATGAACCAGCGCGCCTGTTCGGCGGCGGGCCGGCAATGGTAGAAGAAGTGATAGGCCCCGCGTTCGATCCCGGCCCGGCCCGCGCCGCGCCAGTGGTCATGGAACATCTCATCCACGCGGTCGCCGCCCTCGGTCGCCTTGATGAAGACGAAGTTCACCCCGTTCGCCCGGGCGGTGCGCCAGTCGATGCCCTTCTGGTAGCGGGCCACGTCGATGCCATGGACGGCATAGGATTGCGGCGGCTTGCCGTTCCAGTCGGTGATCGGATCGGCATCGCCGAAATTCGGCGCAACCACGGCTGTGGGCGCCACATCGACCGGGGGCCGGGCAGAGGGTCTTTCGCGCGAGACGCCGCCACAGGCGGCAAGGACAAGGCACAGAAGGGTGAGGGCGGGGGCAAGGGACAAACGGCGCATGGCCGCGATGATGGCCGAGGTCGCCGCCCGTGTCACGCCCCTTGCCCATCCCCGCCGCGCGGGCCCCGGCGGCCCCTTGCCGACGGATCAGCCGAAGCGGGCGGGGGAGAGCTGGGTCACCAGCGCGGGGGGCAGGGCGGGGCTGCGGCCCGCGATCAGATCGGCGGCCAACGCGCTGGCCCCGGGAGAGGACTGGAAGCCATAGCCGCCCTGTCCGGCCAGCCAGAAGAACGCCGGATCCCGCGCATCGGGCCCGATCACCAGCACCCGGTCCGGTGAGAAGGTGCGCAGGCCTGCCCAGTTGGCGATGACGCGGGTGACGGGGTCAGTGACGAATTCCTCATACCGGGCAAGGCCTTCGGCCAGCACCATATCATCGGCCCAGGCATCATGCGGCGCATCGACCGGGTCTTCCTCGGCCGGAGAGACGATGAGCGCGCCTGCGTCCGGCTTCATGTACCAATCCTCACCCGGGCCGAAGAGCATGGGCCAGCGCGACACATCCCTGCCTGCGGGGGCGGGGATGCGGGCCATCGACCGGCGCAGGGGGGTGAAGCCCAAGGGGCGCACCCCGGCCAGCGCGGCCACCTGATCGACCCAGGCGCCTGCGGCATTGACGATCATCCGCGCCTCGGCCTCTCCCTTCTCGTGCGTCAAATGCCAGCCCGTTGCGGTGCGGCGGATCGCGGTCACGCGGGCGCGGGTCAGGATCTGGGCACCATGGGCGCGGGCTTCACGCGCGAAGCCCTGCAAGAGAAGGTCGGTGTCGATATCCTCGGCATGGGCGGCGTGGCCTGCCATCTTCACCACATCCGGGTTCAGGATCGGCAGGATCGCCTGCGCCTCTGCCACGCTGATGGGCGTGAAGTCCATCGCCGCCAGATCGTGGTCGAAGGCCTCTTTCTGGTCGTCGCGCGCCACCAGCATCAATCCGCGGGGCGACAGGATATTGCCCGCCGCGCGGAAGAAATCGCCCGAGGCCATGGAGAGTTCGACCACCGCAGGCGCACCATAGCGCGGCTCATACAGCGCGGCGGACCGGCCCGAGGCGTGATGAGCCAGCGCCTCTTCGGCCTCCAGCACCAGCACGGACCCCAAGGGGGCGATGCGGGCGGCGGCCGAGATTCCGGCGATGCCGCCACCGATGATAAGGAAGTCGAACATGAAGGCCCCCGCGGTTTTGCGGCGACACAATCACCGCGCGGGGGCGAATTCAAGCCGCCGGGCCAGTCATTCCGCCGGCCCGGCGCTGCGATCTGTCAGGCGACCCTAGGCCCGGACGTGCCGCTTGCCCCAGGGGGCGTATTTCAGCACGAAGCAGAAGAACACCGGCACGAAGATCGGCGCGAAGAGCGTGGCCGCGATCATGCCGCCCACCACCCCGGTGCCAAGCGCCTGCTGCGAGGCCGCCGAGGCGCCGGAGGCCAGCATCATCGGCAAGACGCCGAAGGTGAAGGCCAGCGAGGTCATCAGGATCGGGCGGAAGCGCAGCATCGCCGCCTCCACCGCGGCATCGGCCAGCGATTTGCCCTGTTCCACCAGTTCCTTGGCGAATTCGACGATCAGGATGGCGTTCTTGGCCGACAACCCGATGATCGTGATGAGGCCCACCTTGAAATACAGGTCATTTGGCAGATCGCGCAGCATCAGCGCGGCCACGCAGCCCGCCACGCCAAGCGGCACGATCAGCATGACCGACAGCGGGATCGACCAGCTTTCATACAACCCGGCCAGAAGCAGGAAGACGAAGACGATGGACAGGCCGTAAAGCAGATATTCCTGACTGCCGGACTTGATTTCCTCCAGTGAGGCGCCGGACCATTCATAGCCGAACCCCTCGGGCAGGCTGGCGGCAATCGCCTCGATCTGGGCCATCGCCTCGCCCGTGGCCACGCCCGGCGCGGCAGACCCCGAGATGCGGACCGCGGCATAGCCGTTGTAGCCCACAACCTGCGCCGGACCCTGCTGCCACGACACCGTGGCAAAGGTGGAGAAGGGCACCATGCCGCCCTGCGCATTGCGCACGGTCAGCCGCAGCAGGTCTTCGGCATCCAGTCGGGCGCCTTCTTCGGCCTGCACGATCACCCGGTTCAGACGCCCCGCATTGGGGAAGTCATTCACATAGGTCGAGGCGAAATAAGTGCCCATGACCGAGTTGATGTCGGCAAAGGTCACGCCGAAGGTATTCGCCTTCTCGCGGTCGATGGTCACCACCACCTGCGGCGCGGGGGGCATCCCCTCCATCCGCATGGCGACGGCAAGGCCGGAGGCCTGCGCCTGATCGATCAGCTGCTGTGCCGCGGCCATCAGCGCCTGCTGGCCGTTGCCACCGCGGTCCTGCAAGCGCAGGGAGAAGCCGCCGGTCCCGCCCAGACCCATGATCGCCGGGGGCGACAGGGCGAAGGCGCGGCCATCCTTCATGCCGAACAGGGCCATGTTCGCGCCCATGGCGATCTCATCGGCGCTGCGGTCGCGTTCGGCCCAGTCCTTGAAGGTGACGAACATCAGCGCCGCATTGGTGCCGGAGCCCGAGAAAGAGAAGCCGGTGACGGCGACGGTGTTTTCCACCTCGGGTTGCTGGGCGAAGAAGCCTTCGGCCTCTTGCACCGCGGCCAGTGTCCGGTTGACCGAGGCCGAGGAGGGCGTCTGGAGATCGACGATGATGAAGCCCTGATCCTCGGTCGGGATGAAGGAGGCGGGCAGGCGGGTGAAGCCCCAGCCGACCGCCGCCGTGATGGCGACATAAAGCACCATCATCACCGCCGACCGCCGCGTCAGCCCGCCCATCAGCCGCCCATAGCGCCGGGTCAGCCCGTCGAAGCCGCGGTTGAACAGGCCGAAGAGACCGCCCTTGTGCACATGGCCCTGACCTTCGGGGATAGGCTTCAGGAAGGTCGCGCAAAGCGCAGGCGTCAGCGACAGCGCAAGGAAGGATGAGAACAGGATCGACACAACCATAGTCAGCGAGAACTGTCGGTAGATGATCCCGGTGGACCCCGCAAAGAACGCCATCGGGATGAACACCGCCGCCAGCACCAGCGAAATGCCGATGATCGCGCCGGTGATCTGCTTCATGGCCTTCTGCGTCGCCTCCTTGGGGGGCAGATGCTCGGTCGCCATGATGCGTTCGACGTTTTCCACCACGACGATGGCGTCATCGACCAGAATGCCGATGGCCAGAACCATGGCGAACATGGTCATGACGTTGATCGAAAAGCCCGCGGCCCACAACACGGCCAGCGTGCCGGACAGGGCGACCGGCACCACGATGGTCGGAATGATCGTGTAGCGGAT
Organism: Neotabrizicola sp. VNH66; assembly: GCF_049445895.1. NCBI lineage: Bacteria > Pseudomonadati > Pseudomonadota > Alphaproteobacteria > Rhodobacterales > Paracoccaceae > Neotabrizicola > Neotabrizicola sp. VNH66. Next base: position 174,925 of record NZ_JBMSDW010000005.1, read on the forward strand.
GTTCTGGAGGAAGACGAACATCACCACGAAGACCAGCGCCACCGCCTCCAGCAGCGTATGGATCACCTTCTCGATGGACAGGGCCACGAAAGGCGCGGTGTCATAGGGCACCGAATAGCTGATGCCTTCGGGGAAGAACTGCGCCAGTTCCGCCATCTTGTCCTTGACCGCGGTGGAGGTGGCCAGTGCGTTTCCGGTGGACGACAGCTGCACCGCCATGGCGGCGGCGGGCTGGCCGTTCAGCCGCGAGGAGAAGGCATAGGTCTGCGCCCCCAGTTCGACCCGCGCCACATCCTTCAGCCGCACAGAGGAGCCGTCGGCATTGGCCCGCAGGATGATGTTCTGGAAATCCTCGACCGTTTTCAGCTGACCTTTCAGCAGGACGGTGGCGGTGATCTCGGTCGAGACGGGGTTCGGGTCGGCGCCGATGCTGCCGCCCGCCACCTGCGCATTCTGCGCGCGGATGGCCGCGGTGACTTCGGCCGGGGTCAGGTTCAGGCCGGTCATCCGGTCGGGGTCGATCCAGATCCGCAGTGCGACCGGGGCGGCGAACAGCTGCGCCTTGCCCACGCCGTCGATCCGCCGCACCTCGCCCAGAATATTGCGGTTGATGTAATCGCCCAGCTCAATCGCGTTGCGCGACCCGTCGTCCGAGGTCAGCGCCACCATCATCAGAAAGCCCGAGGCCGCCTGTTCCACGGTGATCCCGCCCTGCGTGACGGCCACGGGCAGCCGCGGTTCCACCCGGCTGACCGCATTCTGCACGTCGATGGTGGCCTTGGCCGCATCGGTTTCGGGCGTGAAGGTCGCCGTGATCGAAATCATCCCGGAGGCGTCCGAGGTGCTTTCGAAATATTCCAGCCCCTCGATCCCGTTCAGTTCCTCTTCGATGGGGTTGGCGACGCCCTCATACATCTCTTCGGGGCTGGCCCCGGTGTAGAAGGCGGAAATCGAGATCTGCGGCGGGGCCACCGCCGGATATTGCGAAATCGGCATCAGCGGGATGGCCAGAATGCCGGCCATGGCGATGAAGATGGCGATGACCCAGGCCAGAATCGGCCGGCGGATGAAAAGCTGCGCCATGGGTATCACTCGGCCTTTGCTTCGGGGGCGACATCGGCGCCGGGGAACAGCTTTTGCGCCCCCTCGATCACCACAACATCGCCAGGGTTCAGCCCTTCTTCGACGATCCAGCCGCTGTCCACGGTGGGGCCAAGCCGCACGGCGCGGGGTTCGGCCTTGTTGCCTTCGGCCACGACATAGACTGTCGCATTGCCCGCGGTATCGCGCAGCACGGCCTTTTGCGGGATCACCAGCGCGTCCTGCCGGACCGCCTGTTCGATCCGCACCCGGACATAAAGCCCGGGCAGAAGGTCGCCCTCGGGGTTCGGGAATTCGCCGCGCAGGGTGACCTGCCCGGTGGATTCGTCCACCGCCGCTTCGGAGAACAGGAGCGCGCCCTTGTGGCCATATTCGGTGCCGTCATCAAAGAACAGCCGCACCGTCGCCTCGCCCGGGGTGGCCGCGACCAGCGTGCCATCGGCCAGCGCGCGGCGCAGGCGGAAGAGTTCGGTCGTGGATTGGGTGAAATCGGCATAGACCGGGTCCAGCTGCTGGATCAGCGCAAGATACTCGCCCGAGGACGACACCAGCGCGCCTTCGGTCACCAGCGCACGGCCGATGGTGCCGGAAATCGGGGCCCGCACCTCAGTATATTCCAGATTCAGCCGTGCCTCGGCCAGCGAAGCCTCGGCCAGCGCGACATCGGCCTTGGCCTGCAGCACCACGGTTTCGGCGCTGTCCAGTTCGGCCTGCGCGGCGACATTTTTCTCCCGCAGCGCCAGCTGACGTTTCAGGCCCACCTCGGCATTGGCCAGCGTCGCCTGTGCCTTGGCCAGCGCGGCTTCGGCCGCCTGCACCTTCACCTCGAAGGGTTTGGCGTCGATGCGGTAAAGCACATCGCCCGCGGCCACGACCGAGCCCTGTTCGAACACCCGTTCGATCAGGATGCCCGAGACGCGCGGCCGCACCTCGCTGACGCGGGTGGCAGAAATCCGGCCGGGCAGTTCGTTGATCACCGGCTGCGGCTTCGCTTCCAGCACCAGCGTGGTCACGGCCGTGGGCGGCATCTGGCCCGGGGTCTGGGCCAGCGCCGCCGAGGACAGGATCACTGCCACCAGCGCGGCAGAAAGAAGGGGGGCACGCATCGGGTTCACTCCGGTCTTGTGGCACAGCCATTGCAGGCCAGCCGCTGAATATCAGTCAAAAGCAGGGCGCGGTCCGCATCGGACAGCGAGACGGCACCGTAAAGCGTGGCGGTGGCCAGACCATAGAGGGCCAGATAGGCCAGCCTTGCCGCCCGCGGATCGTTCGAGACACGGCGCATCCGCTCCATATCCTCTTCCAGCACCTGCTGCAGCAGGTCCCGGCAGGGGTTTCCGGGCTTCAACGCCTCGCCCACGAAAAGCGAGACGAGGGAATCGTCCTCGGAGGGCGGGCGGCCCATCACTTCGATCACCCCCTGCATCCAGGCCAGATCGGGGTTGTCCGACCGGGCGGCGCGTTCGGCCATCTGGTCGCGGTGACGGGCGAAGCGGTCGGTGATCAGCGCCAGCAGCAGATCGGTTTTCGAGGCATGGTCGTAAAGCACTGTCGCCTTGCTGACCCCTGCCTCCTGCGCGACCGCCTCGATCGTCAGGCCAAGCGGACCGTCGCGGCGGACCACACGTTCCACCGCGTCAAACAGTTCCGTCTGCGTCAGGCTGCGTCTGCGTCCCATGGTCCGCCTTTTTCCGACCGCTTGTTTAGCTATCATGCTGCGTTGCCGCAAGCGTCAACTGCGGCTCCGGGGAAAGCTGTGGCAGGATTGCAAGATTTTCGGGCAGCGGAATGCAAAAGGCCCGCCGGAGCGGGCCTTCGCAAATCCGAAACGGGCCGGATTACTGGGGAATGTCGCCGGTCACGCCTTCGACATAGAAGTTCATGCCCAGAAGGTCGCCATCGGGCGCGGTGGCGCCTTCGGCCAGCCAGGGCGACCCGTCCTGCTTGTTGATCGGGCCGGTGAACGGGTGATAGGTGCCCGCCGCGATGGCCTCTTTCAGCGCGGTCGCCTCTGCCACCAGCTCCTCGGGCAGGCCGGTGAATTCACCGATGCCCACGGTGCCGTCCTTGATCCCGTCCCAGGTGTCTTCCGACACCCAGTTGCCGTCGATCACCGCCTGGATCTGCTTGATGTAATAGGGCGACCAGTCGTCGATGATCGAGCTGACGCGCGGCGAAGGCTTGTAGGCTTCCATGTCAGAGGCCTGACCGAAGCCGATCACCTTGCCGTTGGTCTTGGCGATTTCGGCCAGCGGCGCGGTCGAATCGGTGTGGGCCGCGATCACGTCCACGCCCGCGTCGATCAGCGCCTTGGCGGCATCGGCCTCTTTCGCCGGGTCGAACCAGGTGAAGGCCCAGACCACGTTGATCTGCACATCCGGGTTCACCTTCTTCGCGTTCAGGAAGTAGGAGTTGATGCCCATGATGACTTCGGGGATCGGGAACGAGGCGATGTAGCCGATCTTGTTGGTCTTGGTCATCTTGCCCGCGATCAGGCCCTGCACCGCGCGACCTTCGTAGAAGCGGGCATTGTAGATGCCGACATTCGGATGTTCCCGCTTGAAGCCGGTCGCGTGCTCGAACTTCACATCCGGGAACTTGGCCGCCACGGCATTCACCGGGTCCATATAGCCGAAGGAGGTCGCGAAGATGATGTCGCAGCCGCCAAGCGCCATCTGGGTCATCACCCGCTCGGCATCCGCACCTTCGGGCACCGATTCCTGCCACTGGAATTCAACGGCATCGCCGAATTTTTCCTGCGCTTTCAGGACCGAGGTGTGGTGGGCCTGCGTCCAGCCGCCATCGGTCACGGTGCCGACATAGACGAAGCAGGCCTTCGTCTTGTCCTGCGCCATGGCTGCCCCGCCGGAGACAAGGGCAAAGCCCAGGGCGGCGCTGGCCAGAAGCGTTCTGCGGTTCATTCGGATTTCTCCCCGTTTGGGCGGGACCATTGGGCGGCCCCGCATTGAATTAGCCTCAACGCGAGGCGTGAAAGTTCTGGCCCAGGGCGGCGGGCGCCCCCATCGTGGCACGTCCGCGCCCCGACGACATGATGACAAGCACAAGGATGGTTACCAGATAGGGGGCCATCGACAAGTATTCCACCGGAATGGCGCTTCCTGTCGCCTGCAAACTAAGCTGAAGCTGGGTGATTCCGCCAAAAAGATATGCACCCAGCAGGACACGCCACGGCCGCCAGCTGGCAAAGACCACGATGGCCAGCGCGATCCAGCCCGCGCCGGCGGTGATCCCGTCCACCCATTGCGGCACCCGGATCAGGCTGACATAGGCGCCGCCCATCCCCGCCATGGCGCCGCCGAACAGGATGCACATCAGGCGGATGCGGTTCACCTTGTAGCCAAGGGCGTGGGCGGCCTCATGGCTTTCGCCCACGGCGCGGATGATCAGGCCAAGCCGCGTGGCGCGCAGGACCCACCACAGGACGGCGGTCATGGCGATGGAGAAATAGACCACCCAGTCATGGCTGAAGAGGATGGGGCCCAGCACCGGAATCTCGGTCAGGGGGCCGAAGGGCACCTTGCCGGTGGGTGGCGGCTTGATCCCGTCATAGCCCTGACCGGCCAGCGAGGCGACGCCCAGCCCGAACAGCGTCAGCGCAAGGCCGGTGGCCACCTGATTGGCCAGAAAGACCTGTGTCAGCAGCGCAAAGACCGAGGCAAGCGCCGCCCCTGCCAGCGCACCGCCCAGAAAGCCCACCACCGGGCTGCCGGACCAGACCGCCGTGGCAAAGCCGCCGATGGCGCCGGTGATCATCAGCCCTTCGACGCCCAGATTAAGAACGCCCGACCGTTCCACCACCGCCTCGCCCAAGGCGGCCAGCAGGACCGGCACCGCGGCGACCATCATCGACGCGACAAGGACGACCAGATTGATTCCGCCGATGTCCATCTTATTTGGCCCCTTTCGCCAGCCCGCCCGCCGTCATGCGGAAGCGGTAGTTCGTCATCACATCCACGCCCAGAAGGAAGAACAACAGCATGCCCTGGAACACCTGGATTGCCGCCCGCGGCAGGCCAAGATCGGTCGAGGCCATGTCGCCCCCCACATAGGTCAGCGCCATCAGGAAGCCCGCCAGCACGATGCCAAGGGGGTTCAGCCGGCCAAGGAAGGCCACGATGATCGCAGTGAAACCGTAGCCGGTGTTGAAGTCGATCGAGATCTGGCCTGCGGGACCCGACACCTCGAACCAGCCGGCAAGGCCTGCCAGCGCGCCGGAAATCCCCATGCACAGCAGAACCAGCCGGGTCGGGCTGACCCCGTGGAACCGCGCGGCGCGTGGCGCCTGCCCGGCCAGCCGGATCTGGAACCCCAGAAGGTGCCGGGTCAGCAGGATATAGGCCAGCACCGCCACCGCCAGCGCGGTCACCCCGCCCCAATGCAGGCCGGAACCGGCGATCAGCTCGGGGTTCGCGGCATCGGGGAAGGAGGTAAAGCTGCGGCTGCCCGGAAAGCCCATGCCCTGCGGGCTGCGCAGAAATCCGGTCGCGGCCTTGGCCAAAATGGTTTCCGCCACATAGACCAGCATCAGCGAGACTAGGATTTCGTTCGTGTTGAAACGGGTCTTCAGAAAGGCCGGGATCATCGCCCAGAACCAGCCGCCAAGCGCGCCCGCCATCACCGCCAGCGGGAACAGCACCGGGCGGGGCAGGGTGGCGCCCCAGGTGAATTCCACCAGCCCGCCGAACCAGCGGACCTGCACCGGATCACCCGGATAGAAGGCCAGCGCGACCGAGGCGCCGATGATCGCGCCCATGATATACTGGCCCTCGGCCCCGATGTTCCAGATCCCCGCCCGGAACCCCAGTGCAAGGCCGATGGCGATCAGGATCAGCGGCCCGGCTTTCACCAGAAGCTGGCTGCGGTAATAGAAGGCGAATTCGCCGAACACCGGGTCCCAGAAGATGGTCCGGATCACCGCGAAGGGGTTCTTGCCCATCAGCGCGAACAGAAGCCCGCCCGCCAGCATGGTCAGTACCACGGCCACCACCGGCGTGGCATACAGCCAGAATTTCGACGGCGTCGGCCGTTTCTCAAGCCTCAGCATGATGTGCGACCTCCATCCCGTGGGCGCCGCCCATCATCAGCCCGATCTCGTCGATGGTCAGGCCCTGTGCCGGGCGGGGCTTTGTCAGCCGCCCTTCGTTCAGCACGGCAAAGCTGTCGGAAATCTCCATCAGCTCATCCAGATCCTGGCTGATCACGACAAGGGCCGCGCCCGCGGCCGCACAGTCCAGAATCTTCTGCCGGATCGAGGCCGCCGCCGCCGCATCCACGCCCCAGGTGGGCTGATTGATGACGATGACATCGGCGCCCTGCTTCAGTTCGCGCCCCATCAGGAATTTCTGCAGATTGCCGCCCGACAACGCCCGCGCGGCCACGCCCGGACCGGGGGTGCGCACGTCGTAATCGGCAATGATCTCTTCGGCAAAGCTGCGGGTCTTGCCCCAGTCGACAAAGCCGCTGCGGGTCAGCCCCTTGCGGATGGCCGCGGTCAAAAAGCCGTTTTCGATCAGGCTCATGTCCGGGGCAGCCGCATGGCCGTAGCGGTCTTCGGGCGCGGCGACCATACCCGCACGGCGCCGGTCCGCCGGACCCAGATCGCCCACCGGCCGGCTGTTGAGCCGTACCTTGTCAGGTTCGGTCCGCAATTCGCCCGACAGGGCCAGCAACAGCTCGTCCTGACCGTTGCCCGCCACACCGGCAATGCCCAGAACCTCTCCCTTCGCCACGGTGAAGCTGACTGCTTTCAGCGAAGTGCCGAAGGGAATGGGCGAGGCGGCAGACAGATCGCTGACACCAAGCGCCACTTCGCCCTTCGGGCTGGAGCTGCGGGTCGGCGTGCCAAGGGTGGCGCCGACCATAAGTTCCGCCATCTCGCGCGCCGTCCGGTCGCGCGGGGTGCAGGTTGCCACCACCCGGCCACGGCGGAGGATCGTCGCCTCGTCACACAAGGCGCGGATCTCTTCCAGCTTGTGGCTGATGTAAAGGATCGAGGTCCCCTCATCCCGCAGCTGGCGCAGGGTCTTGAACAGGATCTCCACCTCCTGCGGGGTCAGCACCGAAGTCGGTTCGTCCATGATCAGAAGCTTGGGGTCCTGCAGCAGGCAGCGGATGATCTCCACCCGCTGGCGTTCGCCCGCGGACAGATCGCCGATCATGCGGCCTGGGTCCAGCGGCAGGCCGTATTCCTCGCTGACGGCACGGATACGGGCCGAAAGCTCTCGCATCGGCGGCGGGCTTTCCATGCCAAGCGCGACATTCTCGGCCACGGTCAGCGCCTCGAACAGGCTGAAGTGCTGGAAGACCATCGCCACGCCCAACCGCCGCGCCTCGGCCGGTTTTGCCGGGGCATAGGGCTTGCCGCGCAGGGTCATGCGTCCTGTGTCGGGCTTCACCAGCCCGTAAATCATCTTGACCAGTGTCGATTTTCCCGCGCCGTTCTCTCCCAGCAGGGCATGCACCTCTCCGGTGCCGATGCTGAAGGAGACATCGCTATTCGCCACCACGCCCGGATAGGCCTTGGTCAGACCCTCCAGCCGCAGAAGCGTGTCGTTCGTGATTTCCGTCCCTGAAGTCATCCGTGATCTCCGTCTCGGATTTGTTTTTATTTTTCAATAGGTCAACTGCCACCCCGACGGCAATGGCCTGCGGATGCTTTCCCAGGCCCGGGTCGCCGATGGGGCAGGCGATGCGGGCAATTTCTTGCGGCGCATGGCCCAGATGCGCCAGACGCGACCGGAACCGCGCCCATTTCGTGGCCGAGCCGATCAGCCCCAGCCCCCGGAAGTCCCGTTTCAGCAGGCGGTGGCACAGCTCAAGGTCCAGCGCATGCGAATAGGTGACGATCAGATGTTCCGCACCCGTCGGGGCATGATCGGCCAGCCGTTCGGGGGTGGCAGTCCACAGCGGGTCAACGCCCGCGGGGATGTTGTCCGGAAACCGGGACCGTGCCGTGTCGATCCATGTCAGATGCAGCCCGGGCAGCGGCGCCAGCACCGCCACCAGCGCCCGGCCCACATGGCCCGCGCCCCAGACCCAGATTTCCCGTTGCGGCCGGGCGAGGGGTTCGACCATCCATCCCTGCACCAGTTGCGGTGCAGGGGCCTGCCCCTTGCCACGGGCATCCGCGATCAGCCGCTTCACCATCAGCGGCATCGGGTCTGCCGGTGAAGGCCCCGAGGAAACCGGGTGGACCGACACGGGGCGGGCGACAACGTCCTGCCCCTCCAGCGCCATGGCGGCGGCATCGTCATAAATTTCGGTCAGGACAGACACCGCCCCGCCGCAGCATTGGCCCAGCTTGGGGCCAAGCGCCTCACGGTCCAGCCGGGCGCCGCCCGCCGGCCCTGCAGCGGCCAGCATGGCCCGGGCACGGGTGACCGCTTCCCATTCCAGCGCGCCGCCGCCGATGGTGCCGCTGTCCCCTTCGGCCCAGACCAGCATTGCCGCCCCCACCTCGCGCGGGGAGGATCCGTCATGAGCCGCCACCACCAGCCGCGCCACGCGGCCATGGGCGGCCACGGCGGCCTGGAGTGCGGTCAGATCAAACATGACGCACCCGGGCGATGGCGGCCAGCACCGCCTCGGCCGTGGCGGGCGCCCGCAGATCGGGATAGATCGTGCCGTCGCCGCAGGCTTCTACCGCATGGCTGAGCGCGAGGAAGGCCGAGATGCCAAGGTTGAACGGCGGTTCGCCCACGGCCTTGGACTTGCCCACGGCATCTTCGCGGTTCGGCTGGTCCCACAGCCGCACGTTGAAGATGCGCGGCCGGTCCGAACAGGCGGGGATCTTGTAGGTGCTGGGGGCATGGGTCGAAAGCCGGCCCTTGCCGTCCCAGACCAGCTCCTCGGTCGTCAGCCAGCCCGCGCCCTGCACATAGGCGCCCTCGACCTGTCCGATGTCCAAAGCGGGGTTCAGGCTGGACCCGGTGTCATGCAGGATATCCGCCCGCAGGATGCGGTTTTCGCCGGTCAGCGTGTCGATCACCACCTCGCTGACGGCGACGCCATAGGCGAAGTAGAAGAACGGCCGGCCCTGACCCTTCACCCGGTCCCATGTGATCTTGGGCGTGGCATAGAACCCGGTCGAGGATAGCGAGATCCGCGACTGATAGGCCCAAGCGGCGACTTTTTCGAACGGGTAGCTTTCGCCTGCCACGCTGACCATGCCGTCGGCGAAGCGGACCTTCTCTACCGCGACCTGGTGCTTTTCGGCCAGATAGGCGGCCATCCGGTCGCGGATCACTTCCGCCGCCTGCCGCGCCGCCATGCCGTTCAGGTCAGAGCCGGAACTGGCCGCCGTGGCCGAGGTGTTCGGCACCTTCCCCGTATCGGTCGCGGTGATCTTCACCGCTGCGGTATCCACGCCGAAGACATGGGCCACCACCTGCGCGACCTTCTGGTTCAGGCCCTGACCCATCTCGGTTCCGCCATGGTTCAGGTGGACGGAGCCGTCCTGATAGACATGGACCAGCGCCCCCGCCTGATTGAGCCATGTGAGCGTGAAGGAAATCCCGAACTTCACCGGGCTGAAGCCGATCCCGCGCTTCAGGATCAGATTTTTCGCATTCCAGGCGGCGATTTCGGCCTTCCGCCCCTCATAGTTGCAGGATTTCAGCAAGTCATCGGTCATCGCCCGGCCGATGAAATCCTCCACCGGCATGCCGTAGGGTGTGGTCTGCTGTGTGTTCGACGGGCGGGAATGCGGCCCGGCATAGCGCTGGCCGGTGCCCGGCCCGGTGCGGGCATGTTCCATCTCCGCGTAATAGTTCACGCGGCGGATCTCGACCGGGTCCTTCTTCAGGGCGAATGCGATGTGGTCCATCACCCGCTCTGCCCCGATGATCCCCTGCGGCCCGCCAAAGCCGCGATAGGCGGTGCCCGAGGCGGTGTTGGTCTTCAGCCGGTGGCTTTCGATGCGGATGTTGGGCATCCAGTAGCAGTTTTCCGCATGCAGCATGGCGCGGTCGGCCACCGCCAGCGACAGGTCCTGGCTCCAGCCGCAGCGGACGAGGTGGACATAATCCACGCCCAGAACCCGGCCTTCGTCGTCATAACCCACCTTGTAGCGGACCTTGATATCGTGCCGCTTGCCGGTGATGACCATATCGTCGTCGCGGTCGTAGCGCATCTTGACCGCGCGTCCGGTCAGCCGCGCGGCCAGGGCACAGGCGATGGCCAGCCAGTTGCCCTGACTTTCCTTGCCGCCGAAACCGCCGCCCATTCGCCGCGTCTCGACCCGGACGGCAGACATCGGCAGGTGCAGCGCATGGGCGACCTTGTGCTGAACCTCGGTCGGGTGCTGGGTCGAGGAATAGACATGCATCCCGCCATCGTCGCCGGGCAGGGCTGCGGCGATCTGGCCTTCCAGATAAAAGTGCTCCTGCCCGCCGACCTCCAGCTCCCCCTCCAGCACATGGGGGGCGGTGGCGATGGCCGCGGCGGCATCGCCGCGGGTCCAGACGGAGGGGCCCTGTTCGAAACGGGAATTGGCGGCGAGGGCCTCTTCCGGTGTCAGAAGGGCGGGCTTTTCCGCATAGCTGATCTTGCCCAGACGCGCCGCCTTGCGCGCGGCCAGATGGGTTTCGGCCACCACGATGAAGATGGGCCGGGCGTGGAATTCCACCTGCGAGGAGGTGAGCAGCGGCTCATCCCCCAGAGAAGGCGAACAATCCGGGATGCCGTGGAAGTCGCGGATCAGGTCTTCGGCGGTGATGACCTGCACCACACCGGGCGCGGCGCACACGGCCGAGAGGTCCATCGCGGTGATCTCGCCACAGGCAATGGTGGACAGGCCAAAGGCCAGATGCAGCGTGCCCGCGGGCAGGGGAATGTCGTCCAGATAACGCGCCTGCCCGGTCACATGCAGCGGCGCGGAATCATGGGGAAGCGGCTTGCCCATGGTCATGGCGCCACCTCCAGCACGGAAACCGGGCTGCCGTTCAGATCATGGAAATAGCGCAGCAGCAGGTTTTGCGCCGTGGTCAGCCGGTAATCCGCGCTGGCCCGCATGTCCGACAGCGGCTGGAAATCCTGCGCCATGGCCTGCATGGCGGCGCGGATGGTCGCCTCAGACCAGCTTTGGCCCAAAAGCGCCGCCTCGGTCTGTGCGGCACGTTTGGGGATGCCCGCCATACCGCCAAAGGCGATGCGGGCCGCCGTGATCTGCCCGTTGGTCACCGTCAGATTGAAACAGCCGCAGACGGCGGAAATGTCCTGATCGAAGCGTTTGGAGATTTTGTAGCAGCGCAGCGCGGGCGCGGCGGCGGGGATGGTCAGCGCCTCGACAAATTCGCCGGGCTGGCGGTCCTGCTTGCGGTAGTCGAGGAAAAACTCCTCCAGCGGCAGATCGCGGCGGCTGTCGCCGCGACGCAGGTGCAGCGTGGCCCCAAGCGCGATCAGCGCGGGCGGCCCGTCTCCGATGGGCGAGCCGTTCGCCACATTGCCGCCGATGGTGGCAGAGTTGCGGACGGGCAGGCTGGCATAGCGCCGCAGAAGCTCGGCAAAGGAGGGATGCGGGCCGGCCATCGCCTGCCGCAGTGCCTCGACCGTGGCTGTGGCGCCGATGCGGATGGTCTCGGCCGTTTGTTCGATCTTCTGAAGCTCGGGGATGCCATTCAGGAAAATCACCGGCGAAAGGTTGCGCAATTGCTTGGTGACCCAGAGGCCGACATCGGTGGCCCCGGCGATCAGCGTGGCACCGGGCGTGGCCTCGTAAAGCGCGGCCAGTTCGTCCGTGGACTGCGGGCGCAGGGGGGCTGTCTGCCCCCCTCGGGCTTCGCCCTCACCCCCCGAGGATATTTCGGCCAGTATGAAATCCGCATCCGCGGCGATCCAGTCCGGCACCGGCGTGCCTTCGGCGGCCGTGGCGGCGCGGATGATGGGAGCATAGCCGGTGCAGCGGCAGAGGTTGCCGGACAGCACATCGTCATGGTCGGTGCGGCCCTGCGCATGGGCGGCGGCCATCGAGGTGATGAAGCCCGGGGTGCAGAAGCCGCACTGGCTGCCGTGATGGTCGATCATCGCCTGCTGGACCGGGTGCAGCGCACCGCCGGGGCCGGAGATGCCTTCGACCGTGCGCACCGCCTTGCCCTGCAGCTGCGGCAGGAACAGGATGCAGGCGTTCATCGCCTTTGCCCCGTCGCGGTCGGTGACCATGACGGTGCAGGCACCACAGTCGCCTTCGTTGCAGCCCTCTTTGGTGCCTTTCAGGCCGCGCGCCTCGCGCAGCCAATCCAGCAGGGTCCGCACCGGGCTTTCGCCGGAGATGCGGACGGGCGTTCCGTTCAGCAGAAACGCAACCTCGGTCATCAATCGTTCCGCCGCGATACCCCCGTTTGAGGCGTCCTGCGTGCCCGCCCGATGCGGCGTAGAGCTGGCAACGCGCCCCTTCATTCTGGTTGAAGTCAATCAAGCCGGGCCGGGTGATTCAAGGCAAGCCTCAATCCGTCCGGCAGACATGAAGGAGTTGATGGCTTTCAATGAAAGTGATCTGCCGAAAAACTGGGCGCCCTTCCGTGGCAGGGCGGGGATTGATAGGGTCAGGCCATGTCTGGCGCCCCCCGATTCATCCACCTTCGCACCCATACCGAACATTCGCTGCTTGAGGGGGCCATCCCCGTCAAGAAGCTGGTCAAGCTGGCCGCGGCGGCCGACATGCCGGCGATTGCGGTGACCGATACGAACAACATGTTCTGCGCGCTGGAGTTTTCCAGCCATGCCAAGGATGCGGGGGTTCAGCCCATCTTGGGCTGTCAGGTCAGCCTTGCCCATGATCCGGCACAGCCCGGAGAAAAGCCGCGGATGCCTGCGCCGGTGGTGCTGCTGGCGCAGACCGAGGCGGGCTATGAAAATCTGATGAAGCTGAACTCCTGCCTTTATCTGGGCAAGGGCGGGCAGCTGGTGCAGGTCACGCTGGAGGATCTGGCCGCCCATGCCGAGGGGCTGATCTGCCTGACCGGCGGGCCGGACGGGCCGGTGGGCCGCTTCCTGCGGCAGGGGCAGGGGCCCAAGGCGCGCGCGCTGATGGAGCGGCTGGCGGCGATCTATCCGGGGCGGCTGTATGTGGAACTGCAGCGCCATCCGGTGGAGGGCGGCGCCCTGCCCGAGGCCGAGGCGCAATCCGAACGCGGGCAGATCGAACTGGCCTATGATATGGGCCTGCCCCTTGTGGCGACGAACGATGTCTATTTCCCCAAGACCGAGATGTATGAGGCGCATGACGCGCTGATCTGCATTGCCGAGGGGGCCTATGTCGACCAGCAGGAGCCGCGCCGCCGCCTGACCCCGCAGCATTACCTGAAATCCGAAGCCGAGATGGTCGCGCTTTTCGCCGATCTGCCCGAAGCGGTGGAGAATACGGTCGAGATCGCCCGCCGCTGCGCCTTCATGGCCTACAAGCGCAAACCCATCCTGCCGATCTTTGCCGAGGATGAGGTGGAGGAGCTGCGCCGTCAGGCCTGGGACGGGTTGGAAAAGCGCCTTGCCGTGATCCCGATGGCCGCCAGCCGCGAGGAATATGAGGACCGGCTGCGGTTCGAACTGGGCATCATCGAGAAGATGGGCTTCCCGGGCTACTTTCTGATCGTGGCCGACTTCATCAAATGGGGCAAGGCGCAGGGCATCCCGGTCGGCCCCGGCCGCGGATCGGGCGCGGGGTCGCTGGTGGCCTATGTGCTGACCATCACCGACCTTGACCCTTTGCGCTATGCCCTATTGTTCGAACGGTTCCTGAACCCCGAGCGGGTCAGCATGCCTGACTTCGACATCGACTTCTGCATGGACCGCCGCGAAGAGGTGATCCGCTACGTTCAGCAGAAATACGGCCGCGACAAGGTGGCCCAGATCATCACCTTCGGCGCGCTTCTGTCCAAGATGGCGGTGCGGGACGTGGGCCGCGTCTTGCAGATGTCCTATGGGCAGGTGGACCGGCTGGCCAAGATGATCCCGCTGGACGGGGTCAAGCCCGTGTCCATCACCAAGGCGCTGGCCGATGAGCCGCGGCTGCGCGAGGCGGCGAAGGAGGAGGTGGTCGGGCGCCTTCTGACTTATGCCGAACAGGTGGAGGGGCTCTATCGTTCGGCCGGGACCCATGCCGCGGGTGTGGTGATCGGCGATCGGCCGCTGGACCAGCTGGTGCCGCTCTATCAGGATCCGCGGTCCGACATGCCCGCCACCCAGTTCAACATGAAATGGGTCGAAGCGGCGGGGCTGGTGAAGTTCGACTTTCTGGGTCTGAAGACGCTGACCGTCATCCAGAATGCGATAAGCCTGATCCTGAAGGGGGGCCGCCCCCTGCATCAGGCCGCAGACGGGCGCATTCTTTATGAGCCGAAGCCGGGGGCCGAGAATGACATCGGCCATATCCCGCTGGATGACGGGGCCACCTATGAGCTTTACTCCGCGGCCCGCACGGTGGCGGTGTTCCAGGTGGAAAGCTCTGGCATGATGGATGCGCTGCGGCGCATGAAGCCCACCTGCATCGAGGATATCGTGGCGCTGGTGGCACTTTATCGCCCCGGCCCGATGGAGAATATCCCGGTCTATTGCGAGGTGAAGAACGGCGTCCGCGAGCTGGAGAGCATTCACCCCACCATTGACCATATCCTGAAGGAAACGCAGGGCATCATCGTTTATCAGGAACAGGTGATGCAGATTGCACAGGTCATGGCGGGCTATTCGCTGGGCGGTGCCGACCTTCTGCGCCGGGCCATGGGCAAGAAGATCGCCGAGGAAATGGCGAAAGAGCGGCCCAAATTCATTGAAGGCTGCACCAAGACCCACAAGATCGACCCGAAGAAATCGGGTGAGGTCTTCGACCTGCTGGAGAAGTTCGCCAACTACGGCTTCAACAAATCTCACGCGGCCGCCTATGCGGTGGTCAGCTATCAGACCGGCTGGCTGAAGGCCAATCACCCCGTCGAATTCATGGCCGGGGTGATGAATTGCGATATCCATCTGACCGACAAGCTGGCGGTGTATAAGCGGGAACTCGACCGGATGGGGATTGAGGTCGTGCCCCCCTGCGTCAACCGCAGCCTGGCCACATTCGACGTGAAGGACGGCAAGGTCGTCTATGCTTTGGGCGCGCTGAAGAATGTCGGTGTCGACGCCATGGGTCTCATCGTCGAGGCGCGGGGGGACAAGCCCTTCGCCTCGCTCTTCGACTTCGCCCGCCGGGTGGATCTGAAAAAGATCGGCAAGCGCCCGCTGGAAATGCTGGCCCGCGCCGGGGCCTTTGATCTGCTGGAGCCGAACCGCGCCCGGGTGTTCGAGGGGCTGGATGCGCTGGTGGCCTTCTCGGCCGCGGTGCATGAGGCGGCGGCATCCTCGCAGGTGTCGCTGTTCGGTGAGGCGGGGTCGGACATCCCCGAGCCGCGGATCGGCTGGCGCGACGACTGGCTGCCGGTCGAACGGCTGGGGCATGAGCATCAGGCCGTGGGCTTCTACCTCTCCGGCCACCCGCTGGACGATTACATGCCCGGGCTGAAGCGGCAGGGCGTGAAAACGCTGGCCGAAATCACGCAGGAGGCGGTGGCCCGCGGCCAGCCCATGGTGGCCCGTCTGGCCGGGGCCGTCAGCGCGCGGCAGGAGCGGAAATCGGCCAAGGGCAACCGCTTTGCCTTCGTCGCCTGCTCGGACCCCACCGGGCTTTATGAGGTGACGGTGTTCTCCGACGTGCTGGAGGTGGCGCGCGACCAGTTGGAGCCGGGGCGCAACGTGGTGCTGACCGTTCGCGTGGACCCGGAGGGCGAGGGGGTCAAGCTCTTGGCCAATGCGGTTTCCCCCATCGAGACGGTCGCCGATCAGGCGCAGGCCGCCGACCTGCGCATCCACCTGAACCGCGAAGATGCCGTGGCCTCGATCGCCGCGCTGCTGGCCAAGGTCGAAGGCCGCAACCGCGCCCGCATCACTTTGTGCGTGCCGGACGAGACCGGCCGCGAGATCGACCTGGAACTGCCGCAGCCCTACCCGGTCAGCCCGCAAGTGAAAGGCGCGCTGAAGGCGATACGGGGGGTGGTGATGGTGGAGGAGGTTTGACGCGGAACCGAGGCCGGTGCCAGACCGCGGGCCGGCGCTGCCGACGGTGGAGCGGTGCGCTTTATCGTGCGGCCTCTCCTGCGGCTTGACAGATGCAGAGGTGGCGCAGAAGCGCCCGCCCATGGGGCGGTCGGGCGCTGGCCGGGGCGGCTGGCGCCGCTGTTAACCCGGCCCGGTCTGCTATTGTTCGCGTTCGCTTGTCAGATTCCAGCTGTCATCGGTCGGAAAAGTCTCGTCAAACCGCAGGGACTCTGTCTTCAGGCCCGCACATTCGAAATACAGACGAAACACCCGTTCAGTCAGATGTGCGCGCAGAAAAGTGTTGAACTTTCCCCCGATCCGCTCCCGTTGCATGATCTTCACGCCGCGGAACATATCACTAATCGCCTTGGCGAGCGCCGCCTCTTCGTTGCGGGTTCCCTCAAGGTTGCACAGATGCTCCCGAAACGGACGGCTGCTGCCGCGGATTACATCCTCGATCCGGCCCTCTGGCGCCGAATAAGCCCCTTCCTGAACGCCGACATACCATTCCTGATCTGCCCAACGCCCCAGAACGCGGACCAGCGCGCGTTTCTCTTCAAGCGTCAACTGGTCCAGAAGCAACCGAACGCTTGGGGTCGGCATCCCGCTACCCCCGGACCACCCGGTTCACATGCCCCATCTTCCGCCCCGGTCGCGGGGCGCCCTTGCCATAGAGATGCAGGGCGGCGGTTTTGTCTTTCAGGATCTCGGGCACGCGGTCCACGTCGTCGCCGATCAGGTTCTCCATCACCACATCGGCATAGCGGCCGCCGTCGCCCAGGGGCAGGCCGACAACCGCGCGGATGTGCTGTTCGAACTGGTCCACGGTGCAGCCCTGCTGCGTCCAGTGGCCGGAGTTGTGGACGCGGGGGGCGATTTCGTTGACCAGCAGGCCCGCGGGGGTCACGAACAGCTCCACCCCCATGACGCCGACATAATCCAGCGCGTTCAGGATGCGGGCGGCCAGCAGCACGGCATCACTGCGCTGGCCGGGGGTCAGCTTGGCGGGCACGGTGGTGGTGCGCAGGATGCCCTCGCGGTGGACATTCTCACCGGGATCGAAGGCCGCAACGGCGCCGTCCAGCCCGCGGGCGGCGACGACAGACACCTCGCGCTGGAAATCCACGAAGCCTTCCAGCACCGATGGCGCGCCTGCCATGGCGGCCCAGGCGGCGGGAATGTCGGCCTCGGACGACAGCCGGGCCTGTCCTTTGCCGTCATAGCCAAGCCGGGTGGTCTTCAGAATCGCGGGCAGGCCGATCTGCGCCACGGCGGCGCGCAGGTCATCTTCGGAGGCCACGGCGGCCCAGGGCGCGGTGACAAGGCCAAGGCCGTTGAGGAAGGTCTTTTCCGAAATCCGGTCCTGCGACACCGCCAGCGCCCGGCGGTTGGGGCGGATCGGCGCCAGGCTTTCCAACAGGTCCAGCGCCGCAGTCGGCACGTTCTCGAATTCATAGGTGATCACGTCCACGCCTTCGGCAAAGGCGCGCAGCGCGGCCTCATCCTCATAGGGAGCGGTGATCAGTCTTTCCGCAACATGGCCCGCCGGGGCGCCCGGGCCGGGTTCATAGACATGGCAGCGATAGCCCAGACGGCTGGCCGCGACCGAGAGCATCCGGCCCAGCTGGCCGCCGCCCAGAATGCCGATGACGGAGCCTTGCGGAAGCGGGGTGTTCATGCGGTATCCTGCCCCCGAAGCCCGAGGCGCGGCGCCCTTGGGGGCCTCAGTCGTCTTTGGGTTCGTCCGGGATCGAGGCGGAGAGCGCGTCGCGCCATGCGTCCAGCCGGGCGGCGATGGCAGCGTCCGACACGGCCAGAATGCCCGCGGCCATCAGCCCGGCGTTGGCCGCGCCCGCAGCCCCGATGGCCATGGTCGCCACCGGAAAGCCCTTGGGCATCTGCAGGATGGAATAAAGGCTGTCCACGCCGGACAGGGCCTTTGTCTGCACCGGAACGCCGATCACGGGCACCCGGGTCTTCGACGCCATCATCCCCGGCAGATGCGCCGCCCCACCCGCGCCTGCGATGATCACCTTCAGCCCGCGGTCCACCGCTGTCTTGCCATAGGTCCACAGCCGGTCCGGGGTGCGGTGGGCCGAGACGATCTTCGCCTCATAGGCAATGCCCAGCTCGTCCAGAATCAGGGCGGCTTCGCGCATCGTGGCCCAGTCGGACTGGGATCCCATGATGATGCCCACGGATACGGTCATTCCGGCCCCCGCAACGGTTGTCCAGCCAAGGTTTTCAAGGGCATTACCCAATGCGGCCGGAGGGGGCAAGCGGCAGGATCACGCGGTCAGGCAATGATATCGGGGATCAGCCGGTCCTCGATCTGGGTGATCTGGTCCTTCAGCGCCAGCTTCTGCTTCTTCAGCCGCCGCAGCGTCAGCATGTCCGGGCGCCCGTTGGTTTCAAGCGCATGGATCGCCTCATCCAGATCGCGATGCTCGCGTCGCAGGACCTCAAGCTTCACACGGATCATGTCTTCGAAGCTCATTTCCGACGGGGCGTTCATGGCGGGACTGCGTCCTTCTGGCTACCTGACCGCAGAATATAGGAAATTGCCCGATTCGGTGAAGATTCGCGCATAAATTTTCGCGCCTGTCCGCGTTCTCCCGCGTTCGTCCGTGTTTCGGTGGCGCAACGGATGGCCACCCTTGCGAGGGAACCGCGGCCGCCCCATATTCACCCCATGGCGTGCGATGCCCGGATGGGGTCTGCGCCGCGAATTGTCGCTTACCACAAGGACAGTCCGACGATGACGAAACTCAGCTTCGGCGCGCATCCCTTCCTTCTGGGGTTCGAGCAGCTTGAACGGTTGGTCGAGCGCACGGCCAAATCGGGCGAAGGTTATCCGCCCTACAATATCGAGGCGGTGACCGAGAACGCCTATCGCATCACCTTGGCGGTGGCCGGTTTCCGCGAGGAAGACCTGTCGATCACGGTCGAGGACCGTCAGCTGGTGATCCGCGGCCGCATGGGCGACGATGCGCAGGAACGGGTGTTCCTGCACCGTGGCATCGCGTCGCGCGCTTTCCAGCGGAGCTTTGTGCTGGCCGACGGCGTTGAAGTGGCAGGCGCACATATGGAGCACGGGCTTTTGCATGTCGACCTGCGCCGGCAGGTGCCGGAGACGGTTGTGCAGACCATCAGGATCGGACGGAAGGAGTAAGTCATGAACACGCCATACGAAGGATTTCCCGCCGCCGGGGGCCGGATCGTCTATGTCCGTGCTGTTCCCGTGGCCGATCTGCCCGATGAGGTGCGCGAACAGGTGGGCGGGGCCGAGGTGATCTATTCGGTCCACGCGCCCGATGGTCAGCGGCTGGCACTGGTGGCGGACCGGCAATCTGCCTTCCATTTGGCCAAAGCGCATGATTTCGCGCCCGTCAGCGTTCATTAAACGCTACACTGGTTCCTGACCGCGCCGGAATTCCGGCGCGGTGACGTATCGTTGACGTCGCCAGCAGGAGGCCAGCATGAAAACAACCACAGGATACAGTGCCGCACAGATCACCATTCACTGGTTGATCGCCTTGGGTATTCTTTTCAACTACATCTTCAGCGATGGCATGGGCGATGCCCTGGACCAGAGGCTTGAAGGGGCAGCGGTCACAGTCTCTGTGGCGCCCTTGCATGTCTGGGTGGGCGTGTCGGTCTTCGTCCTTGCGCTGATCCGCATTGCGCTGCGCCTGATCCGTGGCGCACCGCCGGCGCCGTCGGGATGGGCCGGAAAGCTCGCCCATGCCGGACATGGCTTGCTTTACCTTCTGATCCTGCTGATGCCGGTGGCCGGTATGGTGGCATGGTTCGGCGGGCAGGACGCAGCGGGCGGGCCGCATCAGCTCATGGCCAATCTTCTGGTGATTCTGGCGGCGGGCCATGCGCTGGTGGCGCTGTGGCACCAGTTCGTGCTGAAGGACGGGACGCTGCGCCGGATGCTGCGTCCCGCCTGAAGGGTCAGTGCCCGGCCAGCCAGCGTTCCGCATCCAGCGCGGCCATGCAGCCCATGCCCGCGCTGGTGACGGCCTGACGATAAACATGGTCGGTCAGGTCGCCCGCTGCAAAGACACCGGGGATCGAGGTGCGGGTCGTGCCCGGCTCCACCTTCACATAGCCGCCGTTGTGCAGCTCCAGCTGATCCTTCACCAATTCGCTGGCAGGCGCATGGCCGATCGCCACGAAGAACCCGGCGCAGGGCAGGTCGTGTTCCGCGCCGGTCTTCACGTTGCGGACCCGCACGGCGGTGACGCCAAGCGGGGTGTCGGTGCCCAGAACCTCGGTCACTTCGCTGTCCCAGATCACCTGAATCTTCGGGTTCTTGAACAGCCGGTCCTGCATGATCTTTTCCGCGCGGAAGCTGTCGCGGCGGTGGACCACGGTGACTTTCGAGGCGAAATTGGTCAGGAACAGCGCCTCTTCCACAGCGGTATTGCCGCCGCCAATGACCACAACCTCTTTGCCGCGGTAGAAGAACCCGTCACATGTGGCACAGGCTGAGACGCCAAAGCCCTTGAACCGCTCTTCCGACGGCAGGCCCAGCCATTTCGCCTGCGCGCCGGTGGCCAGAATCACCGCATCCGCCGTATAGGCCGTGCCGCTGTCGGCCGTGGCAGTGAAGGGCTGCTGCGACAGGTCCAGCGCGGTGATGTAATCCGCGATGATCTCGGCCCCCATTTCACGGGCATGCTCTTCCATCTCGACCATCAGGTCGGGGCCCTGCACGGTCTTGTGGCCCGGCCAGTTCTCGACCTCTGTGGTGATGGTCAGCTGGCCGCCCGGTTGCAGGCCCTGAATCAGGATCGGTTCCAGCATCGCGCGCGCCGCATAGACCGCCGCGGTATAGCCCGCTGGGCCGGAGCCGATGATCAGAACCTTGGTGTGCCGCGTCTCGCCCATGATCGTCCCCTATCTGTCGGAACCGCATATAATCTGCCCGGCGATTGGCCGAAAGCCCTGCCGCGTTGCGTCTTGTGCCGCTGCGGCGCAATGCAAACGTGTGTTAATTTCCGGCGTTTGAAACTTTGTTGCGCAATCGGGACCAACGTCCTAGATAGTCTGCGGATGAAGGAGAATGCCATGCCCGGCCACAAGCTTGACGACATCGACCGGCGTATCCTGGCCGAGCTTCAGGCCGATGGCCGCATGACCAATGTCGAACTGGCCAGCCGGGTCGGCATTTCGGCGCCGCCCTGCCTGCGCCGGGTCCGCACGCTGGAGGAGCAGGGCTTCATCACCGGCTATCACGCCGATATCGACGCCCGCGAACTGGGGTTCGAGGTGGCGGTTTTCGCCATGGTCCGGCTGAACAGTCAAGCCGAAGCCGACCTTTCGGCGTTCGAGGAGCGCTGCCGGTCGTGGCCGCTGGTCCGCGAATGCCACATGCTGAACGGCGAGATCGACTTCATCCTGAAATGCGTCTCGCCCGATCTGTCCACCTTCCAGAACTTCCTGACCGGAGAGCTGCTGAAGGCCGCGAATGTGGCAAATGTGAAGACCAGCCTTGTCATCCGCTGTGCCAAGGACCAGCCCGGCGTGCCGTTCGAGGTGCTGGAAGAACGGCTGTCGCGCAGCGCCTGAGGGCGCGGCAGGGGGCGGGGACCGAACGCAGGCGAAGGCCGCAAAATGAAAGCGGCCCCGTTATGTGCCAGAGGAGCACCGGGGCCGCCTTTCCTGAACCCCACCCTGAAGCGTGAGCGCGCTTCGGGCGGTCTGTCCGGCGGTGGCCCCGTAGGGTCTTACAATCGCGCCGGCCATCCTTTCAGCAGTGGACATCTGCTGATTGAAAGGATGACCGAAATACGGCCGTGTGTCAAATACTTGCCGCAGGTTCTTCATGTTGAAGACGGGCTGTGGCCCGGTTCGGGCCACTGGTATCATTAACCAAGGAATCTCAAGGATTTGGCGAAGCCGCGCTCTTTCAGGTCAGAGCGCTGGCCTCGGCGGGGTACGGCGGCCGGGCTGCGAATCGCATCGGGCCGCCATAGAATCAGCGGGCCGCGATGGCGCCCATACGACCGAAGACCGGCACATGCGGAACGGGCAGGACCACCGGCGCTTCGGCCTTGTCCTGCAGTGCGGCGGGGCGGCGGCGTTCACCGCGCATCCAGGGGAAGTTCGGCAGCGGCTCGGCCGAGGCGACAATCAGGCTGCGCAGCCAGCGGCGTTCGGTCTTGATGGTCTGGGTCATTCTGCTCTCCATCCTCTTCGTGGTGCCTCTTCGGGCTTGAGGACAGTTTCACCGGGTATTGCGGCGGCCATTAGGACGGATTGGCGCCGGATTGGGGCGTTTTCCGGTGCGGAAACAATGCCGGGGCGCACGGGGCATTGTCAGCATCGTTTCAAGAAAATTCCTTGATCTAAAGGATAATGCGCCAGATCCGCATGGACTGTTTCGGCAATTGTGGCGGGATCGTGGCCGCGCCGCGGCGCAGCGCCGGTCAGAGCCGGATGGCCGAGATCAGACGGCCATAATCTGCCTCACCCGCATGGGTGGTGCGGCGATAGCTGAAGAACCGCTCCGAATCGCGATAGGTGCAGTGGCCGGTCCATTCCGCATGGCCCACGCCCGCGCTGCGCAGCCGGTGCAGCCCGTAGGAGGGCAGGTCGAACAGATAGCGCCCGGCCGGGCTGTGGGTGAAGAAGCGGTGGTTGTCGCGGTCCTCGGCCAGAAAGGCGTCAAAGAACTCCTGTCCGACCTCATAGGCGGGCTGGCTGATCGAGGGGCCGATGACGGCCCGGATCCTGTCGCGCCGGGCGCCGGCGGCCTCCATCGCGTCCAGCGTCGCCTCCAGCACCCCGTCCAGCGCACCGCGCCAGCCGGCATGGGCCGCGCCGATCACCCGCGCCTGCGGATCGGCGAGCAGCACCGGCTGGCAATCGGCGGTCAGGACCGACAGGGCCACCCCCGGTGCAGCCGTCACCAGGGCATCGGCGCGCGGCCGGTCGGCCGTGGGTCCGACGACGGTCACCACATCGGCGGAATGCACCTGATGCACCGCGGCCAGCGCACCGGCATCGACACCCATGGCCTCGGCCACGCGGGCGCGGTTGATGGCCACGATCTCGGTCTGGTCGGACGATCCGGTGCCGCAGTTCAGCCCGGCGAACACGCCCGAAGAGGCGCCGCCCTTGCGGGTGAAGAACCCGTGGCGGACGGGCAGGGCAGAGGAGGTGATGATCTCAAGCATCTGATGCGGTCCGTCACGCAAGGCCCGGAGGCGTGGGGGCACCGGGCGGATAAAGCGCCAGCGCCTTGAACAGGGTTCCCATCTCGTCAGGATGGGTCAAGCGGCGGGCCGCTGCAAGATGGGCCTGCAAGGCGGGGCCTGAAAGTCTGGCCGCCAGACGCTCGGCCCGGGTTTGCAGGCCGAGCGCGTTCAGCAGGGTGCCTTGCGTGGTGAAGGCATGGGCGGCGGGCCGGGCCGCGGCCGCCAGTGCGCGGAAATCGACATGGGCGGTCAGGTCCGCCTCGCCCGGGGCGGCCAGCGGATCGGCAAAGGTGTGATGGTGGAGCGCCTGAAACGTATCGCCGCGGCTGCCCCAACCGCCATAGTCCAGGATCAGCGCCAGCCCACCCTGTGCCGCGATGCGCGTCCCCAGATGGGCGGCGATCGGCAGGGCGGCGGGGCAGATCTCGACCACGGTGCCGGGGGCAGCGGTCAGGCCGGGATCCGCCACCGGCACCCGGCCCAGCTGCAGGGCGCCCGCGGGGGACAGGCCGACGACCGTCTCGTCCCAGCCCGTCGGGCCGCGGGTGAACTGGCGGATGGGGAGGGCGTCGAAGAATTCGTTGGCCAAAAGGAACAGCGGCCCGTCGGGCAGATCCTCCACCCGGTCGGCCCAGTGCACCGCATGGCCCGCCAGCGCCTGCCGCTGCCGGTCGCGCAGCACGGGAGAGGCCTCGACCAGCCAGATCTGCGCGGCCGCGTGAAAGCCCGGGACCGCCCGCGTGGCGCGCAGAACATCGGCCATCAGCGTGCCGCGACCGGGCCCCGGCTCTGCCAGCACGAAAGGCGCGGGCGCGCCAAGGTCCAGCCAGTATTGCGCCAGGGCAAGTCCCAGCAGCTCTCCGAACATCTGGCTGATCTCGGGCGCGGTGGTGAAATCGCCGCCCGTGCCGAAGGGATCGCGGGTGGCGTAATAGCCATGCAGCGGGTGCAGCAGGCACTCGGCCATGTAATCCGCCAAGGTCAGCGGCCCGCCCGCGCGGATGCGATCCGCCAGAAGGGCAGCCAGCGGGGTCATGCCGTGGCGGGGGCGGCGACGGGCCGGGCGCGGAAGGCGAACCACAGGCCCACGGCGATCATCGGCAGTGACAGAAGCTGGCCCATGGTCAGCCCGTAGCCGCCCAGATGCAGCGCCAGACCCAGCGGGTTGCCATCGGTCACGAATTGCGCATCGGGCTGGCGCAGGAATTCCACCAGAAAGCGCGCGATGCCATAGCCCGCGATAAAGATACCCATGACCCGGCCCGGAAAGCGCAGCGCGCCGCGGCGCCAGACCAGCCAGATCAGCAGCGCGCCCAGGATCAGCCCCTCCATCGTCGCCTCATAGAGCTGGCTGGGGTGGCGGGCGCACAGGCCGGTGACCCCCGCGCAGGCCTGCGCGGCCTCGCCCGGGAAGATCACGCCCCAGGGCAGGTCGGTCGGACGGCCCCACAGCTCGGCATTGATGAAATTGGCAACACGGCCCAGCAGAAGTCCGGGCGTGGCGGCCAGACCGAACAGATCGCCCACCTTCAGCGGAGCGATCTTCTCGCGCCGGCAGAACCACAGCCCCGCGATCACCACCCCGGCAAAGCCGCCGTGGAAAGACATGCCGCCATTCCAGACCTGCACGATGGCGGCCGGATTGGCGAGATAGGTTGCCGGATCGTAGAAGATCACATAGCCCAGCCGTCCGCCCAGCAGGACGCCCAGGATCACCCAGGTCAGCAGCCGCTCCACCTGCTCGGCCGTCATCGGCGCGGTGCCGGGTGCCCAGAGCCGGGGCGTCTTCACCGCTTTGGTGACGATCCACCATCCCAGCAGAAGTCCGACGATATAGGCCATCGCGTACCAGCGCAGGGTCAGCGTCATCGGGCCGATGTCGATGCTGAAAATGTCAGGCGAAATATCGGGAAACGGGATCATGGGCGGTCCTTCGGCCGGGGTTGGCGGCAGAATGCTTGTCTTGCGGGCAGGGGGCGAAGTCAATTGTCGCAGCCGGGGTCCGCGGTCTTGTGAACGGGGACGCTGCCGCGCATATAGGATCAAAGTGCAGGAGGTTCGCATGCAGACCCGCAGCAAATTCTTTGACGACATGAGCCAGCTGATGACCAATGCCATGGGCGTGGCCCAAGGCGCCCGGACCGAGGCGGAGACGGCATTCAAGTCGATGATCGACCGCTGGATGGCCGGCAAGGATTTCGTCACGCGCGAGGAATTCGACGCCGTGCGCGCCATGGCCCAGAAGGCCCGTGAAGAGAACGCGGCTTTGTCCGCCCGCCTTGCCGCGCTGGAGGAAGCCTTGGCCGAAAAGCCGAAGGCCACGCGCAAGAAGGACGTCTGACCGCCCGTCCGCCCTGCGCATAATCTGTGCAAAGATCGCGGATAGGCGGGAATCATCTGTGCGCCTATGTTCAGTGGCGAACGAACATTCAGGACCTTCGCCATGACC
The DNA here is from genome assembly GCF_049445895.1 of Neotabrizicola sp. VNH66. Classification (NCBI taxonomy): domain Bacteria; kingdom Pseudomonadati; phylum Pseudomonadota; class Alphaproteobacteria; order Rhodobacterales; family Paracoccaceae; genus Neotabrizicola; species Neotabrizicola sp. VNH66. The sequence continues at coordinate 200,767 of NZ_JBMSDW010000005.1, forward strand.
ATCCATCCGCAGACCCGCGTGGGCCACGTCCACCTCAAGGTGTCGGACCTTCAGCGCTCCATCGATTTTTACTCGGGCCTTCTGGGGTTTGAGGTGATGCAGACCTATGGCCCGCAGGCGGCCTTTTTGTCGGCTGGCGGCTATCACCACCATATCGGCCTGAACACCTGGGAATCCGCCGGGGGCAGCCGCCCCGCGCCGGGCACGACCGGGCTTTATCACACGGCCTTTCTGTTCCCCGACCGCAAGGCGCTGGCCAATGTGCTGAAGCGTATCGTGGCGGCGGGATGGCCACTGACCGGCGCCGCCGACCATGGTGTCAGCGAGGCGGTCTATCTGGACGATCCCGATGGCAACGGGGTGGAGCTTTACCGTGACCGCCCCGAAGAGGAATGGCCGCGCGATGCGAATGGCAAACTGGCCATGTCCAACGCCCGGCTGGACCTGCGCAAGCTTCTGTCCGAAGCGGACTGATCAGACCCGGAACAGCCGGAAGGCCGCCGAGGCGCCCCAGCCTGCCACGGCGGCCATCGCCAGCGACAAGAGGCCGTAGATCAACGGCTGCCGCTGCGCGAGGTTGAAGACCGCGCGCTCCAGCCCCTCTTTGCGGACATAGATCGTCCGCTCCTGCTCTGCGATGACGCGGCCTTCGCGCAGCAGGAACAGGCGCACGCGGTATCCGCCCTCGGTCAGGTTGGCGGGCAAAGCGATATCGGCACGGAACAGGGTCTGTTCCGTCAGTTCGACCTTGTTTTCCAGCAGACGATAGCGTCCTTCGTCGCTGCGCACGCGCACCAGCGCGCGGACGAAATCCTCGTGCCCATAGGCCTGATCGGCGATGCCCACGGCGCGGATCATGCGGTCGATGCTGATGGAATGGCGGAAATTGTCCGTTGCCGTCAGGATCACATCCAGCGGCCGCGTCGTGGCCAGGGCAAAGAAACTGGGCGCGCTGTCGATTTCCACCGCGGAATTGTTCACCCAGATGCCGAAGACCCGCTCCTTGCGCCGCACGGTCACCGGGCCAGAGGGGCCCATGACGGCCACGATCACGTCGATCGGTCCCTCCGGCGCCGGGCTGTCGCGCTTGACCGCGCCATAGACCAGAATTTCGGACCCGTCGAAATCCGCGGTGATCGACACGCGGGTCTGGCTGAGGCCGGAGACGATGCCCTCGTCCTGTGCGGCGGCGGGCAGCGCGAAGACCATAAGGGCAAGCATCGCCCGCATCAGCCGCCCGGCCAAGGTCCCGGTCATGGCAAAGCCCCCGGCGTGACCGAAAACAGCTCGGCCGGTTGCACCAGCAGATCCACCGCGATCCGCAACGACACCGCCAGCACGAGGAGTGACAGGAGCACGCGTAGCTGCTCGGCCTTCAGACGCACCCCCAGACGGGCGCCGATCTGTGCGCCGATGACGCCGGACAGGATCAGCGTCAGCGCCAGCATCATATCCACCGTCTGGTTGGTGACAGCATGCATGATCGTGGTGAAGCCGGTGACGAAGATGATCTGAAAGAGCGAGGTGCCGATCACCACCTTGGTCGGCATCCCCAGCATATAGATCATCGCGGGCACCAGAATGAAGCCGCCACCCACCCCCATGATCGCCGCCAGAAAGCCTACAGCCGCCCCTATGGCCACCGGGGGGATCACGCTGATGTATAGGCCCGAGGCGCGGAATTTCATCTTGAAGGGCAGGCCATGGGCCCAGCTGTGCACATGGGCCCGGCGCACCGGCGCCCCCGGCCGGCGGCTGCGCAACAGCGCCCTGATCGATTCCTGAAACATCATCATGCCGATCAGACCCAGAAACAGCACATAGGACAGCTGCACGAACAGGTCGATCTGGCCCAGCCGCTGCATCAGGGCAAAGACCCAGATTCCGACCGATGACCCGGCAAAGCCCCCCACCAGCAGCACGGTGCCCATGCGGAAATCCACCGCCTTGCGCTTCATCTGCGCCAGCACGCCCGAGATGGAGGAGGCCACCACCTGATTGGCGCCGGTCGCCACCGCCACCGCGGGCGGCACGCCGATGAAGAACAGCAAAGGCGTGATCAGAAAGCCGCCTCCCACCCCGAACATGCCCGACAGGAAGCCCACGATCCCGCCGATCCCCAGCAGGATGAAGATGTTGACCGAGACCTCGGCAATGGGAAGGTACAGCTGCATCGCATCGGGGCCGGGCAGAGAATGGGGTGTGTCAAAGGGTTGCGCCCCTTTCGCCCGGTTGTCAAAGGCGGTTTGCCGCTAACGCAGGCCGCGCAGGAATTGCCGCAGGATGCGTTCCAGTTTTGCCGCACCCAGGGGGGCCATGGCCTTGGTATGCTCATGGCTGATCTGCTCGTCCGACAGACCCGCCGCCATATTGGTGATGGTCGAGATCGCCGCCACCTCCAGCCCCAGAAACCGCGCAAGGATTACCTCCGGCACGGTGGACATGCCGACGGCATCGCCGCCCAGAAGCTTCAGCATGCGGATTTCGGCCGGCGTCTCGAAGCTGGGGCCGGAATACCAGCAGTAAACCCCGTCGGGCAACGGCAGCTCCTCGGCCGCGGCGGCAGCCTTCAGCGCCGCGCGCAGGACCGGGGAATGCGCCTCGGTCATTGGCACGAAACGCGCATCCGTCTTCTCGCCGATCAGCGGGTTCAGCCCGGAATAGTTGATGTGATCCGACAGGAGCATCAGATCGCCCGGCCGGATGTCGCTGCGCAGGCTGCCCGCGGCATTGGTCAGGATCAGCCGCTTCGCCCCCAGCTCCTTCAGGACCGATAGCGCAGGCCGCATCGCGGCAGAATTGCCGTTCTCATAATAATGTTCGCGCGCGCCGAAGACGGCTACACGGACACCCTCCAACACACCCACATGCAGATGCGGATTGTGCCCTGACACGCCGACATGCGGGAACCCGGGCAGATCGGCGTAAGGAATCGCCACCCCCTCTACCGCATGGGCCAGATGGCCAAGCCCGGAGCCGAGGATCAGCCCCACGTCTACGGGTGCATCCCCCGCACGGGCACGGATCAGGGCAGCGGTGTCAGAAATCGTCATGGCAGGGCCTTTGATGGGCCGCAGGCCGGGGGCGCTTCGCCCCCCGGACCCCCAGAGGATATTTGCTCAAAGTGGAATGGGCCTTTCCAGTTTGCATAAATATCCCACGGGGGTCCGGGGGTGTGAAACCCCCGGTGCGCGGGTGGTCAGGAAGATCAGCGTTCTTTCACATAGGGCTCGCCGCCCGCACGGGGCGGGATGGCCTTGCCGACGAAACCGGCCAGCACCAGCACGGTCAGCACATAGGGCAGCGCTTCAAGGAAGGCGCCGGGGATGCGCACCTGCGCCACGCCCTCGACCACGTCCGGGCGCAGCGCCAGCGCCTGGAAGAAGCCGAACAGCAGGCAGGCCCACATCGCCGCCACCGGGCGCCATTTGGCGAAGATCAGCGCGGCCAGCGCGATATAGCCGCGGCCCGCCGTCATTTCCTTGCCAAAGCCCGCCTGCAGTGCTGTGGCCATATAGGCGCCGGCGATGCCGCAGAGGATGCCGGTGATCATCACCGCCCCATAGCGCAGCCCCGCGACCGAGACGCCTGCCGTATCCACCGCGGCCGGGTTCTCTCCCACCGCGCGCAGCCGCAGGCCAAAGCGGGTGCGGTAGAGCACCCACCATGTCAGCGCCACGATGGCGAAGGCGGCATAGACGAGGATCGAATGGCCCGACACCACCTCCTGATAAAGGGGGCCGGCCAGCGGCACCTCCTTCACCGCCTGCGCCAGCGGCAGGTCGAGGGGGTTGAACCGCGCCTCGCCCGAGATCGGGGGCGTCCGTCCGCCTTGCGAGAACAGCGTCTGCGCCACCAGCACGGTCAGCCCGGAGGCGAGGAAGTTCAGCGCCACGCCGGAAATCAGCTGGTTGCCGCGGAAGGTGATCGCCGTCACGCCATGGATCAGCGCAAAGACCATGGAACCCGCGATCCCGGCCAGAAGCCCGACCCAGACCGATCCCGAATAGAAGGCCACCGCACCCGAGCACATGGCCGCGACCAGCATCTTGCCTTCCAGCCCGATGTCAAAGATCCCCGCGCGTTCGGAATAGAGCCCGGCCAGACAGGCCAGCAGCAGCGGCGTCGCCAGGCGGATGGTTGAATCCAGCAGCTGGAGCAGGGTGTTGTAATCCATCACGCCACCTCTGCCTTCCTGCGGCCCAGGGCGAACACCCGCGCCAGCAGCATCCGCACCATCATGTCCAGCGCGCCGGTGAACAGGATCACCAGACCCTGCACCACCACCCGCATCTCGATGGGGATTTTCGTCCACATGCCCAGCTCCGCCCCGCCCTGAAACAGGAAGCCGAAGAGAAAGGCCGCCAGCACCACGCCGACCGGATGGTTGCGGCCCATCAGCGCCACGGCGATGCCGATGAAGCCCGCGCCGGAGGCGGAATTGCCGACCAGCCGCTCCGCCTCGCCCATCACGTTGTTGATGGCCATCAGGCCCGCCAGACCGCCCGACATCAGCATGGCGATCATGGTGATCTTCACCGGGCTGATCCCGGCATAGCGGGCGGCGGGTTCGGATTTGCCGAAGGCGCGGATCTGATAGCCCAGCTTTGTGTGCCAGAGCATAACCCAGACCCCGACGGCCAGCAGCAATGCGATCAGTAGGGTGATATTCGCAGGCACCGGCCGGGTGAAGACCAGGTTGAATAGCGGCAGCTGGTCCAGCGAGGGGATATGCGTTGCCGCGGGGAAATTCGCCGTGGACGGGTCCTGCTGGCCCGGCGGGCGCAGCACATCGACCAGCATGAAGATCATCAGGCTGTAGGCGATGTAGTTGAACATGATCGTTGTGATCACGATATGGCTGCCGCGCTTGGCCTGCAACCAGGCCGGGATCGCCGCCCATGCCGCGCCGAAGGCCGCCGCCGCGCAGGCCGCGCCGATCAGCGCCAGCGACCAGTGCGGCCAGGGAATGAACAGGCAGCACAAGGCCACGCCCAGCCCCCCCAGTTGCGCCTGCCCTTCGCCCCCGATGTTGAACATGCTGGCATGGAAGGCCACCGTGACCGCCAGCCCGGTGAAGATGAAGCTGGTGGTGTAATACAGCGTATAGCCCCAGCCATAGGCGGACATCAGGCTGCCCTCGACCATGACGGTGATCGCCTCCCACGGGTCCTGCCCGATGGCAAGGATCACGAGGGCGGAGATGATTGCTGCCAGAAGGAGTGAGATCAGCGGCACAAGGGCCACATCGGCCCATTTCGGCAGGCGGTCCATCAGGCAGCTTCTCCTTTGCCGTCCGTGCCGCTCATCCCGGCCATCAGAAGGCCCAGTTCGCGCTCGTTCGTGGTTTCGGGATCGCGGAACCCCATGATCTTTCCGTCGAACATCACGGCGATGCGGTCTGACAGGCTCATGATCTCGTCCAGTTCGACGCTGACCAGCAGGATGGCCTTTCCGGCATCGCGCAGGGCGACGATCTGCTTGTGGATGAATTCGATGGCGCCGATGTCCACGCCGCGGGTGGGTTGGCCGATCAGCAGGAGGTCTGGGTTCTGCTCGATCTCGCGCGCGACGACGATCTTCTGCTGGTTGCCGCCGGAAAAGCTTTTGGCGGCAAGGCCGGGGATCGGCGGGCGCACGTCGAAGGTGGCCATCTTCTGCGCGGTGTCGGCCTTCAGCGCGGCATTGTCCATCAGCAGGCCACGGGAGTAGCGCGGGTCATCGTCATAGCCGAAGGCCACATTCTCCCAGGCCGAAAAGTCGAGGATCAGACCGTGATGATGCCGGTCCTCGGGCACATGGCTGATGCCCGCCCGGCGGCGCGACTTGCCATCGGCGCCGCGTCCCGACAGGGGCAGGGGGCTGCCCTTCAGCATGGCGATGCCGGTGGCTTTGGTCATGCCGCCAAGGGCTGCCAGCAGTTCGGACTGGCCGTTGCCGGCGACGCCCGCGATGCCAAGGATCTCGCCCGCGCGGATTTCGAATCCGACACCCTTCAGCCGTTCGACGCCATGTTCGTCACGGACGCGCAGGTCTTCGACCCGCAGAACCACATCACCGGGACGGGCCGGTTCTTTCGGCACCTCCAAAAGGACCTTGCGGCCCACCATCAGCTCGGCCAACTGCTCGGGGCTGGTTTCCGCGGTGCGGACGGTGCCGACCATGGTGCCGCGGCGCATCACGCTGACATTGTCGGTCGCCTCCATGATCTCGCGCAGCTTGTGGGTGATCAGGATGATGGTTTTCCCCTGTTCCTTCAGCCCCTTGAGAATGCGGAACAGGTGGTCGGCCTCAGCCGGGGTCAGAACGCCGGTGGGTTCGTCCAGAATCAGGATTTCGGCCTGCCGGTACAGCGCCTTCAGGATCTCGACCCGCTGCTGGTGGCCGACCGAGAGATCCTCGATCAGGGCGTCCGGGTCCACGTCCAGCTCATATTCGCGCGACAGATCGGTCAGCACCTTGCGCGCCTTGGCCAGCGAGCCGCGCAGCAGGGGGCCGTCCTCGGCGCCAAGGACGACGTTCTCCAGAACGGTGAAATTCTGCACCAGCTTGAAATGCTGGAACACCATGCCGATGCCGGCGCGGATGGCGCTCTGGCTGTCGGGGATGGGGGTCAGCGTGCCGCCGATCAGGATCTGTCCGGCGTCAGCCTTGTAGAAGCCGTAGAGAATGGACATCAGCGTGGATTTGCCCGCGCCGTTCTCGCCGATGATGCCGTGGATCGTGCCGCGGGGCACGGCGATGTTGATGTCCTTGTTCGCCTGAACCGGGCCGAAGGCCTTGGAGATGCCCTTCAGCTCAATGGCGAATGGGGCGGCCGCTGCGGGCCGCCCCTCCTGTTCGCCCGGGACCATTCAGAAGGTCGCGGCGGGGCAGGTGTTGTCGGTGCGGTAATCGTGCACGACCAGCTCACCCGACTTGATCTTTTCGGCCGCGGCATCGACGGCCGCCTTCATTTCCGGCGTGATCAGCGCGGCATTGTTGTCGTCCAGCGCATAGCCCACGCCGTCCGACTTCAGGTCCAGCGCCTGCGGGGTGGTGTCCAGATCGGCGCCCGCCTTCATCGAATTGTAGACGGCGACATCGACGCGCTTCAGCATCGAGGTCAGGACCTTGCCGGGGTGCAGGTGGTTCTGGTTGCTGTCCACGCCGATCGACAGGATGCCTTCGTCCGCGGCGGCCTGCAGAACGCCGATGCCGGTGCCGCCCGCGGCTGCATAGATCACATCTGCGCCTTGCCCCTTCTGGGCCTTGGCCAGTTCCGCACCCTTCACCGGGTCGTTCCAGGCGGCCGGGGTGGTGCCGGTCATCGAGGAGACGAATTTGATATCCGGGTTCACCGCTTTTGCGCCCTGGGCATAGCCACAGGCGAAGTTGCGGATCAGCGGAATGTCCATCCCGCCGATGAAGCCGACGGTCCCGGTCTTCGACGCCATCGCGGCCAGCATGCCGACCAGATAGCTGCCCTCATGCTCGGCAAAGCCGATGGACAGGACATTCGGGTTCGCCGCCGGATCGACCCAGCCGTCGATGGTGACGAATTTGGTGTCCGGGAAGTCCGGCGCGACCTTGGAAATCGGGTCCGACATGGCAAAGCCGGTGGTCACGATCGGGTTCGCGCCCGATTCCGCCAGACGGCGCAGCGCCTGTTCGCGCTGCGCTTCGTCCTGCATCTCCAGTTCCTTGTAGGTGCCGCCAGTCTCTTTCGCCCACATCTCGGCGCCGTTGAAGGCGGCTTCGTTGAAGGATTTGTCGAACTTGCCGCCCAGATCGTAGATCAGCGCCGGTTCGGCCAGCGCGGCGCCCGCCATCAGGGCAAGGGCGGCCGTGGCCCCGGACAGGGATTTCAGGAAGGTCATGGGTCTTCTCCCGGTTGCTTAACTACATTCCGGCCAGTCCGCCGGCGCCCCTGACGGGGGCCGGTCGCGGCCGGATTGCCCCCATGATAGCGACGAAGCCGAACCGGGGGTCAAGACGGATTCGCGTGATCGGCGAGGGGAACCTGACCGGAAGGTCAGGATTCGGCAGATGCGGCGGGTTAAAGCGTGCAGGACATCACAAGCGCGTCGATACGGCGGCCGTCTGACGTCGCGTAATAGCCGCGGCGGCGGCCCGCCGTGACGAAGCCTGCCGAATCGTAAAGCGCGATGGCGGCGTCATTTTCGGCAGAGACTTCAAGGAAGGCCGTCTCGCCGCCCCGGGCGCGGGCTTCGTCCAGAAACCGGGCAACCAAAGCGCGGCCGGTGCCCGTCCGGCGGGCGGAGGGGTCGACGGCCAGCGTCAGAAGCTCCGCCTCGCCTGCCACCGCGCGGCCCATCAGGAACCCGGCGGGAGCCTCCAGCAAAAAGACGGTCGGATCGGCCAGAAGGCCCGCAATCTCCGCCTCGGACCATGGCCGGGGGGCGGTGAAGCAGGCGTGGTGCAGCGCGGCCAGCGCCGGGGTGTCAGGCATCCAGAATGACCGGCGGCGGGTCCGACGGCGGCAGCGCATCGGCGCCGCGCAGGTAGAACGGCGCAGGGCGTGGTTGCGGGCTGCCCGCGCGGGAAGCCGCGATCCGGGCAATCGCCTCGGCCAGCGGCATTGCGGGGGGCAGGGGGGCTTTTGCGGCCGATCCGGTCTCAGGCCCGGCAAAGGCGGGCAGGCTGGCGGCTTCGGTCAGGATCGCTGCACTGCCGGGGCCAAAGCTCTGGACATAGACCATGCCGCGGCGGGCATCTTCGACCACCCGCAGCGGGCGCGGCAGACCATGGGCCAGCGCCTCCAGCGTGGTGACGCCGATGGCGGGGATGCCAAGGCCAAGCGCCAGCCCGCGGGCGGCCGCCACGGCGATCCGCACGCCGGTGAAGTTCCCCGGCCCTGTGCCCACAGCCAGAAGCGTCAGGTCGCGCCAGCCGATCCCGGCCTCAGCCAACAACTCCTCCAGCAACGGCATCAGCCGTTCGGCCTGTCCCTTGGCCATGTCTTCCTGACGCAGGAAAACCTGATCCTGCAACAGCAGGCAGGCCGCGCAATGCGGGCCGGATGTGTCGAAGGCCAGAACAGCGGCGGACATCAGCGGTGCCCCGCCTGTCTTCGGCAGCCAGGCACGAAACGCCCCGGCGCCCGCCGTGCGAAAAGGGCCCGGAGGGCTCGATGAGCATTCCCCTGCATGACAGCAGAAAGGTCAGGCCGCGACCGGCCGAACCTCGGTCACTTCGGGGATATAATGCCGCAGGAGGTTTTCGATCCCCATCTTCAGCGTCAGGGTCGAGGAGGGGCAGCCCGCGCAGGCGCCCTGCATGTGCAGGTAGACGACGCCGCGGTCGAAGCCGTGGAAGGTGATGTCGCCGCCGTCCTGGGCCACGGCAGGGCGCACCCGGGTGTCCAGCAGTTCCTTGATCTGGCGGACGATATCGCCATCCTCGGCTGCGAAATGCGCGGCATGACCCGATCCGGCCTCACCTTCGATCGCGGGGGCGCCGGACTGGAAATGCTCCATGATCGCGCCAAGGATCTGCGGTTTGATGTGGTTCCATTCCACATCCTCCGCCTTGGTCACCGTCACGAAATCAGAGCCGAGAAACACGCCGGTCACGCCGCCCGCCGCAAAGATGCGCCGCGCCAGGGGCGAGCTGGCCGCCGCCTCGGTGCCCGGAAAATCTGCCGTGCCCATATCCAGCACGGTCTGGCCCGGCAGGAATTTCAGCGTGGCGGGATTCGGGGTGGATTCTGTCTGGATGAACATGCTCTGACCTCCGGCCCGTTCCCCCGGGATATGCGCTTTGGCGGGCGTCAAGTCAACCTTGGCGCCCATATTTGGCATGGCGGCGGGCCTCAGGCCCGGTCGGTGCCGTAGTAGGAATACATCTCGTCCAGCGCCGACAGCGACCGCAGCTGCACATGGCGCAGCAATTCACGCTCGGCCGAAAGATAGCTGACAGCGGGGTTTTCGGCCGGGCGGCGGGCCGGGGCGGGTTTCACGGGTTTTGCGGACATCGGGTCCATCCTTCTTTGCAGGCGCCTCCCGCTGCGGGACATAGGGTTGTGCTGCGTTGCAGAAAACGCCCGATTCCGCAGTTCCGGAATGCGTGTCGCGAATGGCTGGCCTCTGCCAGCGCAATCATGGTTACCGCGTTGCCAAACCGGAAACGGCCTGTTTACGGCCAATTTGTGGCGAAAACCGGGCAAAAAGACTATGGCAGATTTGGGGGCTCCGCTTATTCAGGGTTTGGGAAATGTCTTTCATGAAATTTGGAGTGGGGCTAAAGCTTCCTTCGCTTCCTTCGCTTCCTTCGCTTCCTTCGCTTCCTTCGCTTCCTTCGCTTCCTTCGCTTCCTTCGCTTCCTTCGCTTCCTTCGCTTCCTTCGCTTCCTTCGCTTCCTTCGCTTCCGTCGTTGCCGTCCCTCGGCAAGATCGGATTGGGGAATGGCTTTGGCAAGGACCACGGCGGGGGCGGCAAGGACCATTGCGGTCCGGGCAAGGATGATGATCCCAAGGACGATGACGACGATCAGGACAATGGCAGCACCAAGGGGAATTTCCCCGAGATTGCCAAGGACACCTCAGGCATCACCTTCCACGTCGACTATGACAACGACGGCACCGTGGATGACTACTACTATGTCGATGCCGACGAACTGGACACGAAGGATGCCCCGACGTTCCAGGACTATTTCGACAAGGCCTCGGAAAACATCGACATGAACAAGCCGGGCACGGATCCGACCAAGACCGTGATCAAGGCGACGATCTACGGGCCGAACAACGAAGAAAGCTACTACCACTTCACCGGCGACGAGTTCGAGGATGACGATTCCGCGGACGATGACGACGACAAGGATGACGATTGCGGCGGCGGCAAAGGTCACGGTGGTCATGGCGGCAAGGGCCATGGGGGTAAGGACCATGGTGGCAAGGACCACGGCGGCAAAGGTCACGGCAAGGGTGACGACTGCGACAAGGATCGCGGCAAGCATGCCGACAAGGACGATGATAAAGACGACGACAAGGACGATGACAAGGATGGTTCCAAATGGGGCCATAAGCTCGGACAGAAGCTGACCGAGACCAAGGGCGCCTATTGGGACAAGGCCGGGGCGTTCTTCGATGGCCTCTGCACCGACAAGGACGACCTTCCGGAAGACGACGCCTCGGCCAATGAGGATGAGGACGAAGGCGAAACGGCCGAGGCCTGAACGAGGCTGCGGTTTTCTTCAGGTTTCGTAGGGCGGCAGGACACGGGGTCCTGCCGCCCTTTTCATTGTCCAGAGGCGCGGGGATAGCCTTTGCGCTGCAGCGCAGGTGCGGACTGCAGGCCGGGCGCCGTCAGCTGCGGCATCACAGAAAAAGGGCGCCCGCGGGGCGCCCTTTTCGATCCGTCGATGCGGCCGGTTTACTGGTAGCAGTGCAGCGGAACCACCGCATTCGACACGCCTTCAGGCACTTCGCTGGAAATCTCGCCGCTGGTGCCGTTGCCTTGCGGGCGGGTGATCCGGTTCTGCGCCAGGAACGTCAGCAGCGGCCCCGAGGGCACGGCGAAGTTCATGTTCTGCGGCAGAGTGCCGGTCTCTTCCAGCACGGCCAGATCGTCGATGCGGCTGACCACGACACCGATCACGGCACCCTTCTTGTTCAGAAGCGGCCCGCCCGAATTGCCGGGCTGCACCGGGGTGGTGATCATCACCCGGTTGGAAGAGCCATCGGTGCCGCGCAGCGCGGCCACATTGCCGCTGGTCACCGTCAGACCCTGATCCAGACTGGTGTAATAGGGATAGCCAAGCGCGGTCACCGCCTCGCCCAGTTTCGGCACCTCCAGCGCCGAAAGCTTCAGCCAGGCGCCCGAGTCGGTTGCCCCGCCCAGAACGGCCACATCCAGCGTGGCATCGGCGGCCAGGATTTCCAGCGGCGTGCCATCGGCCAGTGCCACCGCGCTGCAGCCTTCGATCACATGGGCTGCGGTCACCAGAGTGGTGGGCGCGATGTAGAAGCCCGAGCCCGAGCTTTTCAGCGTGCCTTCGACCTTGGGCAGCGGCGCCTCGGCGACATCGGTGCCCGGCGGTTCCGGGGTCGGTGTGGTGGCGGGCGTCTCGTCCGCGCCCGGTGCGCGCACCGGGGCCGGGCCTTCGGCCACCTCGGTTCCGCCGGGCGCAGGGGTGCCAAGCGGCGGTTGCGCGGGCTTGTCCGAAATATCGACAGAGCCGGGCGCAGGCGTGCCCAGAACCGGACCCGCGGGCTTTTCGCCGGGGGTCGGGCCGGGCACCACGACTTCGACCGGCGCGTTCGGCGGTTCGGGCAGGGCGGCCGGCGGCGGCGCTTCGGCCACGCCGGGCGGCACCGGACGGCGGACCTGATCCTTCGGATTGTCGCTGGCCGGCGGCGGTGCGGCGGCCGTGGTGCTGCCGTTGATGACCTGATCAATCACGCCGCCTTCGGTCCAGATCAGGCTGGCCGGGCTGCCCCCGACCGTGGCCGAAGCCGCAAGCAGGTTCACATGCCCGTAGTATTTTTTCGTCACGACGATAGAGATGGTGACCCAGCCATCCTTGTACTTGTCGGACCGGACATAGGCCTGAAAGTCATTCTCGATCGTGGTCCATGTCAGGGACAGGTTGGCATCGCTGTAGGTATAGGGATTGGTGCCCGCCTTCACCTTCTGCATGAACCAGTCATGGCTGGATTTCATGCCGGCCTGATCCTCATACCGGATGATCATGGAAAATTCCTCGTCCTTGGACAGGAATTCCAGCTCGGTGTCCGATTTGTTTTCCAGCTGTTCCAGTAGGCCGAAGGGATGCAGGTAGCTGGTGTTCGAGGTCTCGTCGTAATAAAGCTGCCAGTTGTGGGCGACCCGCTCATCCTCCAGCGACATGATCAGATCGTTCAGATCGCGGTACGTCGGTGTGTTGCGCTTGTAGACGCGGCTGACATAGGCGGTGAAGGCATCCTGCGACTGCTGGTCCCAGACCCCGGTCAGATAGCCGTAGTAATCCTGCGAGAAGGCCAGTGCCGCCTGAAGCGTGGCGATGTCCTCGCGGCTCATGGTCGAGGCGTCGAAGGCATTGTCCAGCCATGCCTGCGCCTGGGCCCGCTGCGGCACAAGCAAAAGCGTCAGGGCAAGGGTGATGACCAGCGCGGTGGCCGAGACAATCGCACGCATCCGGCAATCTCCAGCATCGAAATGTGAGTGCCACCCATGCTGCCCGGCTTTGGCGGCTTTGAAAAGTAAATCTTCAGCGGTTCAGGGTCACGATTCCCGCAGGGCAGGGCGGAAATCCCATGGTTCGCCGCAGGGTTGTGCCCGGGCCTGCGGTGTCAGGTGATCCGCTCCAGCCGTTCCTTGGACATGTCGCCGGGCACGATGGTGATGGGGATGGGCAGGTTGCCGGAGTTGCGGCTCATCGCGGTGACAAGCGGGCCGGGGCCGTGCTTTTCGGTCCCCGCACCCAGAACCAGCACGCCGATTTCGGGATCTTCGGCCACCTGTGCCAGAATCTCGGCCACCGCATCGCCCTCGCGCACCACGAGTTCGGGGTTCACCCCCTGCTTGTCGCGCATCCATTTGGCGAAAACCTCGAAATGCGCCTCGATCCGCTCGCGCGCTTCGGCGCGCATCAGATCGGCCACGCCCATCCAGGTCTGGAACTCTTCCGGGGGCACGATGGACAGGATCTGCACGCCCCCCCCGGTGTGCGCGGCCCTGAGTGCGGCATAGCGCATCGCGTTCAGACATTCGCGGCTGTCGTCCAGCACGACCAGAAACTTGCGCATCGGGGTTCTCCGGTTGGGCGGGCGGATCATGGAACGGCGGGCGGGGAAAAGGCAAGCCTCAGCCCGCCTGTGCCGCCCCTTCGGCCTTGCGGGCCGCCTTGGGTGCGTGGCGCCACATGCTGACCGAACGCGAGAGGTTCAGCACCATCAGCGCGGCCCAGAGGCCATGATTGCCGAAGGCGGGCACCAGCAGTAGCAGCGCCCCGACATAGATCACCACGCACAGAAGCATGAGGTTGCGCATGGTCCGCGTCAGCGTGGCGCCGATATAGACCCCGTCATAGACCCAGGCCGCCGCCCCGATCAGCGGCGCGGCCAGCAGCCAGGGCAGATACAGACGCGCCTCGGCCCGGACATCGGGGGCGGTGGTCATCAGGTCGATGATCGGCCCGCCTGCCAGCCCGAAGACCAGACTAAGCAGCGCTGCCCCGGCCAGTGTCCAGCCCATGGTCAGCGCGGTTGCACGCCGCACCTCATCGGGGCGGCGGCGGCCGACGGCCTGTCCGACCAGCGTTTCCGCGGCAAAGGCAAAGCCGTCCAGCGCATAGGCGGTGATCTCAAGGAATTGCAGCAGGACCTGATTGGCGGCCAGCGTCAGGTCGCCCTCACGCGCGCCGAGAAAGATGAAGGTTGTGAAGGAAAGCTGCAGGATGACCGAGCGGATCATGATATCCCGGTTCACCACCACCATGAGCCGCAGCGCCGCCGCATCGCGCAGCCGGGCGCGGGCCGCCGCAAAGGCCGGGCCAAAGGCGGAGCGGCAGAGCCAGAGGCCAAGGAAAAGCCCCGACCATTCCGCGATCAGCGAGGCGACAGCCACGCCCGGCACGCCCCAGCCAAGGCCAAGCACGAACCACAGGTCCAGGGTGACATTGACGCCGTTGATCCAGATTTGCAGCGCCACCATGCCGCGGGTGCGTTCCACCGCGATCAGCCAGCCCATCAGCGCGTAAAGCCCGATGGTGGCGGGCGCCCCCCAGATGCGGATGACCAGATATTGCCGGGCCAGCCCCTCCACCTCGGCGCTGGCGGGGGCAAGGGCAAAGGCTCCGGCGATCAGCGCCTGCTGTGCGGCGATCAGCAAAAGCCCCGCCGCCCCCGCCACGATCAGCGCGCGCAAAAGAATCGCCGCGCGCTCCGCCTCGTCTCCGGCACCATGGGCCTGCGCGGCAAGGCCAGAGGTGCCCATGCGCAGGAAGCCGAAGATCCAGTAGACGGTGGCAAGGACCACCGCTCCGATGCCGACCGCGCCGATGGGGGCGGCGGCACCCATCTGTCCCACCACGCCGGTATCCACGGCGCCGATCAGCGGCACGGTGGCGTTCGACAGGACAATCGGCCCGGCAATACTCCAGATCCGGCGATGACCCAGTGGCGGCGGATCGGCGGTGGTCATGAACGCGGCAGTTCGGGCATCAGGAAATGCCCGTTTGCCTGCGCGAACAGGCGCCCGGGATTGTCCTGCCAGCATTCCACCTGCACGCTGGCATAGCGCCGCCCCTGCCTATTGATCCGGGCGCGGGCAAAGGAATCGCGCGGTGCCCCGGGGCGCAGGTAATCCACCGTCAGGTCGATGGTCTTGGGCAGCGGGCCGGGCGCCGCCCCGTCCGCAAGGCCGGACCAGACCAGTCCGACGATGGCCGTCACCTCCAGAAAGGCCGCGGTCACGCCGCCATGCAGGGCAGGCAGCAGCGGATTGCCGATCAGATCGGGCTTGAAGGGCAGGATGCCGGTCAGTTCATCCCCCGCGGTCTCAAACCGGATGCCCAGAAAGCGCAGGTAGGGGATGCCCTCTTCCAGCGCCCGAAGCGTGGCGGTGCGCGGATCGGTCATGCGCGGAAATCCCGGCCTGCGGGCACGCTGCCGCGGCTTTCGATGGTGAAGGCGCCGTTGCCGATGGCCACCGGGCGCGTTTCATCCTCATCGGTGGCGACGACGCGGACGAAGGCCACGCTGCGGGTGACATGGTGGCATTCGGCCCGCGCGCGGATCGTCTGACCCGGCGTTGCGGGGCGCATGTAGTCGATCCTGAGGTCGATGGTCGCCGTGGTGGCCGGGCCCGACGGATGGCACATCACGCTGGCGCCCGAAGTGGTATCCATCAGGGTGGAGACCGCGCCGCCATGGATCACTCCGGTCGCCGGATCGCCGATCAGCCGCGGGTCATAGGGCATCTCGATGATCGCCACGCCGGGGCCGATTTCCACCAGTTGCAGGCCAAGGGCGCGGGCCTGCGGCAGGGCGGTGATGAACTGCTGGGCAATATGCTGCGTGTCTGACATGGCGGCATCAAACCCGCCCCCCGGGACAAGCGCAAGGGGCGGCGGCAGGTGACACCGGGCAGGACCCGCATAAGGCGAGCGGCGCTTGCCATCGGCCCCGCCTTCGCCCTACGATCCCGGGCGGAGGCCCCGATGTCCGAGACGATCCGACTGACATTCAAGGAAATGTGCGCGAAGTTCGAGGTGACGCCGCGGACGCTGCGTTACTATGAATATATCGAGCTTCTGGCCCCCGAGAAGGAAGGCCGGTCCCGATTCTATGGCCCGCGCGAGGTGGCGCGGATGAAGCTGATCCTGCGCGGCCGCCGTTTCGGATTCTCGCTGGAGGAGATTCGGCAATGGCTGCTGATCTATGGCAAGAAGGGCGAGCGCGATCAGCTTGAGGCCTGGCTGGGCATGGCGGACCGGCAGCTTCTGGAGCTGGAACGTCAGCGGGCCGAGCTGGAGGTGACCATCACCGATCTGCGCACGCTGCGCGAGACCGCCGCCGCCGAACGCGACAAACTGCCCGAGGGCTGACGGCTCTGGCGGGGCGGCCCCCTGGGGGCGCTACCGGCAAGGTTGCGCAAAAGAAACGGCGCGGCCGCCCAAGCGCCGCGCCGTATTTCCGTCTGCCGGTGCCTTACCCCTGCAGGGTGCGCACGCCGTAGCCTTCGCCCCGGGCCTTCATCGCGGCGACTGCGGCCACGCTGGCGGCGGCGGTGGTGAAATAGGGGATCTTGTCCATCAGCGCGACGCGGCGGATGTCGCGGCTGTCGCTGATCGACTGGGCGCCCTCGGTCGTGTTCATGACCAGCGTGATTTCGTTGTTCTTCAGCCGGTCCACGATGTTCGGCCGGCCTTCATAGACCTTGGCCACCAGCTCGGACTTCACGCCCTTTTCGGCCAGCCAGCCCGCAGTGCCGCGGGTTGCCACGATCTCGAACCCCATGGAGACCAGATCGCGGGCCGCATCGGCCAAAGCTTCGGACTTGTCAGCATCCTTGACCGACAGGAAGACGCGGCCACTGTCGGGCAGCGTCATGCCCGCGCCCATCTGCGCCTTGAGGAAGGCCAGCGGGAAGGTGCGGTCCCAGCCCATCACCTCACCCGTCGACCGCATTTCCGGCCCCAGAAGCGGGTCCACGCCGGGGAAGCGGGCGAAGGGCAGCACGGCCTCTTTCACGCTGAACCACGGAGTGATCGGATCGGCCAGCGTATTGGCATCGGCCAAGGGCAGCGGGCTGTCCGGTCCCACACCGGCGGGGTAGGGCGCGCGGGCCGGGAAGGCCGACATCGGCTCTCCCGCCATCAGCCGCGCGGCGATGGAGGCGATGGCGCTGTCCGTCGCCTTGGCCACGAAGGGCACGGTGCGGCTGGCGCGCGGGTTCACCTCAAGGACGTAGATCACGCCGTCCTTGATCGCGAACTGCACGTTCATCAGGCCCACGACCTTCAACGCCAGCGCCATCTGCACGGTCTGCTGTTTCAGCTCTTCCACCGTCTCCGGCGAAAGCTGGTGCGGCGGCAGGCAGCAGGCGCTGTCGCCCGAATGGACGCCCGCCTCTTCGATATGTTCCATGATCCCGGCCACATGCACGGTCGTGCCGTCCGACAGCGCGTCCACGTCGACCTCGACCGCGCCGGACAGATAGCTGTCCAACAGCACGGGCGAGGTGCCCGAGACCTGCACCGCGGTCGCGATGTAGCGGTCCAGCTGCGCATCGTCGCGCACGATTTCCATGGCGCGCCCGCCCAGCACGTAGGAGGGGCGGATCACCAGCGGATAGCCGACACGGGCGGCGATCTGGAACGCCTCTTCGCGGGAATGGGCGATGCCGTTGACCGGCTGCTTCAAGCCAAGGTCGTTCAGCAGGGCCTGGAACCGCTCACGGTCCTCGGCCAGGTCGATGGCGTCGGGCGTGGTGCCCAGAATCGGGATGCCCTCAGCCTCCAGCGCATTGGCCAGCTTCAGCGGTGTCTGGCCGCCGAATTGCACGATCACACCGTGCAGCGTGCCGTTCTCCTGCTCGACCCGCAGGATTTCCAGCACATGCTCCAGCGTCAGCGGCTCGAAGTAGAGACGGTCCGAAGTGTCATAGTCGGTCGAGACGGTCTCGGGATTGCAGTTGACCATAATCGTCTCATACCCGGCCTCGGTCAGGGCGAAACAGGCATGGCAGCAGCAATAATCGAACTCGATCCCCTGACCGATCCGGTTGGGACCGCCGCCAAGGATAACGACCTTCTTCTTCGCCGTCGGGCGGGATTCGCATTCCACGTCGCCCATCGCGGGCATCTCATAGGTGGAATACATATAGGGGGTCTGGGCTTCGAACTCGGCCGCGCAGGTGTCGATCCGCTTGAACACCGCATTCACGCCAAGGTTCTTGCGGGCGCGGCGGATCTGCGCCTCGTCCCTCCCGGTCAGCTTGGCCAGACGGGCATCGGTAAAGCCCATCATCTTCAGCTTGCGCAGCCCCTCGGCGGTGACGGGCAGGCCGGATTTGCGGATTTGCGCTTCCGCGTCGATGATCTCGCGGATGCGCGACAGGAACCACGGGTCGAAGGCAGTGACCGCCTGGATTTCGTCATTCGACAGCCCATGCCGCATCGCCTGCGCGATGGTGCGCAGCCTGTCCGGCGTGGCGACGGACAGCGCCTTCAGGATCGCGGCCTTGTCGGGGGTACCGCTGACGGACACGCCGGGAATGGCGATTTCGTCAAAGCCGGTCAGCCCGGTTTCCAGCGAGGCGAGGGCCTTCTGCAGCGATTCATGGATGGTGCGGCCGATGGCCATGGCCTCGCCCACCGATTTCATCGCGGTGGTCAGATAGGGTTCGCTGCCCGGGAACTTTTCAAAAGCGAACCGCGGGATCTTCGTGACCACATAATCTATGGTGGGTTCAAAGCTGGCCGGTGTCACTTTTGTGATATCGTTGTCCAACTCATCCAGGGTGTAGCCCACGGCCAGCTTGGCCGCGATCTTGGCGATCGGGAAGCCGGTCGCCTTGGACGCAAGGGCCGAGGAGCGCGACACCCGCGGGTTCATTTCGATCACGACCATGCGGCCGTCCTTGGGGTTGATCGCCCATTGGACGTTGGAGCCGCCGGTTTCCACCCCGATTTCGCGCAGGACGGCAATGCTGCCGTTGCGCATGATCTGATATTCCTTGTCGGTCAGCGTCAGGGCCGGGGCGACGGTGATCGAATCGCCGGTATGCACACCCATCGGGTCCACGTTTTCGATGGAGCAGACGATGATGGCATTGTCCGCGCGGTCGCGGACCACCTCCATCTCATATTCCTTCCAGCCGAGGAGCGATTCATCGACCAGAACCTGCGCCACCGGGCTGGCCTCCAGCCCCGATTTCACGATGGCCTCGTAATCGTCGCGGTTGTAGGCCACGCCGCCGCCGGTGCCGCCGAGGGTAAAGGCGGGGCGGATGATCGCGGGCAGGCCCACATATTCAAGATCGGCCATCGCCTGCGCGATACCGGCGGTGATGTCATATTTGCCGCTGGCCAGTTTCGGGGCGGCGACGATCACCGCCTTGGGATTTTCCAACCCGATCCGGTCCATCGCCTCGCGGAACAACTTGCGGTCTTCTGCCATTTCGATGGCTTCACGCTTGGCGCCGATCAGTTCAACGTTGAACTTATCCAACACGCCCATGTCGGCCAGCGCCAAAGCGGTGTTCAGGCCGGTCTGTCCGCCCATCGTCGGCAGGATCGCGTCGGGGCGTTCCTTTTCGATGATCTTGGCCACCACTTCGGGGGTGATCGGTTCGATATAGGTGGCATCGGCCAGCCCCGGATCGGTCATGATCGTGGCGGGGTTGGAGTTCACGAGGATGACGCGGTAGCCTTCCTCCCGCAGCGCCTTGCAGGCCTGTGCACCGGAATAGTCGAACTCGCAGGCCTGCCCGATGACGATGGGGCCCGCGCCGATGATCATGATCGAGTGGATGTCTGTCCGCTTCGGCATGGCACGCTTTCCCCTGGCTGTCGGCAAATTGGCGGGGGTTATAGTCAGGGCGGGCCGCGGCGCAAGGGCAAACCGCCCCTTCGGCAATGGCCGGGGGACGACAGGTCGCAATCCGCCCCGGAAGCGGCCGTTCGGGGCTGGCGCAGCGGCCCGGCTGGCCCTATCCCGCAGATATGACCGATGCGCGCGGACTGATCCTTGTCGAACACGGGCCGGGGGGCAAGCCCGCGGTCTTTGCCGCGCCGCGCGCGGTGATCGTGGCGCGCCGCGCCGGTGATGTTCCCCGCGCGCTGGCCCGGGCAGAGGCGGCGCGTCAGGCGGGGGGCTGGGTCGCGGGCTATCTCTCCTATGAGGCGGGCTATGCGCTGGAGCCGAAGCTGGCCGCGCGGATGCCCCGTGGCCGCCGGGCGCCGCTTCTTCTGCTGGGGGTCTTTGATGGGCCGCACGAGGCCGCGCCGGTCTTGGAGGCGATGGCCGTCGCGGGGCAGGGCACAAGCATGGCGCCGCCGGTGCCCGCCATCAGCCGCGCCGCCTATGGCCGGGCCATCGCGCGGGTGCTGGACTATATCGCTGCCGGTGACTGCTATCAGGTCAACCTGACTTTCCCGATGCGGTCGCGCCTGCTGTCGGGCGATGCCTTCGGGCTTTACGGCGCGCTGCGACGGACCGGGCCGGTGGGGCACGGCGCCTTTGTCGATCTTGGACAGGGGCCGGTGGTGGTGTCCCGCAGCCCCGAGCTGTTCTTCCGCATGGATGCCGCCGGACGGATCGAGGCGCGGCCGATGAAAGGCACCCGCCCGCGCGACCCGGACCCTGCCCGGGATGCCGCGATTGCCGTGGAACTGGCCACCAATCCGAAGGACCGGGCCGAGAACCTGATGATCGTTGACCTTCTGCGCAACGACATCAGCCGGATCTCGCAGGTGGGCAGCGTGAAGGTTCCCGCGCTTTATGCGGTGGAACATTACGCCACGGTCCATCAGATGACCTCCACCGTCACCGGGCAGTTGGCCGCGCCGCCCTCTCTGCCGGGGCTGGTGCAGGCGCTGTTCCCCTGCGGCAGCGTCACCGGCGCGCCGAAAATCCGCGCGATGGAGATCATCCGCGAGGTGGAACCCTTTGCCCGCGGGGCCTATTGCGGCGCCATCGGCTGGATGGGGCCGGATGGTGCGGCGGATTTCAGCGTGGCAATCCGCACGCTTTCGGTGACGGGCGACCGCATCGTCATGAATGTGGGCGGCGGGGTGGTGCATGATTCCACCGCGCAGGGCGAATGGGAGGAGGCGCTGTGGAAAGCGCGCTTCGTGAAGGCGGCCGAGAGCCGGGGCTGAAGTTGATCGAGACGATGCTGTGGGATGGGGGCAAGATCCCGCGCATCCAGCTGCATCTGGACCGGCTGAACCGGTCGCGGGCGCTTTTGGGCTGGGTGCAGCCGGGCGTCGGTTTCTATTGGAAGTGCGACGTGCCGCTGCCCGCGCATCCGGCACGGGTCAGGCTGACGATCGATGCGCAGGGGCAGGCCGAATGGCAGGTTGGCGCCTTGCCGCTGGCCAGGCCTGAATGGCGGCTGGCGGTATCACAGACCCGTCTGTCTTCGACCGATCCATGGCTGCGTGTCAAATCCACCCGCCGCGGTCTTTATGACACCACCCGCGCCGACTTGCCGGGCGGGATCGACGAAATCATCTTCCTGAACGAACGGGATGAGGTCTGCGAGGGAACGATCAGCACGCTGTTCTTCGACCGTGGGCAGGGCCTGAGGACGCCGCCCCTGACCTGTGGGGTGCTGCCGGGCGTCTTGCGCGCCGAACTTGCCTGTCCGGAGGAGGTTCTGCTTGCCCGCGACCTGCCCCATGTGCGCCTCTGGATGGGAAATGCGTTGCGCGGACTGATCGCCGCGCGGCTGGAGAGCGGGCAGGAATGACAGACTTCGATGTGATTGTGCTGGGCGCGGGTCCCGCAGGCGCGGCCGCCGCGGCCGAGGCGCGGGCGCAGGGTCTGTCGGTCGCGCTGGTGGACCGGGCCGCCTTTCCCCGGGACAAGCTGTGTGGCGGCGGGGTGACGGGCCGCGCGCAGAAGGTGATCGGCCGGGTGTTCGGCACCTTCCCCGAGGTGCCCTATCTGGACTGCCATGGCGTGCGTTTCATGGCAGGTCTGCGCGAGCTGGGGCGGATGGACGGGCTCCCCGCCATCCGCATGGTCATGCGCCGCAGCTTTGATGCGGGGCTGCGCGACCTTGCGCTTGCGCGCGGGGCGGTGCCCTTTACCGGACGCGCCACGCTGGACGGCACCAGCCTGATCCTGGCCGGCGGGCGGATCAGCGGGCGTGTGCTGATCGGGGCGGATGGCGTCAGTTCTGTCGTGGGCCGCGCGCTCCATGGCCGCGCCTTCGATCCTGCCCATATCGGTCTGGCGCTGGAGGTCGAGTTGCCCGGCCCGCCGCCACCGGATGCGGTGGCCGAGATCGACCTTTCTGGCCCGTTGGGCGGCTATGGCTGGTCTTTTCCCAAGCTGGACAGCCTGACGCTTGGCATCGGCGGGGTGGAGCGGGCGAATCCGGCCATGCGGCAGGATTTCGACCGTTGGCTGCTGCCGCGGGGCGGGGCCGGGCTGAAGGTGAAGGGCCACCACCTGCCCGGGGGCGAACGCCGCCCGGCTCCGGGCCGCGGCGCCGTGCTTCTGGCAGGGGATGCGGCAGGGCTGGTCGATCCGCTGACCGGAGAGGGCATCGCCTGGGCCATCCACAGCGGCGCGCTTGCCGCGCAGGCAGCCGCGGCCGCTTTGGCATTGGGCCGGCCGGAGACGGCTGCCGCGCAGTATCTGCCGCAGATCCGGGCCGTGCAGGATGAGATCGCCCGGGCGCGTCGCATCGTGCGGCTGGTGCAGCATCCCTGGCTGCGGGGGCGGTTCCATGCTGCGCTGGCCCGCAATCCGAACCTTCAGCGCCGGTTCATGGCGCTTCTGGCCGGAGAGATCGACTACAAGGACACCAGCCTTCTACGGATGGCGGCGCGCATGACCGGGCTGCGGTGCTAGGCATCCCACTATACCCTCACGCTTGACCCGTTCAGGCCGCGGGTCTATGCGGCCCGAAGGCGCCGCCTCACACCGCCTCATGGACCGCAACGGAGACGACGATGCCCACCTTTACCGCCCTGACGACCCTGACCGGCGAAGAGGCCGCGCGCGCTTTGGGCGAGGCGATGGAGGACATGGACCCCGAGCCCTATGGCGTGGGCGTGTTCGAGGTCGAGGACGGATCGGGCATCTGGGAAGTGGGCGGCTATTTCACCGAAGCCCCCGATGAGATCGTGCTGGAAATCCTTGCCACCGCCTTTGGTGCCAAAAGTTTCCTTGTCAGCGAACTGCCCGATGTGGACTGGGTCGCCAAGGTCCAGCGCGAATTGCATCCGGTGGATGCCGGGCGGTTCTTCGTCTTTGGCAGCCATGATGCCGACAAGGTGCCCGAGGGCCGCGTGGCCCTGCAGATCGAGGCGACGATGGCCTTCGGCACTGGCCACCATGGCACCACTCTGGGCTGCCTGCTGGCCTTCGATGCGCTGTATGAAGCCGGGGTCCGCCCCGCCAACGTGGCCGATATCGGCGCGGGCACCGCGGTTCTGGCCATGGCCGCGGCCAAGATGCTGCCCGAGGCGCAGATCATTGCCAGCGACATCGACCCCGTCGCCGTGGATGTGGCCAAGGCCAATGTCGCCATCAACGGGCTGGAGGGCCGGATCGACTGTGTCGAGGCCGCAGGCTTTGACCATCGCCGCCTGACCGCGGGTGCGCCCTATGATCTGATCTTCGCCAATATCCTGAAGGGGCCGCTGGTCGAACTGGCGCCCGATATGGGCCGCTATTGCGCGCCGGGCGGGCGGGTGATTCTGTCCGGCCTACTGGTCGTGCAGGCCGAGACGGTGATCGCGGCCTATCAGGCGCAGGGCTTCCGTCTTCAGGACAGAAACGATCTGGGTGAGTGGTCGGCATTGGTGCTGGAACGCGGCTAAATGCCCGTTATGAATTAAGAATTTGTAAATTCTCGGATGATGGTCGGCATATTTGCCCCATTTCGGCCATATTCCGGACGCAGGAATACCGCCAAGGCGGGGGCCTGCGGCTTATCTGGTGGCGACATGTGGGCAGATCCGAATCTCAGGGACTTTCAGGGCCGCGTGACGCGGATCGAGAAGACGCACCGCAAGGGCTATGGCTTTGAAGCGCCCGGCACTCTGGGCCGCTCATCCTCTGTCCGCCGCCGCACCTCGCCCGTCCGCCTGCTGCGGGTGGCGGCTCTGGTGCTGGTGCTTGGCCTTGCACTGAAGGGGCTGATCCTGTTTCAGGTGGGCGAAGAGGTCTATGACACCCGTGTTGCCGCACTGACCGGGGGCGAAGGGTTCGACACCCTGGCGGCCCGTCTCATGTCGGCTGATCCGGTGACCCGGCTGATCGCGGCGTTCCTGGGTGAGGTCTTTCCCGCACGGCCCTGAGCCGCCCCGCGCTGGCTTGAGCGCATCGCAGAGAACATATGGCCGAAATGAAGAAGACCGCCGGCGGCCTATCCGCGCGGCGGTCCTTTCAAGTCCGGCGACCTGACGGTCGGAGCGTTCGACTCAACGCCCCAGCATCTCGATGTCACCACGGCAGAGGCCGATATCGTCCAGCTCACGATCGGTGAGCTTCGACAGGGCCTTGCGGGTGAGGCGCGCGTCATTCCAGCCTTTCAGCGAGGCGAAAACCCCCGAAAGACCGTTGATTGCGCGGTACGTCGTGATGGCGCCGAACGGTGCCGGGCGGCTCGTTTCGATGGCGGCCATGATGGTGTTCCTTTTCACAAACTGCTTATGGAGTGAGCGTTTTGCTCCTCACGCCGTCAGATAATTCAGCCGAATAATTGCGGCAAGCGGGCCGCGAGCAAGGCCGCGTTGCAATTGCTGCATAGCAGAAGACATCGTCCTGACATGATTTTCCCGGGCATCTGACCGGATGGTCAAAAATGGTCGGTTCCGGCAGATGCCCGGTCGCTTTCAGGTCGCTTTCAGCCTGTCCTGTCGCAATCGGGCGGCAGGGGTGAAACTTCGCCATTGGCGGATGTTCCCGGTTCGTGCTAGTCCTTTTCAAAAGAAAAGGGGCAGGCATGCGGGTGATCGGCATTGATCCGGGGCTTCGGAACCTCGGCTGGGGGGTGATCGACGTCTCCGGCGCGCGACTCAGCCATGTTGCGAACGGCATCTGCCATTCCGACGGCAGCGTGGATCTGGCGCAAAGGCTGGCCAGCCTGCACCTGCAACTGACCGAGGTGTTCCGTGCGTGGCTGCCCGAGACGGCAGCGGTGGAACATACCTTCGTCAACAAGGATGCGGTGGCCACACTGAAACTGGGGCAGGCGCGGGGGATCGCCCTTCTGGTCCCGGCGCAGTTCGGGCTGGTCGTGGGGGAATATGCCCCGAATGCGGTGAAAAAGACGGTGGTCGGCGTGGGCCATGCGGCCAAGGTGCAGATCGACCATATGGTGCGGCTGCATCTGCCCGGGGTGAAGGTGGCTGGCCCCGATGCCGCGGATGCGCTGGCGGTGGCGATCTGCCACGCGCATCATGCGCAAAGCGCGGGCCGGCTGGAGGCCGCGGTCAGAAGGGCGGCAGGATGATCGGGCGGATTGCGGGGCGGCTGGACTGGAAGGGCCATGATCAGGTGCTGATCGACTGCCGCGGCGTGGGCTATATCGTCCATGTGAACGACCGGACCATGGCGGGCCTGCCCCCGGTGGGCGAGGCGGTGGCGCTGTATACCGATCTTCTGGTGCGCGAGGATCTGCTGCAGCTGTTCGGCTTTCCCACCATGCTGGACAAGGAATGGCACAAGCTGCTGATGACGGTGCAGGGCGTGGGGGCCAAGGCCTCGATGGCCATTCTGGGCGCCTTGGGGGCCGAGGGGGTCGCGCGGGCGATCACTCTGGGCGATGCGCGTGCGGTTCAGGCGGCGCCCGGCGTGGGGCCGAAGCTGGCGCAACGGGTAATCCTTGAACTGAAGGCCAAGGCGCCCTCGGTCATGGCCATGGGCGCGGGGCTGGCGCAGGCCGCCACGGTTGAGGTGATCGAGGCCGAACCCGTCCCCGCGGCACCGGCGCGCAAGGCCAAGACCGCGGCGGTGCCCAGCCCGGCGCAGGCCCGCGCGGCCAGCACGGCCGATGCGCTCTCGGCGCTGATGAACCTTGGCTACGGGCAAGGGGACGCGGCCGAGGCGGTGGCCGTGGTCTGCGGCGAGAACCCCGAGGCCGAGACCTCCGCCCTGATCCGGCTGGCGCTGAAGCGGCTGGCGCCGCGGTAGGGGCACACAACCCCAAACCACACCGCGGGTCTTGCCGCTGCCGCAGGGAATTTCCATATCTTTCCCGAAGGAAAGGGCAAGGCATGGGCAATCTCCGCACATTCATCCTGATGGCCGCGATGACGGCCCTGTTCATGGGCGTGGGCGCGCTGATCGGCGGCACTACCGGCGCAGTGATCGCGCTGGCCGTGGCGGGTGCGATGAACCTCTTCGCCTTCTGGAACTCGGACAAGGCGGTGCTGTCGATGACCGGCGCGCGTGAGGTGGATGCCCGCACCGCGCCCGATCTTGTGGCCATGGTCCATGATCTGGCCGACCGCGCGCAGATGCCGCGGCCCAAAGTCTTTATCATCGAGACCGATCAGCCCAATGCCTTTGCCACCGGCCGCAACCCCGAAAACGCCGCGGTGGCCGCGACGACCGGCCTGCTGCGCAGCCTGTCGCGCGAAGAAATCGCGGGCGTAATGGCGCATGAGCTGGCCCATATCCGCCACCGCGACACGCTGACCATGACGATCACCGCCACCATGGCGGGTGCCATTTCGATGCTGGCGAATTTCGGCATGTTCTTCGGTGGCTCCGACCGTGACCGTCCGGGCGGGCTGATCGGCACGCTGGCGCTGATGATCCTTGCCCCGTTGGCGGCGGGCATGGTGCAGATGGCGATCTCGCGCTCCCGCGAATATGAGGCCGACCGGCTGGGCGCCGAGATCAGCGGCAATCCCGGCGCGCTAGCCTCCGCCCTCCAGAAGATCGAGGCGCTGGCCCGGCAGCGGATCAACCCCGCCGCCGAACGCAACCCGGCGGTGGCGCATATGTTCATCATCAACCCGCTGAACGGGCGCGGGGCGGACAACCTGTTCTCCACCCACCCTTCCACCGCCAACCGGGTGGCCGCCCTGATGCGGATGCAGCCCGCGGCCCCGGCGGCGGCCCGCACCGGTATCCCTCGCGTTACCCGCCACCGCGGCCCCTGGGCCTGAGGCGGCGCGCGGGCGCGCCTGCGCTGAGGCGATCATCATTCAGATAAAGTTTCGACCCGCGCCCGGATGTACAGGCGACCCGAAAGCGGCAGGTGGCCCCTGCCGCGAAATCTCTAAGATCGGCGGTGGCGCGTCCGCACATAGCGCCGAACCTGAAATCGGACCGGTCCGCCATATCTGACCCGGCACCGAATCTCTCCCCTGCGAATTTCGATATGCAACCATCGGTCCCTGCCGGTCGAGACGAGGATCTCAATCATTCTTACCATCCTCCGAGGTTGAGTATCTTTTAGACTCTGCACAACAGGAGCGCTGATCTTCCGGCTCTCGGAAATTGTCTTATTCATATAAAGAATAAGATGTCACAAATCGCTGTTTCCCGTGAGCTTTTCTTGCAGCGCGGGGCATGTCCTTCTGGCGTGACGAAATCCTGTGGTGCGCCAATGGACCGATGGCTGATGCCTTGCCAAATGGCCTGCGTTCGGGGATTGTTCCGCCATGATCCAGCCCGACCCCCAGCTTCGTCCCGACCGTTTGCCCGAAGATGCCGACCGCGCCCTGCGGCCGCAGGCGCTGGAGGAATTTGTCGGTCAGGCCGAGGCGCGGGCCAATCTGCGTGTGTTCATCGAGGCCGCGCGGATGCGGGGCGAGGCGATGGATCACACCCTGTTCCACGGCCCGCCGGGGCTGGGGAAAACCACGCTCGCCCAGATCATGGCGCGCGAGCTGGGGGTGGGGTTCCGCATGACTTCCGGCCCGGTGCTGGCGCGGCCGGGCGATCTGGCGGCGATCCTGACCAATCTGGAACCGCGCGATGTCCTGTTCATCGACGAGATCCACCGCCTCTCGCCGGTGGTGGAAGAGGTCCTTTATCCCGCGATGGAGGATTTTGCGCTGGATCTGGTGATCGGCGAAGGGCCCGCGGCGCGCACGGT
Organism: Neotabrizicola sp. VNH66; assembly: GCF_049445895.1. NCBI lineage: Bacteria > Pseudomonadati > Pseudomonadota > Alphaproteobacteria > Rhodobacterales > Paracoccaceae > Neotabrizicola > Neotabrizicola sp. VNH66. The sequence goes on from NZ_JBMSDW010000005.1 coordinate 229,008, forward strand.
GCGGATCGACCTTCAGCCCTTCACGCTGGTCGGCGCCACCACACGGCTGGGCCTTCTGACCACGCCCCTGCGTGACCGCTTCGGCATCCCCACGCGGCTGCAATTCTATACCGAGGATGAGCTTTTCCTGATCGTCAGCCGCGGCGCCCGGCTGATGGGGATCGAGGCGGATGAGCCGGGCTGCCGCGAGATTGCCCGCCGTGCCCGCGGCACGCCGCGGATCGCCGGGCGCCTGCTGCGCCGCGTGGTGGATTTCGCCATGGTCGAGGCGGGCGGCGTCATATCCCGCACTTTGGCCGACAGGGCGCTGACCCGGCTCGGGGTGGACAATCTGGGGCTGGACGGCGCGGACCGGCGCTATCTGACGCTGGTTGCCGAAAATTACGGCGGTGGTCCGGTGGGGGTGGAAACCATTGCTGCTGCCCTCTCGGAACCCCGCGATGCCATCGAGGAAGTGATCGAACCCTACCTCCTGCAGCAGGGCCTGATCCAGCGCACCCCGCGGGGCCGGATGCTGGGCCAGAAGGCCTGGCGCCATCTGGGGCTGGAGGCGCCAAGGCCGCCCGGTCAGGGCGAATTGTTCGACGGCTGAGGGGGCTCTGCCCCCGCCTTCGGCCCCCCGGGATATTTGAACAAAGTGGAAAGCCTATTCCAGTTTGCCCAAATATCCCCGCCGGAGGCACGACGGAGGCGGTTGGCCGAAGGCCAGAGCCGACATATTAGAATGCCTCCGCGCCGTGGCGCGGAGGCTCCGCTTCGCAACCGGCGGGCCGGGCTCATTCGCCGCCGTTGGTCGCCCTGTCATTCTGGCGCGCCTTGCGGTCGCCCGCCTCGCGGTTCTGGCCGCCGGCATTCGGCTCGGTATCACCGCGGATCGTATTCGCATGTTTTTCGGCCACCGCGTCCAGCTTGCGCTTCTGCGCCTCGGCGGCGACATTGAACTTGGTGTTCTCGGCCGTCTTGTCGAAATCGGGTCGGGTCATTGCGTCCTCCTTCGTTGCAGGAAGAAAACGGCAGAACCCGCCGCGGGTTCCGTCCGCCATCCGGCGCGGCAATCGCCGGGGCGGCTTGAGCGGTGGGCGCGGCGCGGGTATCTGGGGGCACCAATACAGGGAATGCCATGACGCCGGATGAGATCCAGACGTTTTTCACCCGCCGGGACGGCAGCTTCCTTTGCGCCCGCTGGGGACGGCCCGTTGTGCCGGTGGTCTTCGGGGTGGATGATGCCACCCTTGCCACGGTCAAGGGTGGCATCGAGGCGGTGGTGACGCTGGCCGGGCACCGGATGGCCGAGACGGACCCGGAGTTGGGCGCCAATCTGATGATCTTCTTCTTCCGCGACTGGGATGAGCTGCCGCAGCTGCCGAACCTTGACCGGCTGATCCCCGATCTGGGTCCGCTCTGCGCGCGGCTGGAGGCGGCGGGCGCCAATCAGTATCGCGCCTTCCGCTTCGATGCCGAAGGGGCGATCCGGGCGGTCTTTGTCTTCCTGCGGATGGATGCCCATTTGTCGGCCATGCCCGCGGCCGATCTGGCGCTGGCGCAGGCCGCCGAGGCGATGCTGTCCTGGGGGGAGGGCGCCTTTGCCGCCGCTGCCCCTTTGGCGCGGGCCGGTCAGACGGTGATCCTGCGGCCCGCCATCTCGGGGCTGATCCGTGCGGCCTATGATCCGGCGCTGCCTGCCGTGGCGCGGGACCCGGCCCATGCCTACCGGCTGGCGGCGCGGCTGTCCGCGGCATGAGGCGTGAGGCCGATCTTTACGGCCCGGTGAAGGCCTTTCTTGAGGCGCAGGGCTATGAGGTCAAGGCCGAGATCGGTGCCTGCGACCTGATGGCCTGCCGCGACGGCGACCCGCCGTTGGTTGTGGAGATGAAGACCGGTTTTTCGTTGACGCTGGTGCTGCAGGGCGTGGCGCGGCTGGCTCTGTTCGACACGGTCTATCTGGCCGCCGGACTGGGACCCAAAGGCTGGGGCCCGCGCTACCGCGAAGTGACGGCGCTGTGCCGCCGTCTGGGCCTGGGCCTGCTGGCGGTGCGCCCCGACGGCACGGTCGAGGCGCATCTGGACCCTGGCCCCTATGAGCCGCGAAGGAACGCGGTGCGGGCCGGTCGGCTGCTGCGGGAATTCCAGCGGCGGGTGGGCGATCCGAACACCGGCGGCACCACCGGGGTCAAGCGCATGACGGCCTACCGGCAGGATGCTTTGCGCTGTCTGGATGCGCTGGCCGCAGGACCGCGGCGCGCTGCAGATGTGGCGCGGGACGCCGGGGTGGCACGGGCCACCGCCCTGATGCGTGCCGACCATTATGGCTGGTTCGATCACCCCGGCCGCGGCCTCTATGCCCTGTCGCCCCGTGGAATTTCCGCACTGGCCGAGCATGCGGAAGAACTGGCCCGGCTCAAGGCGCCGAAAGCGGAATGACCGAAACGGACATCTTGCCCGAGCCTTGGGTCACCTCGCTGGCATGGGCCAGATAGATCAGCGCATTGTTCGCCTTGTCCCAGATCCGGGTGACGATCAGCCGCTTCAGGATCAGCGACTGCCGTTCAGAGAACACTTTCTCGCCCTCGGGATCGTCCGACAGCCCCTCGGGCAGGGTGATCGGGCCGGTCTGGCTGCAATCCACCGCAGAATAGGACGGGTCTTCGAACCAGTTGCCCTCGGTCAGCCGGTCATAGACCGAGCGGTCGAAATAGGCGACGTGGCAGGTCACACCGGGAATTTCGGGATCGGCGAAGGCGTCGATCACGATATCGTTTCCCACCCAGTCCACGCCGACACGACCCACCTCTTCGGCCAGGGCGGGGGTGGCAAGCAGCGAGAGGGCAAGCAGGGTCGGGCGCAGCGGCATGGCAGGTCTCCTTTGCGGCAAATGTCGGTGCGGGCGGTATCCTGCGCAAGCCCCGGCTGGACCTTTGGCCCCGGGGGCGCCACCATGGCCCGCCGCAAAGGAATGCCCAGATGACCCACAGCCTGCCCGTCCGCGTCTATTATGAGGACACCGATCTGGCCGGGATCGTCTATTATGCCAACTATCTGAAATTCATCGAACGCGGGCGCAGCGAATGGGTGCGTGCGGCAGGGATCGACCAGATGGCGCTGCGCGATCGGCTGGACGTGGTCTTTGCCGTCCGCCGGGTCGAGGCGGATTATCTGCGTCCCGCCCGCTTTGGCGAGGATCTGACCGTGACCACCGCCTTGCAGGATCTGGGTGGCGCCCGCATCGTTGTGGCGCAGCAGGTGCTGCGCGGCGAGGACGTGCTGTTCCGCGCCATGGTCACGCTGGTCTGCCTGACGGGGGCGGGGCAGGCCGTCCGCATCCCGCCAGAGGTGCGTGCCGCCCTGCAAAAGCCTGCGCCTTAGGCGCCGAAATGGCCTCTTGCACTGCGCGAAGGCCCGCCGCTCGCCAAACTGTGTTGGCATTCCCCCTGTAAGGTTGATAGAATCAGCGGTAACGGACCGGGAAACGGCCGACCAACGAACAGAGCAGGCGTAATGGAAACCGAAGCCCTCGCGATGGCGCAGGAGATTGACTTCTCGCTGCTAGCCCTCTTTGCCCGTGCCACGCTGGTGGTGAAGCTGGTCATGATCCTTCTCATGGCCATGTCCTTCTGGTCCTGGGCGATCATCATCCAGAAGCACATCCTGTTCCGCAAGGCGCGTGCCGAGGCGGCGGTCTTCGACCGCGCCTTCTGGTCGGGTGAGCCGCTGGATGAGCTGTTCGACCGCATCGGACCCGAACCGCAGGGGGCCAGCGAACAGGTCTTTGCCGCCGGCATGCTGGAATGGCGCCGCAGCCACCGGCAGGACGGCGCGCTGATCGCAGGCGCACAGGCCCGGATCGACCGCGCCATGGATGTGGCGATTGCCCGTGAGAGCGAACGGCTGAACCATGGCCTGTCCTTCCTTGCCACCACCGGCTCGACCGCGCCCTTCATCGGCCTTTTCGGCACGATCTGGGGCATCAAATATTCGTTCGAGCAGATCGCCATCAGCCAGAATACCTCTCTGGCCGTTGTGGCGCCGGGCATTGCCGAGGCGCTTCTGGCCACCGGCATCGGCCTGATCGCGGCCATTCCGGCGGTTGTGGCCTACAACAAGCTGAACGCGGACAGCGAACGCATCCAGGGCAACTGGGAAAGCTTTGCCGACGAATTCGCGACCATCCTGTCGCGCCAGCTGGATTCCTGATCCATGGGCGCCGGGGTGATGAAGAAATCGGGCGGGGGCGGACGGCGCGGCCGCCGCCGCGGCTCGTCCGCCGCGATGAGCGAGATCAACGTCACGCCCTTCGTGGACGTGATGCTGGTGCTGCTGATCATCTTCATGGTGGCCGCGCCGATGATGACGGTGGGCGTTCCGGTCAACATGCCGAAGACGGCGGCCACCGCGCTGCCGACCGAGCAGGAAGAGCCGCTGACCATCACGCTGACCGCCGACGGCCTGATCGCGGTGATGAACAGCGAAGTGGCGGAGGGTGAGCTGATCCCGAAGCTGCGCGCCGTCTCGGCCGAGCGGACCAGCAAGAAGATCTATCTGCGGGCCGATGGCGGGCTGCCCTATGAACGGGTGGCGCAGATCATGGGCGCGCTGAATGCCGCCGGGTTCAATGAAATCGGACTGGTGACCGAATCCCAGGGGCCGGATTTCGGCGCGGGGAACTAGGGCGGGGCCGGGGCATGGAAACGCGGCTCCAGACGGGCACGATCTGGTCCGGCATCCTGCATGCCGGGGCCGTCTTCTGGGTGCTCCTGGGGGACTGGCTTTACGCGCCCGATGCGCCGATCCAGCTGCCGTCGATGTCGGTTTCGACGATTTCGGCGGCCGAGTTCGATGCGATGCAGTCTTCGGCGCCGAAGGCCAGCGACACGCCTGCCGAACAACCTGCCGCGGCCCCGGCGGAAGAGCCGGCCCAGCCCGAGGCCCCGGCGATGGAGGAAAGCCCTGCGCCGCCCGCCCGCCCCGAGGCCGCACCGCAGCCGGAACCGGAGCCGCAGCCGGAACCAGCGCCCGAACCGGCGCCGGAGCCCGTGGCCACACCGCCGGAACCTGCCCCTTTGCCCGAGCCGGAACCCGACCCCGTGCCCCAGCCGGAGCCGGTGCCGGAAGATGTGGTGGTGCTGCCCGAAGAGCAGCCGATCCCGTCCATGTCCAGCTCGCTCCGCCCGAAGCCGAAGCCCGCGGATCGCGTGGCGCCCGCGCCCGTGTCGGTGCCTGAAGAGGCGGTGACCGCCGAAACGCCGGAACAGGCCGTGACCGAAGCCCCCGCAGAAACCCCGCAGCCCCCGCAGGAGGCGCGCGAGGAAACCGTGGCGGAGGAGACCGGCGACGTGCTGCGCACCGAGGCGACCGAAGAGCAGGACGAGGCGCTGGGCATGACCGCCTCGGTCCGGCCGAAGGCGCGTCCGTCGCGGCCCGCCCGTCCTGCTGCCCCTGCGGAAACGCCCGCGGCGCCGGCAGCCTCGTCCTCGGCTTCCGCTTCGGACAACAGTGACAGCGACGCCGATGCCATTGCCGCCGCGGTGGCCGCCGCCGCCGCGGAATCCGCGGCCGAGCCTGCGCCCGCCGCCAGCAGCAGTGCCGGGCAGGGCGGCAGCGGCAATTCCAGCGGCCCGCCCCTGAACGCGGGCGAGATCGGCGACATCAAATCTGCCATTGGCAACAAGTGGAACCTTGGCAGCGCTTCGTCCGAGGTGATGCGCACCACGGTGATCGTGCGGGTGGAGTTCACGCCGGACGGCAAGCCGGGCAATATCTCTCTGGTTCAAAGCGACGGGCCTAGCCAGCAGGCCACCGACGTGGCCTTTGCCGCCGCCCGTCGCGCGATCCAGCGTGCCTATGTCGAAGGCGGCATTCCGTTGCCCGCCGACAAATACGAGACCTGGAAGGTGCTGGAATTCGTCTTCGATGCCAATGGCATGAGGATGCGATGAGAAGGGAACCGCCGCTTGGCGGACGTGCGTTGGTGTATTTTCCCCTGTCGGGCCGCCGCCCGATCCGGGCATAGGGACAGAAAGATCGGAGCAAGAGGCAGATGAAACTCGCTCGCAGAACCTTCATGGCCGGGATGGCCGCAGGCGTTTCGCTGGCCGCCGCGGCCCGCGCACAGGACGGCAGCCCGCCGCGCATCGTCATCGACTCGGGCGTGATCGAGCCGATGCCGATTGCCGTGCCGCTGTTCGTGGACGAAGGCGGCGCAGGACGCCTTGCCTCTGACATCGCGCGGGTGGTTGCGGCGGACCTGTCCGGCACCGGCCTGTTTCGCGACATTCCCGCCGAGGCGCATATCGGCCGGGTCACCAGCTTTGACGCGGGCATCTCGTTCGAGGACTGGAAGGCCATCAACGCGCAGGTGCTGATCACCGGGGCCGTCACCGCCGCGGGGGACCGGGTGACGGTGAAATTCCGGGCCTATGACGTGTTCAACGGCCGCCCCATCGACGGTGCCGCGCTGCAATTCGCAGGCACCAAGGCCGGATGGCGCCGGATGGCCCATAAGGTGGCCGATGTGGTCTATTCCAAGGTGACGGGCGAAGGCGGCTACTTCGACAGCCGCGTGGTCTTTGTCAGCGAAAGCGGCCCCAAGAACGCCCGGCTGAAGCGGCTGGCCGTGATGGATTATGACGGGGCCAACGTCCAGTATCTGACCGATTCCAATTCCATCGTTCTGGCGCCGCGCTTCTCGCCCACGGGCGACCGCATCCTCTACACCAGCTATGAGACGGGTTTCCCCCGCATCACCCTGATGGATGTGGGCAGCCTGAAGCGCCAGACCCTGGGCGAACAGCCCGGCACCATGACCTTTGCGCCGCGCTTTTCGCCCGATGGCGGGTCGGTCGTCTTCTCGCTGGAACGCGGCGGCAATACCGACATCTACCTGATGAACCTGCGGTCGGGCGGAACAACCCAGCTGACCAATGCGCCCTCCATCGAAACCGCGCCCTCGTTCAGCCCGGACGGCAGCCAGATCGTGTTTGAAAGCGACCGCACCGGCGCGCCGCAAATCTATGTCATGGGCGCAGGCGGTGGCGAGGGGCGGCGGATTTCCGGCGGTGAAGGCCGCTACGGCACCCCGGTCTGGTCGCCGCGCGGCGACCTGATTGCCTTCACCAAGCAGAATGCGGGCCGCTTCCACATCGGCGTGATGCGCACGGATGGTTCGGAAGAGCGTCTGCTCACGTCCTCGTTCCTTGACGAAGGCCCGACCTGGGCCCCGAATGGCCGGGTCATCATGTTCACGCGCGAAACCTCGGGCGGGGGCGGGCAGGCATCGCTGTGGTCGGTGGACATCACCGGCCGCAATCTGAAGCAGATCCCGACCGAAGGTCCGTCCTCGGACCCGGCCTGGTCGCCGCTGCTGCCGTAATTCTGCGCACCCCGATTCCCTCGGGGGCGCGAACCTGTTAACCTGCGGCGCAACAGAACGCCGCGTTGCGAAATGAAGAGGACGGTTCCGATGACCCTGACCCACAAGGCCCTGATGATCGTGGCCGCGCTGACGCTGGCCGCCTGCCAGAACCCTGACCGCTATGGCGCGGGCGGCGGCGGGGCGGGTGGTGCCGGAGGCGCCGGCGGTGCAGGCGGCTCGGGCTATATCGACACGACGGGGCTGGGCGATCCCAGCGATCCGCGCTCCATCGCCTATTTCAACCAGACGGTCGGTGACCGGGTGCTGTTCCTTGTCGACCAGTCCACCCTGTCGCCCGAGGCGCGCACGATCCTGACCGCGCAGGCCAGCTGGCTGAACCAGAACCCGGGCTATGCCATCATCATCGAAGGCCATGCCGACGAACAGGGCACCCGCGAATACAACCTTGCCCTCGGCGCGCGCCGGGCGGCAGCGGTGCAGCAGTTCCTGATCGCTCAGGGCGTGTCGGGCACGCGGATGAAGACCATCTCTTACGGCAAGGAGCGCCCGATCGAGGTCTGCTCGGCTGAGGCGTGCTATGCCAAGAACCGCCGCGCCGTGACGGTGCTGTCGGTGGGCGCGGGGGTCTGAGGTGACCCGGGCCCGGTTCCTCCTTCCGTTTCTGGCGTTGGGGTTCGGCCTTCCGGCCGGGGCCGAGACGCTGGCGGACATCCGGGTTGAACTGGGCCAGCTTGCGGCCGAGTTCAATTCCCTCAAGGCCGAGATGACGACCACCGGTGCCTCGGTCCGGATGGGCGGTTCTGATGCGCTGGCGCGCATGGACACGATCGAGGCCGAACTGTCGCGGCTGACCGCACGCGCCGAGGAAATCGAGCTGCGGCTGAACCGTGTGGTGTCGGATGGCACCAACCGCATCGGCGATATCGAATTCCGGCTGTGCGAACAGACGCCGGGCTGCGATCCCCTGTCGTTGGGCCAGACCTCGGTTCTGGGCGGTGGCTCGGCCGCTGCGGCCCCGGCTGCTCCTCCTGCCGCGCCTGCGGCGGGTTCCACCTCCACCGGGCCGGAACTGGCCGTTGCCGAGAAGGCAGATTTCGACCGGGCCAAGGAGGTGCTCGGTCAGGGTGACTTTCGCCGGGCTGCGGAGCTCTTTGCGACCTATGCCCAATCCTATCCTGGCGGGCCGCTGATCCCCGAGGCGCATTATCTGCGGGGCGAGGCGCTGGCCAGTCTGGGCAGCACGGCAGAATCGGCGCGGGCCTATCTGGACAGCTATTCCAGCGATCCGCAAAGCCCCTTTGCCGCCGATTCCCTGCTGAAGCTCGGGCAGGCGCTTGGCCAGCTGGGCCAAAGGCCCGAGGCCTGCATCACTCTGGCCGAAGTGGGCACGCAATATCCGGGCACCATGGCCGCCACACAGGCGCCCATTGCGATGCAGGGGCTGGGTTGCCCTTAACCCGATGGCGCTAGGACCTGCGGCGCTGCATCTGCCGCCGGGGCTGTCCGGGCCCATCGGCGTGGCGCTTTCGGGCGGCGGGGATTCCGTCGCCCTTCTGCATTTGCTGCGGGCGGCCGGTCACAGGGTGGAAGCCGCCACGGTGGACCATGGATTGCGTCCTGAAAGCGCGGATGAGGCCGCGGCGGTGGCGGCTGATTGTGCCCGGATTGGCATTCCGCATCGGGTGCTGCCCTGGAACCACGGGGCCACCGTTCCCGGCAATCTGATGGAGGCGGCCCGTCTGGCGCGCCGCGCGCTTTTGTCGGACTGGGCGGCAGAGCGGGGGCTGGTGGCCGTGGCCCTTGGCCATACCGCCGATGATCAGGCCGAGGCGCTGCTGATCGGCCTTTCGCGGGCCGCAGGGATCGACGGGTTGTGCGGAATGCGGCCGGACTGGACCACAGGGGGGGTGCGCTGGCTGCGCCCGATGCTGGGGATCACCCGCAGCGACCTGCGGCTGTGGCTGGCCGGGCAGGGAATCGGGTGGATTGAGGACCCTTCGAACGGCAATGACCGCTATCTGCGCGCACGTGTCCGCAAGGCGCTGGCCACGCTTTCCCCGCTCGGCCTGACACCGGACCGGCTGGCGGCCAGCGCTGCCCATCTGGCGCAGGCCCGCGCCGCGCTGGATGCCGCTGTGGCCGAAGCCGCCGCCCGGGTCTGCCATGAAGAGGCCGGCGCGCTGCGCATCGACGCGGTGGGCTTTGCCGCCCTGCCGGGGGAGATCGCCCGCCGCCTGTTGCGCACGGCGATCCTGTGGCTGACCGGGGCGGATCATGCGCCCCGCGCGGCGGCCTTGGCGCGGCTGGCGCAGGCGGTGGTGCAGGGCCGTGATGCCACGCTGGCGGGGTGCCGGCTGAAACGGGGCTGGCTGGCCCGGCAGCCAGGTTGGCCGGACCCGCGCTGGCAGATGGCTGTGCCCCCGGGGCTGGAGCGCCGTGCCCTTGGGGCAGAAGGCCTGCGCGCCTGCCCGGACTGGCGGGCGACGGGCCTGCCGCGCCATGTGCTGGAGGTGACGCCCGCGCTCTGGCAGGGCGGGACGCTGATCGCAGCCCCTTCGGCGGCTTTCGGCCTGCGCACCGATGCGACATGCACGCCCGCATTCGGTGCTTTCCTGTTATCGCATTGAACCGGGCGGCAATGTGTCTATCTTAGGGAGCAAGGACCGCGCCCTTTCCGGGGCCGCGGGGTTTACGGGAGCTTTTGGTGAACAACGCGCGCAATATTGCCTTCTGGGTCGTCCTGCTTCTGCTGATCGTGGCGCTTTTCAATCTGTTTTCCGGCGGATCGCCCACGCTGTCGTCGCGGCAGGTCAGCTATTCCGAATTCATGGCGCAGGTTGATGCCGGCCGTGTCGCCTCGGTAGAGCTGAATGGCGAACAGATCCGCATCCAGACCCGCGATGGAACCACTTACACCACCATCAAACCCGAGGATGAGGCGATCACCGACAAGCTGATCGCCAAGGGCGTGGCGGTCGAGGCAAAGCCGCAGCAGCAATCGGGCTTCATGTCGATCCTGATGACCTTCCTGCCCTTCGTCCTGCTGATCGGCGTCTGGATCTACTTCATGAACCGGATGCAGGGCGGTGGCCGCGGCGGCGCCATGGGTTTTGGTAAATCGCGCGCCAAGCTGCTGACCGAAAAGCAGGGCCGCGTGACCTTTGACGATGTGGCCGGCATTGACGAGGCCAAGGAAGAGCTGGAAGAGATTGTCGAATTCCTGCGCAATCCGCAGAAGTTCAGCCGTCTTGGCGGCAAGATTCCCAAAGGTGCGCTGCTCGTCGGCCCGCCCGGCACCGGGAAAACCCTGCTGGCCCGCGCCATCGCGGGAGAGGCGGGCGTGCCTTTCTTCACCATCTCGGGTTCCGACTTCGTAGAAATGTTCGTGGGCGTCGGCGCATCCCGTGTGCGCGATATGTTCGAGCAGGCCAAGAAGAACGCGCCCTGCATCGTGTTCATCGACGAAATCGACGCGGTGGGCCGTGCCCGTGGTGTCGGCATGGGCGGCGGCAATGACGAGCGTGAGCAGACTCTGAACCAGCTGCTGGTGGAAATGGACGGGTTTGAGGCCAATGAAGGCGTCATCATCGTCGCGGCCACCAACCGCAAGGATGTGCTGGACCCCGCGCTGCTGCGTCCGGGCCGGTTCGACCGTCAGATCACCGTCGGCAACCCCGACATCAAGGGCCGCGAAAAGATCCTTGGCGTCCATGCCCGCAAGATCCCGCTGGGTCCCGATGTCGACCTGCGCACCATCGCGCGCGGCTCGCCCGGCTTCTCTGGTGCTGACCTCGCGAACCTTGTGAACGAGGCTGCATTGATGGCTGCCCGTATCGGCCGCCGTTTCGTCACCATGGATGATTTCGAAAGCGCCAAGGACAAGGTGATGATGGGGGCCGAGCGGCGGTCCATGGTCATGTCGCCCGAAGACAAGGAAATGACCGCTTATCATGAGGCCGGTCACGCCATCGTCGGCATCAAGCTGCCGAAATGCGATCCGGTCTATAAAGCCACCATCATGCCGCGCGGCGGTGCCCTTGGCATGGTGATGAGCCTGCCGGAAATGGACCGTCACAGCTGGCACAAGGACCAGATGAAGGACCGCATCGCCATGGGCATGGCGGGCAAGGCGGCCGAAATCAAGAAGTGGGGTGAGGACCGCGTGTCCTCCGGCGCCTCGGGCGATATCCAGAATGTCTCGGCCGTGGCGCGCGCCATGGTGATGCGCTGGGGCATGTCGGACAAGATCGGCAATATCGACTATGCCGAGGCCCATTCCGGCTATGACGGCAACACCCCGGGCTTCTCGGTTTCGGCGGAAACCAAGAAGGTGATCGAATCCGAGGTGAAGGCCATCGTCGATGAAGGCTATGCCCGCGCGATGCAGATCCTGAACGAATACGAGGACGAGTTCGAGCGTCTGGCGCAGGGCCTGCTGGAGTATGAAACCCTGACCGGCGACCAGATCCGTAAGGTGATGGCGGGCGAAAAGCTGGGCGATGGCAATGACGACTCGCCGTCCTCGACCGATCAGGGCGGCAATGCGCCCTCGGTTCTGGCAATCCCCAAGACCAAGAAGCCGCGCGCAACCGGCGGAGAGGCCGAACCCTCGCCGCTTTGAGCGCCGCACAGCATGCCAGAAGGCCGGTCCCCCAGGGGCCGGCCTTTTGCATTTGCCGGGGTTTTGCCTGTTGCCAAAGCCGGTTACCCTGCCCGCAACCTGACGGGAGAGGCTGATGATCCGCGGCTATGTTGCACAGGGAAACCGGCTGGTGGCGGCCGATCTGAACGAGGTGCCGCTGCGCGCCATGGCCTGGATCGACCTTGAGGCACCGACTGTTGCCGATGAAGATGCGGTGGAGGCCGCGCTTGGCATCGAAATTCCCACGCGCGAGGATATGGCCGAGATCGAGCCCTCGTCGCGGATCTATTTCGAGAACGGCGTCCTGTATCTGACGGCGCAGATCCTTGCCTCGCGGGTGGCGAATGATCCGCGCGAACTGGACATCGCCCCCGTCACCTTCATGCTGCAGCGCGACCGGCTGGTGACGGTGCATTACCATCATCCCGGCAGCTTCGGCTTCTTTGCCGACTGGGCCGCGCGGCACGATACCGGCTGTGAGACCGGGGCAGGCACCTTCCTTGGGCTGATGGAATCGGTGGTGGACCGGCTGGCCGATATTCTGGAAGGCGAGGCGCGGCGGCTGGATTACCTGTCGAAAACGATCTTCGAGGCGCACCGCCCTGATGGCAAGGCTGAGACGCTGACCGTGGTGCTCCAGCGCATCGGCAAGGCCGAAGACCAGAACGGCAAGGTCGGTGAAAGTCTGGCCACGATCCAGCGGCTGCTGGGATTCCTGTCTACCCCCGCGGTGCAGGGCGCCAAGGAGGCCCTGAAGAAGATGGAGCGGGACCAGCTGAAGTCGCTGGTTCATGACGTGCGGTCCCTGCGCGAGGTGGCACAGGTGCAGGCCGAGAAGATCCGTTTTCAGCTGGACGCGACCTTGGGCGTGATCAACATCCGGCAATCCGACATCATCAAGGTCTTCTCTGTCGTGGCCTTCGTCTTCCTGCCGCCCACGCTGATCGCCAGCATCTACGGAATGAATTTCGAATATATGCCGGAACTGAAATGGCCTTGGGGCTATCCGCTAGCTTTGTTCATGATGCTGATTTCGGCGGTGGTGCCTTGGATGATCTTCCGGTGGAAAAAATGGCTGTGACCTTGCAGCAGGGGTGGGATCCTTCCCGTTACGCGGCCTTCCGGGGCTTGCGGCTGCGCCCCGCGCTGGACCTTCTGGCGCAGGTGCCGGATCTGCCGGGGGGCGATGTGGTGGACCTTGGCTGCGGCGATGGCGCGGCGGCGGGCTCGCTCAGGCTGCGCTTTCCCGACCGGCGGCTTCTGGGGCTGGACGGCAGCGCCGAAATGCTGGCCCGGGCCGCGGGCTATGATGCAAAAGTGCAGGCCGACATTGCCGGATGGCAGGCTGACAGCCCGCCCGCGTTGATTTTCTCCAACGCGGTGCTGCAATGGCTGCCGGATCATGCGGCGCTGATGCCGCGTTTGGCGGGGCTGCTGCCCCCGGACGGTGTGCTGGCGGTGCAGATGCCGCGCAACCATCTGGCGCCCTCGCATGCGCTGCTGCGCGACACGGCGGCGCGGCTGTTTCCCGACCTTTTCAGCACGGCGGGCTATGTGCCGCCGGTGCAGGACCCGGCCTTCTACCGCGGGCTTCTGGCACCTCTTGGCCGGGTGACGCTGTGGGAAACCGAATATCTGCAGGAACTGGCGCCCGCCGCAGCGGGCCATCCGGTGCGGGCTTTCACCGAAAGCACGGCCATGCTTCCGTTTCTGGATCGCCTGACCCGGGACGAAGGGGCGGTGCTGACCGCCGCCTATGATGCCGCGCTGGCCGCGGCCTATCCGCTTCTGCCCGAGGGCGGCGCGCTGTTCCCGTTCCGCCGTCTGTTCTTCATCTGCCAGAGGTTCTGATGCCCGCGCTGATCCCGACCGACCATTACGGCACCGTCACATGGCTGGGCGTTCAGCTTGTGCCGGTGGAAAAGCTGCTGATCACCGCCGAACCTGTCGCGGAAATGCCGCTGACCTTCGCGGGCTATGCGCCCGAGGTGCATGCCGGTCTGACCCGGCCCTCCTGCTCGCGCGTGCTGGCGCAGCATCCGCGCGGGACGGAAATCTGCAATGCCCGGCAGCTGTGCCTCGTGTCACAGGAAGATATGGCCGAAGTCGCGGCCGAACTGGGGCTGGCCGATTGGGATCATGCCTGGGTCGGCGCCTCGGTGGTGATCTCGGGCATCCCGGATTTCAGCCATCTGCCGCCCTCCAGCCGGCTGCAGGGGCCGGACGGGGTGACTTTGGTGGTGGATATGGAAAACCGCCCCTGTCAGGAACCCGCCGTCACCATCGCCCGGGCGACCGACGGGCGGGGCAAGGCCTTCAAACGCGCGGCCGAGGGCAAGCGTGGCGTCACCGCCTGGGTGGAGCGTGAAGGCACCCTGCGCCCGGGGGACCGGCTGCGCCTGCATATCCCGGATCAGCCGGTCTGGGCCGGGCTGGAGGCCGCCCGAAGCAGGCGCGCGGCGGGATAGTTATCTCCGATTGCCCGATTTGCAGGCGCAATCGGTCTGCATCGCGTCGCAACCGGGCGATGGGATGTCGCTTTGCAAGGCTATCCAGAACGGACAGGGAGAAGGGTGCCGCAGCGCGCCCGCAAGGGAGAACAACAAGAATGGCTTTCACCTCCGATATCGAGATTGCCCGTGCCGCGAAGAAACGCCCGATTCAGGAAATCGGCGCGAAGCTGGGCATCCCCTCTGACGATCTGCTGCCCTACGGCCATGACAAGGCCAAGGTCGGGCAGGACTTCATCCGCAGTCTGGACGGCCGGCCGGATGGCAAGCTGATCCTTGTCACCGCGATCAACCCCACCCCCGCGGGCGAGGGCAAGACGACTACGACCGTGGGTCTGGGCGACGGGCTGAACCGCATCGGCAAAAAGGCGGTGATCTGCATCCGTGAGGCCAGCCTTGGCCCCAACTTCGGCATGAAGGGCGGGGCCGCGGGCGGCGGCCTGTCGCAGATCGTGCCGATGGAAGAGATGAACCTGCATTTCACCGGCGATTTCCACGCCATCACCGCCGCGCATAACCTGCTGTCGGCAATGATCGACAACCACATCTACTGGGGCAACGAACTGGACATCGACGAACGGCGCATCACCTGGCGCCGGGTCATGGACATGAACGACCGTGCCCTGCGCGATATCGTGGTCTCGCTGGGGGGCGTGGCCAACGGCTTTCCGCGGCAGACCGGGTTTGACATCACCGTCGCCAGCGAGGTGATGGCGATCCTCTGCCTGTCGCGCGATCTGGCCGATCTGCAGGACCGGCTGGGACGTATCGTCGTGGGCTACACCCGCGGGAAGGCACCGGTCCTGTGCCGTGACCTGAAGGCGGACGGGGCGATGACCGTGCTGCTGAAAGACGCGATGCAGCCCAATCTGGTGCAGACGCTGGAGAACAACCCGGCCTTCGTGCATGGCGGACCGTTTGCGAACATCGCCCATGGCTGCAATTCGGTGATCGCCACGAAGACCGCCCTGAAATTGGCAGATTATGTCGTGACCGAGGCCGGGTTCGGTGCCGATCTGGGGGCAGAAAAGTTCTTTGACATCAAGTGCCGCAAGGCCGGGCTGACCCCGTCCGCCGCGGTGATCGTGGCCACGGTCCGGGCGATGAAGATGAACGGCGGCGTGGCCAAGGCCGATCTGGGCGCCGAGAATGTCGAGGCGGTCCGCCGCGGCTGCCCCAACCTTGGCCGCCATATCGAGAATGTGCAGGGCTTCGGCGTGCCGGTGGTGGTGGCGATCAACCATTTCCATTCCGACACCGAGGCGGAGATCCGCGCCGTGCAGGATTATGTCGCCGGGCTGGGCGCGCAGGCGATCCTGTGCCGCCACTGGGCCCAAGGCGGCGCCGGGATCGAGGATCTGGCCGGCCATGTGGTGCGGCTGGCCGAGGGGCCGTCGTCCTTCGCCCCGCTCTATCCTGACAAGATGGGCCTGTTCGAGAAGATCGAGACGGTGGCGAAGCGGATCTATCGCGCGGCCGAGGTGGTGGCCGACAAAGCGGTGCTGGACCAGCTGCGCGCCTGGGAGGCGGCGGGATATGGCGACCTGCCGGTCTGCATGGCCAAGACGCAATATTCCTTCACCACCGATCCTTCGGTCCGCGGCGCGCCAGAGGGGCACAAGATTCCGGTGCGCGAGGTGCGGCTTTCCGCCGGGGCAGGTTTCGTCGTGGCGATCTGTGGTGAGATCATGACCATGCCCGGCCTGCCGCGCGTCCCCAGTGCCGAGGTGATCCGGCTGAACGATCAGGGCCAGATCGAAGGACTGTTCTGAACCCTGCCGTCAGAATGCGGGGGGGGGGGGCGGCCCCCGCACCCCCCCGGGGGGTATTTCGGGCAAGATGAAGAGCAGGGGCTTTTCGCGCCCGCGGCATCGGCTTATGGAAAGGCCATGTTGACGGGGGATGCGATGCGGACAGCTGCCGAATGCACGACCATGGCCGAACTCAGGGCCGAGATCGACCGGCTGGACGAGGATCTTGTCCGGCTGTTTGCCGAACGCGCGGGCTATATCGACCGCGCCGCGCAGATCAAGGCGGGCGTCGATCTTCCGGCCCGGATCACGTCGCGGGTAGAGGAGGTGGTCGCAAATGTGCGCCGCCATGCCGCCGCCCACGGGTTGCCGCCCGAGCTTGTCGAGAAACTGTGGCGGCGGCTGATCGACTGGTCGATCGCGCGCGAGGAAAGCCATCTCGGGCCGGACAGTCTGCGGCCGGACAGCCTGCGAAAGGGATAGGGCGATGACGGCACGGGTGATCGACGGCAAGGCCTTTGCGGCCGGGGTCAGGGCGCAGGTGGCCGCCCATGTGGCGCGGCTGGCCGAAGAACGCAGCATCGTGCCGGGTCTGGCCGTGGTGCTGGTGGGCGAAGACCCCGCGTCTCAGGTCTATGTGCGCAACAAGGGCATCCAGACCAAGGAAGCCGGGATGGCCAGCTTTGAGCACAAGCTGCCCGCTGAAACGCCCGAGGCCGAACTTCTGACGCTGATCGACCGGCTGAACGCCGATCCGGCGGTGCATGGCATTCTGGTGCAGCTGCCGCTGCCCGGCCACATGAACGCCGAAAAGGTGATCAACGCGATCAGCCCGGCCAAGGATGTGGACGGGTTCCATATCCTCAACGTCGGGCTTCTGGGGACCGGACAGAAGGCCATGGTGCCCTGCACGCCTCTGGGCTGTCTGATGATGCTGCGCGACCATCACGGGTCGCTGGCAGGGCTGAACGCGGTGGTGGTGGGCCGGTCCAATATCGTGGGCAAGCCGATGGCGCAGCTGCTGCTGGCCGACAGCTGTACCGTAACGGTGGCGCATTCGCGGACCAAGGATCTGGCTGAGGTTTGCCGCGGGGCCGACATTCTGGTCGCCGCCGTGGGCCGCCCCGAGATGATCCGCGGCGACTGGGTGAAGCCCGGCGCCACGGTCATCGACGTGGGCATCAACCGGGTGGAACGCGACGGCAAGACCCGGCTGGTCGGCGATGTGGATTATGCCGGGGCTGCCGCTGTGGCCGGGGCAATCACCCCGGTGCCGGGCGGGGTGGGGCCGATGACGATTGCCTGCCTTCTGGCCAATACGCTGACGGCCTGCTGTCGTGCCCATGGTCTGGCCGAGCCGGAGGGGCTGACGGCCTGAACGGGCGCCTCAGGCCGCGGCGCTTTTTCGTCGCGGACGGCGTGCGGGAGCCAGCTTCAAGGTGTCTGGCGCGGCATCGGGATCATCAGGGCGCGGGTGCCGGTCAGGACGGCCCGCGCTTCCGGCGCCATGAGAGCGGTCAGCGCCGCGTCGTGGCTCCACAGGCCGCCGGTATAGGCGCCATAGGCGGGCAGGATGATCCGCGCGGAATCGGCCAGAAAGCAGGGCCGCGCCTGCCCGGACAGCCGCGCCTTGGGGTGGTAATGGCCTGAGATTTCAGGACCTTCCCCCGGCTCTGCGATGTGGCGGAAGGTCAGCGCGCCGATCCGGACACTGGCCCGGTGGGTGCCGCCCAGAGAGATCGGGCCGGGGTCGTGGTTGCCCTCGACCCAGATCCAGTCCCGCCCCGCCATCAGCCGCGACAGCCAGAGGTGTTCGGTCTCGTCCATCTCCTCGGCCGCGGCGATGTCATCGAAACTGTCGCCCAGACAGATCACCCTTTTCGCGTCCGTCGTCTCCAGATCGGCGTCCAGCCGGGTCAGGGTGGCGCGGGTTTCATAGGGCGGCAAAAGCGTGCCGCCCCGCCGCGCGAGCCGCCGCGATTTGCCGAAATGCAGATCGCTGACGCAGAGGAGGTTCTGCGCGGGCCAGTGCAGCGCGCCTGAGGGCAGGGCGTGCAGGATTTCATCCGCAAGGGTCAGGGGTGCATGCATGGGGCAGGATGTGCCGTGCCATGGCGCGCTGCGCAAGCCCCGGCGCAAGGGTCCCCGCGGGTTGCGAAGGGGGGGCGGCCGCCCTGCGGACAACCGACTTCACTCCAGCCCGGCCGCTGCCATCAGCGCGGCGGCCTCGGCCTCGGCCAGACGTTCGCGGCCCTGTCCGGCGATGGGGACCTTGCCCACCTCCAGCAGCAGAGGCGCGGCCAAGGGCGTGATCCGGTCCAGCCGCCGCAGGTGCAGCCGCCCGCCGGTGCGCGCCAGCATCTCTTCGATGCGGGAAAAGTCGATCAGGCCGCGCATCGCCTCGTCCCGGGTGATCCGCAACAGCAGGTGATCGGGGTCATAGCGGCGCAGCGTGTCATAAAGGATGTCCGAGGAAAACGTCGCCTGCCGCCCGGTCTTGCGGCGGCCCTGATGCTGGCGTTCGATCAGCCCGGCAATCACGGCCACATTGCGGAAGGTGCGCTTCATCAGGGCGTTGCCGTCCAGCCAATCCTCCAGCCCCTGCCGCAGCCCCGCGGGGTCGAACAGGGGGGTAGGGTCGGTCACCGGCTCCAGCCCCCAGATCAGGGTGGCGTAATCGGTGGCGACAAAGCCAAGGGGCGCAAGGCCGCGGTCCTCCATCCGTTTCGTCAGCAGAAGGCCAAGGGTCTGCATGGCGTTGCGACCCGCGAAGCCATAGGCGCAAAGGTATTCGCGCCCCTCATGCGGGAAGCTTTCCAGCAGCAGCCGGTCGCGCGCGGGCATCTCGGACACCTCGCGCTGCAGGGCCAGCCAGCGCGCGGTATGGGCGGGCAGGCCGGGCCAGTCGGGCCGGTTCAGCAGCGCAAGGATGCGGTCGGACAGTTGGGTGGTGTTGGCGAATTTGGTGCCGGAGAAGACGGCGACCTTCGGCTCGCGCCCGGTGCTGCGCGAGACTTCCACCGTCATCTCGTCCAGCCCCTCATACCGGACGATCTGGCCGCCGATCAGAAAGGTGTCGCCCGGCGAAAGCCCGGCCGCGAAGGCCTCTTCCACCTCGCCCAAAGGGGCGCCGCGGCCGCGCAGGCGGACTTTCAGCAGGGGCGTCTCGACGATGGTGCCAAGGTTCTGCCGGATCACCGCGGCGCTGCGCGAGTCGCGCAGGTGCCACAGATCGCCCGTCTGTTTCAGCCGCTGCCAGCGGTCATAGGCGCGCAGGGCATAGCCGCCGGTGGCGACAAAGTTCAGCGCATCGGCGAATTCGGCGGGCGTCACGCCGCTGTAGGGCGGGGCCGCGGTGATCTCGGCATAGAGGTCCTCGGCCCGGAAGGGGGCGGCGCAGGCAGCCAGAAGGATATGCTGGCACAGCACATCGCGCGGGCCGGGGCCGCGGGGTTCGCCGTCCAGCGCATGGTCCCGCACCGCCTCCAGCGCGGCAAGGCATTCGACCACCTCAAAGCGGTTGGCCGGCACCAGCAGCGCCTTGGACGGCGCGTTGTAGCGGTGGTTCGCCCGGCCGATCCGCTGGACCAGCCGCTTGACGTTCTTCGGCGCGCCGACCTGCACCACAAGGTCCACATCGCCCCAGTCGATACCAAGGTCCAGACTGCCGGTGCAGACCACGGCGCGCAGGGCACCTGCGGTCATCGCGGTCTCCACCCGCTCGCGTACTTCGCGGGAGAGAGAGCCGTGGTGAATGGCGATGGGTAGGCCGTCGTCATTGGCCAGCCAGAGGTGATGGAAGAAGATTTCCGCCTGCGCGCGGGTGTTGTGGAAGATCAGCGTCGTGCGGTGCGCGCGCACCTGTTCCAGGATCTCGGGGATGGCATGGCGCGCGCCGCCCCCGGCCCAGGGCGGGGCTGCCGCGGTTTCCAGCATGGAGATATCGGGCTCCGGCCCGGGATCGGCGGTCAGGATCGTGGTTTCCGGCCCGAGAAACCGCGCCAAAGCGGGCGGGTCTTCGACCGTGGCCGACAGCCCCGTCCGCCGCAGCCCCGGCGCCAGCCGCTGCAGGCGGGCGACCAGCAGCGAGAGCTGATCGCCGCGCTTCGATTCCGCCAAAGCGTGGATTTCATCGACGATCACCCTTTGCAGCCCGGCAAAGATCTTCGGCGCGTCGGGATAGGACAGCAGCAGCGCCAGCGATTCCGGCGTGGTCAGCAGGATATCAGGCGGATCGGCCCGTTGGCGGCGGCGCGCGGTGTAGGAGGTGTCGCCGGTCCGGTCCTCCACCCGGATCGGCAGGCCCGCCCCTTCGATCGGCGCGCGCAGGTTGCGGCGGATGTCCGCGGTCAGTGCCTTCAGGGGCGAGAGGTAGAGCGTGTGCAGCCCCCGGCCCGGCGCGGCGGCAATCTCGGCCAGTGAGGGCAGGAAGCCCGCCAGCGTCTTGCCGCCCCCGGTGGGTGCGATCAGCAGGGTCGAGGGCGCATCGGCCAGCGCCAGCATCTGCACCTGATGCGGATGCAGCGCCCAGCCCCGGGCGGCGAACCAGTCGGAAAGGGCGGGGGGAAGCGGGACCATGGCCCGGAACGTAGGATCAAAGCCCGGCAAGTCAACCGGCAGTGCCGCGCGGCGCCTCTTGCCGCGGCGGGGACGGGGGCGTAATCCAGTGCCCATGAAACTGATGTTCCTTGGCGATGTGATGGGGCGCAGCGGGCGGACCGCGGTGGCCGAACGGCTGCCCGCCCTGCGGCGGGACTGGGGTCTGGATTTCGTCGTAGTGAACGGCGAGAATGCGACCGGCGGGATGGGGCTTTCGGCCGATCATGCGCGCGGCCTTCTGGCGGCGGGCGCCGATGTGGTGACGCTGGGCGATCATGCCTTCGACCAGAAGGATATGGCCCAGTTTCTGGAGCAGGAGCCGCGGGTCCTGCGGCCGGTCAACTACTCCAAACTGGCGCCGGGCAAGGGCTGGCGGATCTATGACGCGCCGGGCGGGCGCAAGGTTCTGGTCGCGCAGGTGCTGGGCCGGGTGTTCATGAAGCAGCCCTTCGACGACCCGTTCAGCGCCATCGACCCGGTGCTGAAGGCGCATGCCCTCGGCCGGTCCGTCCATGCCGCGGTGATCGACGTTCATGCCGAGGCCACCTCCGAGAAGATGGGCATGGGCCATTGGTGCGACGGGCAGGCCAGCCTTGTGGTGGGCACCCATACCCATGTGCCCACGGGGGATGCCCAGATCCTGAAGGGCGGCACCGCCTATCTGACCGATGCTGGCATGTGCGGTGATTACGACAGTGTCATCGGCATGGAAAAGCTGGAGCCGATGCGCCGTTTCGTCACCGGCATGTCGAAGGCCCGGTTCGAGCCTGCCATGGGCGAGGCCACGCTCTCGGGTGTCTATGTCGAGACGGATGACCGCACCGGTCTTGCCACCCGCGTCGCCATGGTGCGGCAGGGCGGGCGGCTGCAGCCATCGGGGCCGTGATTGCGCGGACTTTACCCGCTCCTTCTTCTGCTGATGGGGCTGGCCTGGGGGCTGACGCAGCCCTTGGGAAAGATCGCCGCCTCGACCGGGCATCAGCCGTTCGGGCTGATCTTCTGGCAGTTGCTGATCTGCACGCTGGTGCTGGGTGGCCTTTGCGCGATGCGCGGGGAATGGCCGCGCCGCGACGGCCGGGCGCTGCGGTTCTATCTGGTGGTGGCTTTGTGCGGCACGCTGGTGCCCAACTACACCTTCTATCTGTCCATCGCGCGGCTGCCCTCGGGCATCATGTCGGTGATCGTGGCGGCGATCCCGATGCTGACCTTTCCGATCGCTTTGCTTCTGGGCATGGACCGGTTCAGCGGCTTGCGGTTTCTGGGCCTGTGCCTTGGTCTGGCGGGGGTGCTGCTGATCGCCTTCCCGGCCGGAGGGCTTGGCGCGGCGCTGCCCGATCCGGCCATGGTGGCCTTTCTGCCGGTCGCGCTGATCGGGCCTTTGTTCTACGCCGCCGAAAGTCTTTATGTCGCCCGTGGCGGGATGGCGGGGATGGGGGCCATTCCGGCCATGGCGGGGGCTTCGGCCGTCGGTCTGGTGCTGTGCCTGCCGATGGCGCTGTTGAGCGGACAGTTCTTCGCGCTGCCGCTGCCGCCGGGACGGCCGGAATGGGCGCTGATCGCCTCTTCGGCGATCCATGCTCTGGTCTATGCGCTTTATATCTGGCTGGCCGCACGGGCCGGAGCGGTCTTTGCCGGGCAGGTCAGCTATATCATCACGCTGACCGGGGTGATCTGGGCGATGATCCTGCTGGGCGAACAGCCTGCAGCGGCCGTTTGGGTGGCGGCGGCCTTGATGATCTGCGGAATGTTTATGGTGCGCGCCCGTCCCGCTGCAGAAATGAACCGCTAACACGACCAGATTTGTAGAATATTCTTCCCCGCCGCCCCGCTCTCACCTTATAAGGCCGAAAACGGCACAGGGGTGGCTATGCTTTGGTTCGATCTGGATCCGTCGATCCAGGCCTATGTCGCGCTGGCGATCCTGGCGGGGATGTTCGCGCTGTTCCTGTCCGAACGCCTGCCGGTTGAGGTGACCGCGATCGGCGGGGCCGCGCTGATGATGATCCTGGGCCTGCTGCCGCTGAAAGAGGCGCAGTCGGTCCTGTCGAACCCCGCGCCATGGACCATCGCGCTGATGTTTCTGGTGATGGGCGGGCTTGTCCGCACCGGTGCGGTGGAACAGGTGATCCGCATGGCCGAAAGCTCGGTCGAGGGACGACCGCGGCTGACCATCGTTGCGCTGTTTGCTTTCGTTGCCGTGGCCTCGGCTTTCATGAACAACACGCCGCTGGTGGCGGTGATGATCCCCGTCGTCATGCAACTGGCGCTGAAACTGGGGTCGGCCCCGTCGAAGCTGCTGATCCCGCTCAGCTATATCACGGTTCTGGGCGGCATGATCACGCTGATCGGCACTTCGACCAACCTTCTGGTGGATGGAGTGGCCGCCAAGGCCGGGATGCCACATTTCGGCCTGTTCGAGATCGCGCCCCTTGGCATTGCGGTCTCGGTGGCGGGCGGGCTGTTTCTTGCGCTCTTCGGCAACCGGCTTTTGCCGGTGCGGCAGTCGATGGGCGTGGTGCTGACCGACCGCAAGAAGATGAAATATTTCACCGAGGTCGCGATCCCCGAAGGCAGCCCGCTGATCGGGCAGGCGCCCTTGGAGGTGGATCTGTTCCGCCGCAACGGCGTGCGTCTGATCGATGTGCTGCGCGGCGATGCCAGCCTGCGCCGTGATCTGGCGCCGGTCCGGCTGGAACCGGGCGACCGCGTGGTTCTGCGGGCCGAGATGACCGATCTGATGGAATTCGACCGCCGGAGCGAGGTGCATCTGGTGGACAAGCTCTATTCCGTCAAGACCGAGACGGTGGAGGTGCTGATCGGCCCCGGCTGCCGGATGGAGGGGCTGCGTCTGGGCGACCTGCGGCTGCGCAGGCGCTATGGCGTCTATGTGCTGGCCGCGCACCGCCGGAACCAGAACATCGGCCGCCAGCTGGACGATCTGGTGGTGCGGGTGGGCGACACCCTGCTGCTGGAAGGGAGTATCGAGGATATCCAGCGCCTTGCCGCGGATATGGATCTTGTCGATATCGCGCGCCCCTCGATCAAGGCCTTCCGCCGTGCCAAGGCGCCCATTGCCGTGGGCGCGCTTCTTTTCATCGTGCTTCTCTCGGCCTTTGATCTGGCCCCGATCCAGGCGCTGGCCTTTCTGGCGGTGGCCGTCATCCTGATCACCCGCTGTGTGGATACCGATGAGGCGTTCAGCTTCGTGGACGGCCGCCTGCTGGCGATGATCTTTGCCATGCTCGCCGTGGGCGAGGGGCTGGACCGCTCCGGCGCGGTGGAGATGATCGTCGATGCGGTGGCGCCGCATCTGGCCGGGTTGTCGCCCTTCCTGCTGATCCTTGCGGTCTATTTCCTGGGCCTCGTGCTGACGGAGTTCCTGTCGAACAACGCGGTGGCGGTGATCTATACCCCCGTCGCCATCGAGCTGGCGCAGAAGATGGGCCATGATCCGCGGCCCTTCGTGGTGGCGGTGATGTTCTCGGCCACCCTCGCTTTTGCCACCCCGGTGGGATATCAGACGAATATGATGGTCTATGGCCCGGGCGGTTACCGCTTCTCGGACTATATGCGGATCGGGCTGCCGCTGAATGTCATCGTGATGTTCGTCTGCGCGGCACTGATCCCGCTGATCTGGCCGCTTTGACGGAGGTTCCGATGCGCCGCCTTGCCTTGTCCGCCGTGCCGCTGCTGCTGGCCGCCTGTGCCGCCGTCGCGGCCACCCCCGCCCCGCGTGAGGTGCGCCTCTCGGATGAGGCGCTGACGATCCAGCTTTCGGACGGCACCACCTGCCGGCTGAAGAACTGGCAGGCCCGCCCCGAGGGTCGTTTCGAAAGCTGCGGCGGCGGCATCGGTTATGCCATCGCGGTCGAGGCAAAGCCGAACCCGCTGCGCCGCGTTCTGGAAGAGGTCAATGGCGCTGTTGCCGGCAACCTTCTCGCGCCCATGGCGCAGATCACCCTGACCGATGCGGCGGGCCGTGTGCACGACTTCACCTCTCCGGCCCCGCTGACCGACTTCGACTGGTAACCTTCATCTTGGCCGAAATATCCCACGGGGGTGCGGGGGTGTGAAACCCCCGCCGCGACGCCCGGGCGAAGCGCCGGGGTTGCCCTGCGGCGGGCGAAGGGTGTAAGAGGCCCCACCACCGAAATCGCAAGGAATTAAGGCCATGGCAGGCCATTCGAAATGGGCGAACATCCAGCACCGCAAGGGCAAGCAGGATGCAATCCGCTCGAAGATGTTCTCGAAGCTGTCCAAAGAAATCACCGTCGCCGCCAAGATGGGCGATCCCGATCCCGAAAAGAACCCGCGTCTGCGGCTGGCGGTGAAGGCCGCCAAGGCCCAGTCGATGCCCAAGGACGTGATCGACCGCGCGATCAAGAAGTCGCAGATGGGCGATGCGAACGATTATACCGAAATCCGTTATGAAGGTTATGGCGCCGGCGGCATCGCCGTGATCGTCGAGGCGCTGACCGACAACCTGAACCGCACCGCGTCCAACGTGCGCAGCTATTTCACCAAGGCGGGCGGCAATATGGGGCAGACCGGCTCGGTCAGCCACAGCTTCGACCGGCTGGGAGAGATCTCCTATCCGCTGACCGCGGGCGATGCCGATACGGTCATGATGGCTGCGATCGAGGCGGGCGCCGAGGATGTGGAGACCGACGAGGACGGCCACTGGATCTATTGCAAGGTCGAGGATCTGTCGGCCGTCTCGGACGCGCTGGAAAAGGCCTTGGGCGAATCGACCGAATCGAAACTGGTCTGGCGCCCGCAATCGCGCACCGAGGTGGACCTTGAGACGGCGCAGAAGCTGGTCAAGCTGATCGACCTTCTGGAAGAGGATGACGATGTGCAGACCGTCACCCACAATTTCGACGTGCCGGAAGACGTGGCCGCGAATCTCTGATCCTGTCCCGGCAGGAGGACGGAAAGGCCCCCCGCGCGGGGCCTTTTCCTTTGCGGGTCCCCCCCGTTGATTCCCCGCTGTCACACTGGGGTCACCGGGCCGTGACGCGCGCGCGCTATCTTCGGCCAAACGGCTGAGCGGGGACGTGGGATGACCGAGATGGTGCGGGCCGAGGCTTTTGCCCTGGGCGATGTGGTGCCGGATTTCCCCGACCTTTCGGATCTGCGCGACCGGCCGCTGTTCACCTATTCTCATGCGGGGCAGGGTGCCTTTCGTCGCCGCCTGATCCGTCTGGTGGAACTCCTGTCCGGCAGCGCGCGGATGGAGCGGCTGTACCGCGACTGGCAGCAGGCGCCGCGCGACCGGCGCGCCTCGATCTTTACCGAAGCCCTGCGCATCCTGCGCATCCGCACCGAATTCACCGCGGGCGGGCCGGAGTGCATTCCGGCGCGTGGCGGGGTTCTGGTGGTGGCGAACCATCCCTATGGCATCGCCGACGGGCTGGCGCTTGGCGATCTGGTGGCGCGGGTGCGCCCGGATGTGAAGCTTATGGTCCATTCCCTGCTCTGCCAGCCGGCCGAGGCGCGAGGCGCGCTGCTGCCGGTGGATTTCTCCGGCGGGGCAGGGGCGCGGCGCACCTCGGCCGCCACGCGGCGCGCGGCGGTGGACTGGCTGGAAGCAGGCCATGTCCTCGTGATCTTCCCGGCAGGCGGGGTTGCCACGGCGCCGCACCCGCTGTCACGCCGCGCGGCCGATCCGGCGTGGCACCCGTTCGCAGCGCGGCTGGCCACCCGGCCCGGCGTGCAGGTGGTGCCGGTCTATGTCCACGGCCAGAACTCGCGCCTGTTCCAGATCGTCAGCCATTACAGCTATCCCTTGCGGGTGGCGCTGCTGTTCCGTGAAACGCTGCGGCGTCAGGGCGGGGCTGTGCGGCTGGCCGTGGGGCGGGCGGAGCGCGTGACCGAGGCGGACAAGAGCGGGATCACCACCCTGTTGCGGCGGATGACGCTGCGGCTGGCTGGTCCGCAAGGCCCGCTGCCCGAGACGGAATTCGTCTATCCTGCCCGGCTGCGCTGGTAGCCGCTAACGCACCAGCGCCTGCGCGGCGGCCTTGCGCAAGGCCCCGGTCAGCGGTGCCAGCGCCGTGGTCACCGCGCGGGGGAACTGCCAGAAAAGCGGCACGTCCAGCGCGCTGTCCGCCACCAGTTCCACCAGATCGCCGCGGGCCAGATCGGCGGCCACCATCGCCTCGGGGTTCATGGCCCAGCCAAGGCCCAGACGGCAGGCCTCGACAAAACCGTGGCTGGAGGCGAGGCGGTGGAACGGAAAGGCGGGCCGTCCGCTGGCCCCGGTCTGCCGGGAAAGCCAGCGGTCCTGCAGCCGGTCATGGTCGGAAAAGACCAGCGCGGGCGCATCGGCCAGCGCCGCGGCGGTGATGCCCCCTGCGAACCAGCGCGCCACAAAGGCCGGGCTGGCCGTGGCGCGATAGCGCAGCGCGCCAAGGGCCAGCGTCTCGCAGCCCTGCAGCGGCCCGGGATGCGAGGTGATGGCGCCCACCACCTCCCCCCGTTTCAGCCAGTCCTGACTGACATCCTGATCGTCGATCACCAGATCGAACAGCAGACCCTCGCCCGCGGCCGCCAGCGCGGGCAGCACCCATGTCGCCAGACTGTCGGCATTCACCGCCAGCCGCAGCGGCGTGCGGCCAAAGCTCTGCCCCGGCAAAAGGCCCGGCAGGTCGGTGGCCAGCTGACGCTCCATCAGGACGATCTCGTCATGGTGGCGGATCAGCCGCAGTCCGGCGGGCGTGGCGCGGCAGGGCTGGCCGCGGGTGATGAGCAGGGTTCCCGCGGCTTCCTCCAGCGCGCGGATGCGCTGCGAGATGGCCGAGGGCGTGACGTGCAGATCCGCCGCCGCCAGATCGAATGCGCCGCGGCGGTGAACGGCAGACAAAGCGGCCAGTTGGGCGGGGTCCAGCATGGGTTGAGATTAGCAGAACTTCATCAGGAAAAGAAAGATGAACTGGATTGCGCCGTGCCGCCGTGGTTCCTGCCGGCCAGCACAAAGGGGCAGGGCATGACACAGGCAATGATCACGGGGTTTCTGACCGGGCTGGGGCTGATCCTTGCCATCGGCGCGCAGAATGCCTTTGTGCTGCGACAGGGGCTGCGGCGGTCGCATGTGGGGGCCGTGGTGGCGGTCTGCGCTTTGTCCGATGCGCTGTTGATCGGGATTGGCGTGGCCGGCTTCGATGCCGCGACGCGGGTGATCCCGGCGCTGGCGCCCCTCCTGCTGTGGGCCGGGGTGGCGTTTCTGGCCACCTATGGCACGCTGCGCCTGCGGGCCGCGTGGCGCGGGGGCGAGGCGCTGCAACCCGCCGCCGACCGGCCCGAGCCTTTGGGGAAGGTGCTGGCGACCTGCCTGCTGCTGACCTGGGCCAATCCGCATGTCTGGCTGGATACGGTGGTCCTCCTTGGCTCGGTCTCCTCCCGGCATGCGCCATGGCAGGCGGCCTTCGGGTTGGGGGCCGCCACGGCCTCGGTCGTGTTCTTCTCGACCCTTGGCTACGGCGCGCGGGCATTGGCCCCGGTCTTTGCACGCCCCCGCGCATGGGTCTGGCTGGAGGCGGGCGTGGGCCTTCTGATGTGGGCGCTTGCGCTTGGCCTTGCGTTTTCGTGAACGGGCGGGCATGCCCTGAGCCCATGAACCCGCAGGCAAAGATGCGGCCCTTTCAGGGGCTGATGTGGATGGTCGCCAGCACGCTGGCGATGGTGGGCGTCAACGGCACCGTAAAGCATCTGGGGACGGATATTCCCGCGGCGCAGGCGGCCTTTCTGCGCTTTGTCATCGGCGTGCCGTTCTTCCTGCCGATGGTGCTGCCGATCCTGCGGGCGCAGTATCCGCGCCTTGTCTGGCGGCTGTTCCTTGGCCGGGCGGCGATGCATGCGGTGGCGGTGATCCTGTGGTTCTATGCGATGGCGCGGGTGCCGGTGGCGGATATGGCCGCCATCGGCTTTCTGAATCCGGTGGTGGTTCTGGTCATCGGCGGGCTGATCATCGGCGAGGGACTGCCGCTGCGCCGGGTGGCGCTGGCACTGCTGGCCTGCCTCGGGGCGCTGATTATCCTGCGTCCCGGCCTGCGCGAGGTGACGGCGGGCCATATGGCGCAGATGGGGGCGACCTTCTGCTTTGCGGCCAGCTATATCGTCGTCAAACGGCTGAGCCAGCTGGTCCCTGCGGGCGTGACGGTGGCGATGCTGACCTTTACCATGACGCTGGTGCTGTTTCCGCTGGCTTTGGCGGTCTGGCAGCCGGTCACGCCGGTGCAGATGCTGTGGCTGGCTTTGGCGGCGGGGCTGGCCACGCTGGGCCATTACGCCATGAGCCGCGCCTTTGCCGCAGCCCCGCTTGCGGTGACGCAGCCCGCGGGATTCCTGCAGCTGATCTGGGCCACGCTGCTTGGCATTCTGGCCTTCGGCGAACGCTTTGACCTCTGGGTGCTGATGGGTGGCGCGGTGATCCTTGGCGCCTTTTGCGTGAACACTCTGGCCGAGACGCGGCGGCGCGGCGCTGCCGTTGCGGCGCCGGAGGCGATGCCGCCGCTTTGACCGGGGCAATCCCTAACAGTCGATGAAAAGCCACGGCATTTGCCGGGCTTTCGCCATGATGTTCCGGTTGTGGCGCCCCCATTCCCGCCGTCCCGCCGCGGCAGACTGCCGTCCGGGGTCAGAGAAATCGGGGGCGCTGCCATGCCGGTCATGCGGCTTGTCGGGGTATGGACGGGGCGTGGGTTCACCACAGCCATCGAACACGGCGAACTTTACATTGCGACCGGCGGGGCTGCGCCGGTTGCAAGCTTTGTCAGCTATACGACGCAGAGCACGGTGGGGCTGAGGCTGACGGCGGGAGCGGTGGCCACCGTCACCGGCACATCGACGCAAACCTCCGGCCGGGTGGCGCTGACGGTGGGGGGCACAGCCGGAACCGTGGCGGCCGATGCGGTGGACATGGCCCGGGACTGGTCCGGTGACGGCCGGTCGGTCACGGCCTTTCTGGGGGCCGCGCCGATGGGGGGGCTGGCGGTGGAGCTGCTGGCCGTCACGGTGGGCACGGCTTCCTATCTGGTGTCCGGACGGCCCGGTGCCACCGGCCTGACGGTTCACACGCTGCCCGCGACCGGCGCGCCCAGGCTGCTGCAGACGGTGACCGATACGGCGGCCAATTATCTGGACGGGGTTTCGGCGCTGACCTCTGCCGTGGTGGGAGGCGTGACCTGGGTGCTGGCCGGATCGCGCGACGATCATGGCCTTTCGGTCTTTCGCATGGATGCGGCCGGACGGCTGACCCCGGCGGCGGATATGGGTGTCAGCCAGCTGGTGCCCTTGCAGCAGGTCAGCGCGCTGCGCGCGGTCGACTATGGCGGCACGACCTTTGTTCTGGCGGCGGCCTCCGGCTCGTCCAGCCTGACGGTATTCCGGCTGGACTGGACAGGTCAGCTGACGGTCGTGGATCATCTGGTCGATACGCTGGACAGCCGGTTCGACGGTGTCCGCGTCGTCGAGGTGGTCGAGACCGGCGGGCGCGTCTTTGTGCTGGCCGCGGGTGCCGATGACGGGCTGAGCCTGTTCACCTTGCTGCCGGACGGGCGGCTTCTGCATCTGGAAACGCTGGCCGATACCGCGGCCATGGCGCTGTCGAACATCACGGCCCTTTCGGCGACGATGATCGGCAGCCGGATGCAGATTCTTGCGGTTTCGGGGGCAGAGGCGGGGCTGACCGTGCTGGAGGTGGACCTGTCCGGCCTTGGGCAGGTGGTCACCGGCGGCGGCGCGGTGCTGCAGGGGTCGGCGCAGAATGACCTGATCAGCGCTCAGGCCGGGGTGACCGTGCTGAACGGGGGCGCCGGGGATGACATATTGATGGATGCCGCGGGCAGCCAGACCATGACCGGCGGCACGGGGGCCGATCTCTTCGTGCTGACGGCCGATGGCATGGCGG
Organism: Neotabrizicola sp. VNH66; assembly: GCF_049445895.1. NCBI lineage: Bacteria > Pseudomonadati > Pseudomonadota > Alphaproteobacteria > Rhodobacterales > Paracoccaceae > Neotabrizicola > Neotabrizicola sp. VNH66. The sequence goes on from NZ_JBMSDW010000005.1 coordinate 259,789, forward strand.
ATACCATCACCGACTTTCAGGTCGGTGTGGACCGGCTGGATCTGAGCGCATGGGCGATGTTCCGCGGCCCGTCGCAGCTGCTGTTCACGGCGACGGCGACCGGCGGCATGCTGACCTTCGGGGCCGAGCGTCTGATCATCAACACGGCCAGCGGGCGGCCGCTGACACTGGCGCAGGTGCAGGCCATGAGCTTCGGGACCGAGGCGCTGCGGCTGACCGTGACGCCGGATTCCCCCGTCATCCCCATTCCGGAGCCGCCACCGGGCACGCTCACGCTGAACGGGTCTGCGGGGAATGACCGGCTGACCGGCACCGTGGCCGCAGAATTCTACCGGGCGGGTGCCGGCGATGACGTGCTGGTCGCTTCGGGCGGGGTCGATACGATGGACGGAGGGGCGGGGTTCGACATCGTCAGCTTCGAGGCCATGACCGGCGCGGTGGTGATCAACCTTGAAACATGGTCCAACAGTTCCGCCCGGGTGCGTGAGAACTACTACACCGGCATCGAAGGATGGATTGGCACGGCTTTCGGAGACCGGCTGACCGGCGGGGCCGGGAACGACTGGCTGGCGGGTGGTGGCGGAGACGACACGCTGAGCGGTTCGGACGGCAACGATTCCCTCTACGGGGGCGCGGGCAACGACAGCCTGACCGGAGGCAGCGGCGATGATGTGCTTTCGGGCGGTGATGGCAATGACACGCTGATCGGCGGCGATGGCAGCGATCTGCTGATGGGTGGCAATGGCGATGACGTGATCTATGGCGGCAACGTGCGCCGCGCTGCCGGGGCTGTGACTCCGGCGGCACAACAGGTTCCGCATCCGGCCAGTGTCAATGCCGCAGGGCAGCAGCCTCAGGGGCATGACCTGCTGTCCGGTCGCCAAATGGCAGAAGCGGCCGGCGAGCCATCCGGGTGCTGGGCGCATGACTGGGCCCGTGACTGGTTCGCTGCCGATACGATGGTATTTCACGCCCGGAGCATGGCGGGCGCAGCGCCAGAACCGGAGTCAGAGCCGGAGCTTGGACACGGCCTCTGGCCGGTGTCCGGCACCGGTGGTCTGGAGGACCGCCCTGACATGGCAGGATCTGCCGGCCCTGGCCTGGCGGAGGGTCTGGTCCTGCATGATTTGCCTGTGCCGCAGCAGCAGGAACCGGGCCGCTGCCCCGATCTCGGCGATTTCCTGTTTGCCTAGCCGGGTCAGGCGGGGCTGACGTTGCTTGCCGCGCCGCCGGGCGGTATATCCGCAGCAAAGTTGCCAAGGAAATGCGATTGACCGTCCTGTCCGAACCGCTGACTGCAGATGAAACCGGCCGCCCGCCCGCGGCCGAAGGTCAGGGCAGGACGCAGCCCCTATCGTCGGAACAGCGCACCGATGTGACCATCCTGATGGGGGTCTGGAACGGGGCCGAGCATCTGAAGGCGCAGCTGGCCAGCTTCGAGGCGCAGACCTTCCGCAACTGGTGGCTGATGGCCAGCGATGACGGTTCGTCCGACGGCAGCCGCGGCATCCTGCGTGACTTTGCCGAAAGCCTGCCGGAAGGCCGGGTGATGCTGGTCGACGGGCCGCGTTGCGGCTTCAGCGGCAATTACCTGTCGATGATGGCTCGCCTGCCGCAGGACCCGGGCTGGCTGGCATTCTCCGATCAGGATGACATCTGGCTTCCCGACCGGCTGGAGCGCGGCATCCATGCACTGGCCGGGATGACAGGCCCGGCGATCTATTGCAGCACCACATGGGTCACCAACCACGACATGACAGACCGGCGGCTGTCGCGCGGTTGTCCGCGTCAGCCCGGCTTTCGCCATGCGCTGGTGCAGAATGTGGTCGCTGGCAATACCATGCTGTGCAATGCCGCGGCCGGGCGCATCCTTGCGGCAGCAGCCCGCCGGACCGAAGGCATCGTGGCGCATGACTGGTGGGCCTATCAGGTGATCACGGGGGCGGGGGGGCAGGTGATCTTCGACACCGAGCCGACCGTCCTTTACCGCCAGCACGGCCGCAATGCGATCGGGGCAAATGACGGTCTGCGGGCCAAGATGCGGCGGCTGCGTCTGCTGATGCAGGGCACGATGGCGCGCTGGACAGAGACCAATCTTGCCGCGCTGGAGGCGGCGAAACCCTGGCTGACCGAGGAATCGCGGGCACAGCTGCGGGAACTGGTGGCCTTGCGGCAATCCAGCGGGCCGCTGAACCGGTTGCGGCGGCTGCGGGCACTTGGGCTGTACCGCCAGACCAAATCCAGCACGGTGGCCCTTTGGGTGGCGGTTGCCCTGCGCAGGCTTTGACCGTCGGCCTTCCGGCCTGCCGCGCGGCCAGTGATGATCCTTGCGCGGCCGATGTGGCTTGGGGATAAGGGGCGGGTCGTCCGGGGCGGGGGTATCCCCCGACCGGCCCCCCTTGCCCGATCTGACCGGAGCCGCTGTCTGATGCGTATTTTCATCACCGGAACTGCCGGTTTCATCGGCTTCCATCTGGCCGAGCTTCTGCTTCAGGAGGGGCATGAGGTTCATGGCTATGACGGGATGTCGGATTACTACGATGTCACCCTGAAAGAGCGGCGCCATGCGTTGCTGCGCCAGCATCCGGCCTTTGCCGCGACCGAGGCTTTGCTGGAAGATGACGCGCGGCTGCAGGCGGCCGTGCAGGCCTGCGCCCCGGATGTGATCGTCCATCTCGCCGCACAGGCCGGGGTGCGCTACTCGATCGACAATCCGCGCGCCTATGTGGACGCGAATATCATCGGCACGTTCAACGTGATGGAGGCGGCCCGGCAGGCGGGGGTGCGCCATCTCCTCATGGCCTCCACCTCCTCGGTCTATGGCGCGAATACGGAAATGCCCTATGCGGAGACGCATAAGGCCGACACGCAGATGTCCTTCTATGCGGCGACCAAGAAGGCGAATGAGGCGATGGCCCATGCCTGGGCGCATATCCACGGCCTGCCGGTGACGATGTTCCGCTTCTTCACCGTCTACGGGCCATGGGGGCGGCCGGATATGGCCCTGTTCAAGTTCACCAAGGGCATTCTGGAAGGCCGCCCTATCGACGTCTACAACCACGGCGACATGTGGCGCGACTTCACCTATGTCACCGATCTTGTGCGCGGTATCCGTTTGCTGATCGACGCCGTGCCCGGCGGGCCGGAGACGGCGGTTGCGGGCGACAGTCTCAGCCCGGTGGCCCCATTCCGGGTCGTGAACATCGGCAATTCCACCAAGGTCCGGCTGGAGGATTTCATTGACGCCATCGAGGCGGCCACCGGCCGCAAGGCGCAGCGCAACTATATGCCGATGCAGCCGGGCGATGTGCCCGCGACATGGGCGGATGCGGGGCTGTTGCGCGCGCTGACCGGCTATGCGCCCGAGACCGGCATCGCCGACGGCGTGGCCCGCTTCGTGGAGTGGTACCGGGACTATTACGGACAATGATCCTGCGGCCGATGGCCCGGCGCAGGATTGGCCTCAGTGGCAGATGCCCGGCAAGCGATCGGGGGCCGGTGCGACCGGCCCCTCAGCCCTTGCCCAATCTCTCGCCCACGCCTTTGCGCGCCAGAAGCGGCTGCCACCAGCCGGTATTGTCCAGATACCATTGCACCGTGCGCTCCAGCCCCTCTTCGACCGTGACCGAGGGGCGCCAGCCCAACTCGTCACGGATGCGGTCGGGGGCGATGGCATAGCGGGCATCATGGCCGGGCCGGTCGGTCACAAAGGTGATCTGGTCGGCATAGCAGCCGTCGTTCTTCGGGCGCTTTTCATCAAGGATGGCGCAAAGGGTCTGCACCAGTTCCAGATTGGTCCGCTCGTTCTCGCCGCCGATGTTGTAGCTGCGGCCGATCCGGCCCTTTTCCACCACCAGAAGCAGGGCGTCGGCGTGATCCTCGACATACAGCCAGTCGCGGATGTTCTGCCCATTGCCGTAGATCGGCAGCGGTTTTCCGGCCAGCGCGTTCAGGATCACGACCGGGATCAGCTTTTCGGGGAAGTGATAGGGCCCGTAATTGTTGGAGCAATTGGTCAGCACGACCGGCAGGCCATAGGTTTCATGCCAGGCGCGGACCAGATGGTCGCTGGCCGCCTTTGATGCCGAATAGGGGCTGCGCGGGTCATAGGGCGTGTCTTCGGTGAACTTCACCGCCGGGTCCGCGGGCAGCGAGCCGAAGACCTCATCCGTCGAGATATGGTGGAAGCGAAAGCCTGCGGGCTTTCCCGCGCGGGTCCAGTAGGCGCGGGCCGCCTCCAGCATGTTGAAGGTGCCGGTGATATTGGTCTCGACAAAATCAGCCGGCCCGTCGATCGAGCGGTCGACATGGGATTCCGCGGCCAGATGCATCACCGCATCGGGTTTATGCGTGGCAAAGATCCGGTCCAGCGCGGCGCGGTCGCGGATATCGGCCTGTTCAAAGGCATAAAGCGGACTGTCCGCCACCGGGGCCACATTCTCAAGGCAGGCCGCATAGGTCAGCGCATCGACATTCACCACGGAATGGCCCCGGGCCACCGCAAGCCGCACCACGGCAGAGCCGATGAAGCCCGCCCCGCCTGTCACAAGAAGCTTCATGCCATTCCCCCAAACACGAAAGGCCGGGGCGCATCGCGCAAAAATGGCGCCACCTTGTCTTTGTCCGACAGGACCGGCGCGCCGCTCAGCCCGCCCAGACCCGCCCAGTCGACGCCGATTTCGGGATCGTCCCAGCGGACCGCGCCGTCACAGTCGGGCGCATAGAAATCGCTGCATTTATACTGCACCTCGGTGTCGGCGGTCAGTGTCAGGAAGCCGTGCAGAAAGCCCTTGGGCACCAGAACCTGCGCACCGTTTTCGGCCGAAAGCTCTACCGCGACCCATTTGCCGAAAGAGGGGGAGCCAGTGCGGAAATCCACCGCCACGTCGAGGATCGCACCGCGGGAGCAGCGGATCAGCTTGTCCTGCGCATGGGGGGGGCGCTGGTAATGAAGTCCGCGCAACGTGCCCTTCGCGGCGCTGAAGGAATGGTTGTCCTGCACCCAGTCGATGACCACACCTGCCCCGGCCATCCGCTCGGCGTTCCACGTCTCGGTAAACCAGCCGCGATCATCGCCAAACCGGCGCTGGGTGATGATTTTTACCTCGGCGAGGTCAGTTGCTTCAATCTTCATCATCTGCCACTCAAATGCCCGCTCGATCTCTCCCTTGCCAGTATGGCGCTTTCTGGGCAAGCGGGGGGTTGCAATTCGGCGTTTTGGCCGCGTCTGCGGCGATGCAGGGCCGGGGGATGGCTGAATTTCCGGGCGGCTGTGACGAACAGGCCGGGCCAGAGAGCGGCGGTGCGGTTTGGCCGACTTGTGTCAACCGGACTGATCCCATAGGGTTGCCGCAGTGCAGCTTCGGGATTTGACAATGATCAGCCGTCCCCTCCTTCCGTGCGGCGGACCTGGGGCAAGCCTCTGCCAGGATCAGGCCTTTCTGCCTGTCCGGCCCGCGGCGATTTGCACGCAAGCGAGATCATCCGAAACGATAAAGCCCCGGACCGGGCGCGGGGGGCTGCGGGCTGATCCGGTTTAGCAACGGCCCGCCGCAGAATTAGGGAATGCTGGAATGAAAATTGCCGTTGCCGGTCTTGGCTATGTCGGGCTGTCGAACTCGGTCCTGCTGGCACAGAACCATCCGGTTACCGCCGTGGACATCTCGAAAGAACGGGTGGCCATGGTCAATGCAGGCAAATGCCCGATCATCGATTCCGATCTGGAGGCCTATCTTGCCCGCGGCGCGCTGCAGCTGACCGCCACGACCGATGGGGCGGTGGCCTGGAAAGATGCGGATTTCGTCATCGTGGCGACGCCCACGAATTATGATCCGATGTCGAACTATTTCGACACGTCCAGTGTCGAGGCGGTGATCCGCGCGGTGACCGCGGTCAACCGCGCCGCGACCATCGTGGTGAAATCCACCATCCCGGTGGGCTTTGTCGAACGCATCCGCGAAGAGCTGGACACCGATCAGGTGATCTTCTCGCCCGAATTCCTGCGCGAGGGTCGGGCGCTTTACGACAACCTGCACCCGAGCCGGATCATCGTGGGCGAAAGGTCCGAGCGGGCCCGCGTCTTTGCCGATCTGCTGCTGGAAGGCGCGATCACCAAGGATGTGGAGATCCTGTTCACCGACCCGTCCGAGGCCGAGGCGATCAAGCTGTTCGCCAACACCTTCCTGGCGATGCGGGTGGCCTTTTTCAACGAGCTGGACAGCTACGCGCTGTCGCGCGGCATGGACACGCGACAGATCATCGACGGCGTCTGCCTCGATCCGCGGATCGGCGGGCATTACAACAACCCGTCCTTCGGCTATGGCGGCTATTGCCTGCCCAAGGACACCAAGCAGCTCTTGGCCAACTATTCCGAAGTGCCGCAGAACCTGATCGCGGCCATCGTGGACGCGAACCGCACGCGCAAGGATTTTCTCGCCGACCAGATCGTCGCGCAGAAGCCGCGAACCGTGGGCGTGTTCCGGCTGGTGATGAAGGCGGGGTCGGATAATTTCCGTCAGTCGTCGATTCAGGGCATCATGAAACGGATCAAGGCCAAGGGGATCGAGGTCGTGGTCTATGAGCCCGCGCTGACCGAAGACGACTTCTTCGGCTCGCGCGTGGTGCGGGATCTGGCGGCGTTCAAGTCGGGGTCGGACCTGATCCTGGCCAACCGCCGCACCGAAGAGCTTGCGGATGTGACGGACAAGCTGTTTACCCGGGATCTGTTCGGGTCGGACTGACCCGGCCACCTCCGGGGGGACCATGGACGACATCATCGCATCCGCCGCGCGCACCTTCGAGACCGAGGCCCGCGCGCTGTCTGCCCTGCGCGAGGCGGTGGAGGGGCCTTTGGCCCCCGCCATGGTGCAGGCGGTGCAGGCCATTCAGGCTGCGGGCGGGCGGGTGATCCTGACCGGCATCGGCAAATCCGGCCATGTGGCGCGCAAGATTGCCGCCACCTTCGCCTCGACCGGGACGCCCAGCTATTTCGTCCACCCCGCCGAGGCGAGCCATGGCGATCTGGGGATGATCCGGGCCGATGACGTGATCCTTGCCCTGTCCTGGTCGGGCGAGGCGCCGGAACTGGCCGATCTTATCGCCTACAGCCGCCGCTTCGGTGTGATGCTGATTGCCGTAACCTCACGCGCCGACAGTGCATTGGGGCAGGCGGCGGATATCATCCTGCTGTTGCCCCGCATGCCGGAGGCCTGCCCGAATGGCCTCGCACCCACCACATCGACCGTGATGCAGATGGCCATGGGCGATGCGCTGGCGGTGGCGCTGCTGACGTTGCGGGGCTTTACCGCGCAGGATTTCCGCCAGTTCCACCCCGGCGGCAAGCTGGGCGCGCGGCTGAAGAAAGTGTCAGACCTGATGCATCGCGGGGACGCGCTGCCCGTGGTGGCGCAGACGGCGCCGCTGGCCGAGGCGATTGCGATGATCACGGCCAAGAAATTTGGCGTGACCGCTGTCACCGGCGCGGACGGGCGGCTGGCCGGGGTGATCACCGATGGCGATTTGCGGCGTGCGCTGGCGAAGGGGCTGGTCGCGGCCAGCCTGCCGGAGGTGATGACACCGTCGCCGCTGACCATCGCCGGGGACGAGCTGGCACAGGAGGCGCTGGCCCTGATGAACGATCGCGCGATCTCCAGCCTGTTCGTGCTGGAGGACGGTCGGCCGATCGGCATTCTGCATCTTCAAGACCTGCTGCGCGCCGGGCTGATCTGACCGGACGTTGCGTCCTGCCGAAACCTCTGGAGGGCTTCGCGCCCTCCAGACCTCCCGCGGGATATTTGTGCAAACTGGAAATGGGCTGAAGGGCCTGCTGTTTCCAACCCTCAGTCCCAGCCCATTTGCGCCAGATAGCCCTCAATCAGCGGCACGTCGGATGGGTTGTTCAGCTCCCAGAACTTCGCGCCGGGGGCGGTGACCTCGACGACATCGACCGGGTGGCCGTTTTCAAGAAAGCGCAGCTGCTCCAGCCCTTCGAGGGTTTCCAGCGGGCCGGGCGTCCAGCGGGTATAGGCGGCCAGCGCGGCGGGGCGGTAGGCGTAGAGGCCGACATGATGGAAGACCGGCACCGTGCCGTCCACCACACCCTTGCCATTGGTGAAGGGGATGACTTCCTTGGAGAAATAGAGCGCCTGACCCAGCCGGTTCGCCACCACGGTGGTGGCGCCGACGCGGCCCGCGGCGCGGTCGGCGATGAAGTTGCGCACCGCCTCTTCGTCACAGCGCAGGATTGGCGTGGCGATTCCGGCGCCCGGATTGGCGCGCATATGGGCGATCAAAGCGGTCACGAAATGCGGCGGGGTCAGCGGGGCATCGCCCTGCAGGTTGACCACGATCTGCGGCGACAGGCCGGCATTGGCGATGGCCTCGGCCACCCGCTCGGTCCCGTTGCGGCAGGTGTCGGCGGTCAGGATGACCTCGGCCCCCACACGGCGCGCCTCATCGGCGATGCGGGTGTCGTCGGTGGCGACATAGAGGCCGATGCCGCCGCCTGCCTGTTCCACCGCCTTGCGCCCGGCGATCACCGACCGTTCCAGCAGGCTGCGCAGGGTGCCCGAAGCGCCGCGCAGCGTGGCCAGCGGTTTTGCCGGATAGCGGGTGGAGGCATAGCGGGCGGGGATGATGATGACCGTGTCCATCACAGCCCCTTGGCCAGCGAATCGAAGGCTCTGAGGGTGCCGATCAGCGCGGCCAGCTGATCCACCGGCACCATGTTCGGCCCATCCGAAGGCGCGTTGTCCGGGTCCTGATGGGTTTCGATGAACAGGGCAGAGACCCCGACCGCGCAGGCCGCCCTTGCCAGCACCGGCACATATTCCCGCTGTCCGCCCGAGGACCCGCCAAGCCCACCGGGCTGTTGCACCGAATGGGTGGCATCAAACACCACGGGCCAGCCGGTTTCGGCCATCTTGGGCAGGCCGCGGAAATCGGTGACCAGCGCGTTGTATCCAAAGGAGGTGCCGCGCTCGCAAAGCAGGATCTGCCGGTTGCCGGTCGAGGCGACCTTTTCGGCCACGTTCTTCATGTCCCATGGCGCGAGGAACTGACCCTTTTTGACGTTCACAGCCTTTCCGGTTTCCCCCGCGGCCAGCAGAAGGTCGGTCTGGCGGCACAGGAAGGCGGGGATTTGCAGCACATCGCAAACCTCGGCCGCCACGGCGCAATGGCCCGGCTCATGCACATCGGTCAGGACGGGGACGCCGAATTCGTCGCGGATGCGGCCCAGAATTTCCAGCCCCTTCTCCATGCCCAGCCCCCGCTGGGTGGTGATCGAGGAGCGGTTGGCCTTGTCGTAGCTGGCCTTGAAGATGAATTTCGTCCCGGTGGGCGCGCAGGCCGTGGCGATGCGGTCCGCCATCATCCGGGCGTGGTCCAGACTTTCCAGCTGGCAGGGCCCGCAGATCAGCGAAATCGGGTTCTGCCCGCCGATGGCGATGTCGCCGATGGTGACGATGGTCGGTGTCATATGCTGCATCCTTGGCCCGGGCCTTCCTGATGCGGAAGGTCAGGCCCTGAGATGCCATGCGAAGGGCGCTGTGTCGAGGTTGGCCGCGGTCAGTTGCCGGGTTGCGCCATCGCGGCAGGTTCGGCACGGAACAGGTCGCGCGGGGCAAGAAGCAGCGTCATGGCACCTGCATAGACCGCGACGAACAGCAGGGCGGCAATCACGGTCTTTGCCGAAAGGGAACGGCGGGGCAGCGATACGGTCATCTGTCTCTCTCCCTAGGGCAGCTCTGGAGGATCGGGCCGATGGGGCATCCTAGCACGTGTCGTCCCGGTGCGTCTTCCTTTTCAATCGGGAAATGCGGAAATTGTTCCCTGAATGAGGGTATTTCTGGCGGAAATTCGCCCGAACTGGCCATTGTGCAAGTGCAGCAGAAAAATGTTCATCTGCTATAAAGCCTGTGGCCGCAACGGAAAAGGCCGGCCCGGAGGTCCGGGCCGGCCCTTGATCCCGCAAGCTGCGGAGATCAGTAGCAGACGTACCAGTATTCGCAGTAGCCGTACCAGTCGCACCAGTATTCCCAGTAGCAGGCGCCGCGGGTCTTGGTTTCGGCGGCGTCGCGCAGCTCTTCAACCTTGGCCATGACCAGCGGGTCATCCTTGCCGATGGTGGCGGCTTCATCCAGCACCGCGTTCAGATCCAGAGCCTGGCCGCCGGATTCGATGGTGGTGCCCTCGGCAACCGAGACCATCATCTGCACGCCGGCGATGATCGCCAGAGCATCCTGCTTCGAGCGGCCATAGTTGATCATCGCGGTGGCGGTGGTCAGGGTGGAGCTGGCCTCGGCCTGAGCGGGGCCCGAGGGCGGCGCGGCGGTTTCGGCCATAACAGCCGGTGCGGCGGCCAGAACGGCGGCAGAAAGGGTAAGAGCAGTCAGAAAGCGTTTCATGTTCAGTCTCCCAAATTTCAAGGTCAACACGACCGGGGGCAGTTGGCTTCAATCGACCCGTTCGCCGGGTGCCTGATGAATGTGCAATACAGTGCGGATTCCTTCAAATGAAAATGCCCGTCATGAAAGGCCGCCAAATGCGCCTGCGGGCTGGATTTCCTGACCTCTCCCCCTGTTTTTCAACCCTGGGGAGAAGTCAGGTGCAGAACGCGGGATCAGTCCCGGGTTCCGGCAAAGCGGACCTGCCATTCGGCCCGCTCTTCATCGGTGATCTTGCGGAACAGGTTTTCCGGCACGGCAAAGCCATGACCCGGGGCCAGATGGCGCAACGCGGCGCCCACATCTTCGGGCCAGCCCCAGTCCGTGCTGCCCAGGGCGGTCATCATCGTCTCGGCCGCGTCCGGGATGAAGGGGCGCGACAGGACCGCGTAAAGCCGGATCAGGTTCAGTCCGAACCGCACGATCGCCTCGGCCTGCGCGGGGTCGGTCTTCACCACACTCCACGGCGCGGCGGATTGCAGATATTCGTTGCCCGCGACCCAGATCGCCCGCAGTTCGGCCGCGGCCTTGCGCACTTCGATCGCATCCATCAGCCGTTCATATTCGCGCACGCGCGCGGTCAGATCGACGATCAGCGCCTCTTCCTGCGCGCCGAAGGCTCCGCCTTCCGGCACCGTCTCGCCGAATTTCGACCGGGCGAATTTGGTGACGCGGCTGACGAAATTGCCCAGAACGTCGGCCAGATCCTTGTTCACGCTGACCTGGAAATTCTCCCAGGTGAATTCGCTGTCGGCGGATTCAGGGGCGTGGGACAGAAGCCACCAGCGCCAGTAATCCGAGGGCAGGATCGACAAAGCCTGATCCATGAACACCCCCCGCCCGCGCGAGGTGGAGAACTGGCCGCCGTCATAGTTCAGGTAATTGAAGGACTTGAGGTAATCGACCATCTTCCACGGTTCGCCCGAACCCAAAAGGGTGACCGGGAAAGACAGGGTGTGGAAGGGCACGTTGTCCTTGCCCATGAACTGGTAATAGGTCACGTCATCCGCGCCCTTGTCGGTGCGCCACCAGCGTTCCCAGTCGGTGCCCTTGCCGGCATCGACCCATTCCTGCGAACAGGCGATATATTCGATGGGCGCGTCGAACCAGACGTAGAAGACCTTGCCCTCCATCCCGGGCCAGGGCTGGTCGCCCTTCTGAACCGGAATGCCCCAGTCCAGATCGCGGGTGATGCCGCGGTCCTGCAGCCCCTCACCATCGTCCAGCCATTTCAGCGCGATGGAGGTGGTCAGGACCGGCCAGTCGGTCTTGGATTTGATCCAAGACCGCAGCTCATCGCGCATCAGCGACTGGCGCAGATACAGGTGCTTGGTCTTGCGCAGCTCCAGATCGGTGGAGCCGGAAATGACCGAGCGCGGGTTGATCAGATCCGTCGGGTCCAGCTGCTTGGTGCAGTTGTCGCACTGGTCACCGCGCGCGCTGGTGAAGCCGCAGTTCGGGCAGGTCCCCTCGATATAGCGGTCGGGCAGAAAGCGGCCGTCGGTGACGGAATACATCTGTTCCGTCTCGCCCTCGCGGATCAGGCCGCGTGCATCCAGCACGCCCGCGAAATGCTGGGTCAGCCGGTGGTTCTGCGGGCTGGAAGAGCGGCCGAAATGGTCGAAGGACAGCCGGAACCCCTCGGCAATCCCGGCCTGGACGGCATGCATCTCCGCGCAATACGCGGCCACCGGCTTGCCCGCCTTGGCTGCGGCCAGTTCCGCGGGGGTGCCATGCTCGTCGGTGGCGCAGAGGAACAGCACCTCATTCCCGCGCCCGCGCATGTAGCGGGCGAACAGATCGGCGGGCAGCTGGGACCCCACAAGGTTGCCCAGATGCTTGATCCCGTTGATATAGGGAATGGCGGAGGTGATGAGAATCCGTGCCATGGATGCGCCTTTCGTCCCGGTTCCGCGCGGTTTAGCGCGCCATGGGACGAAGGGCCAGTGCCTTGCAATACCGGTTTCCCATTGCGCGGGCTGACGCCCGCAAGCCTTTTGCCTCGCCCGCCGCCGCTGGCGCGGCTCTGGGCTCAGGAAAGCCTCCGGCGGGGATATTTAAGCAAACTGGAAAGGCCCATTCCACTTTGTCCAAATATCCCGGGGGGTGAGCCCGGAACGGACGAGGGGGGCAGCGCCCCCCTTCCTGTTTCAGAGGGCCGTGTAGCCACCGTCCACCAGATGGTAGCTGCCGGTGATGAAGCTGGCCTGATCGGACAGGAGGAACAGCGTCAGGGCAGAGACCTCTTCCGCCCGCCCCAGGCGGCCTGCCGGATGCTTGGCGATCAGCCATTGCCGCGTCGCCTCGTCAAAGCCGGAGAGGAGCGGCGTGTCGATGAAGGCAGGCCCCACGGCATTCACCCGGATGCCTTGGGTCGCATATTCCTGCGCGGCGTTCTTGGTCAGGCCGATGACGGCATGTTTTGCCGCGACATAGGCCGGGGCACCCGCAAAGCCGACGGAGCCGAGGATCGAGGCCATGTTCACGATGGCGCCGCCGCCGGATTTCAGCATGGCCGGAATGCCGAAGCGCAGCCCGAAGAAGACCGCGTTCAGGTTCACCCCGATCACCTGATGCCAGCCGTCGATCGGATAGTCGCCGGTCGGGGCCGAGGGGCCGCCGATCCCGGCATTGTTGACCAGAAGGTGCAGGCCACCCTGCGTCATTGCGGTTTCCACCAGTTTGGCCACTGTTCCCGGGTCCGACACATCGCCCGAGGCCGGCACTGCTTTGCCGCCCGCGGCGGTGATGCGGGCGACGACGGTTTCCGCCGCCTCTGCCTTCAGATCGGCGGCCACCACGGTGGCGCCTGCCGCGGCGAGATCCAGCGCGATGGCTTCTCCGATGCCCGAGCCTGCACCGGTGACCAGCGCAACCTTGCCGTCAAATCTGATGTCCATCCGAATCGTTCCTTTCGCTGCCTTCGGGCAGTCTAACACCATGTCCGGGAACGGCTGTTTGACACGGGTCAAGTCGCTGTGGCTTGAGCGGCAGGGACTGCGCCGTATAGGCTGGGGGCCGAAAGGAAACCTGCAATGAAGATGATTCCGCTGGGCCGCACCGGCCTGACCGTTCCGGAGCTGTGCCTTGGCACCATGACCTGGGGCAGCCAGAACACCGAGGCCGAGGGCCATGCCCAGGCCGATCTGGCGCTGGACCGGGGGGTGACCTTCTGGGACACCGCCGAGATGTATCCCGTGGCCCCCGTCCGGGCCGAGACGGTGGGCGATACCGAGACCATCATCGGCAACTGGCTGGCGGCGCGCGGGGGGCGGTCGCGGCTGGTTCTGGCCACCAAGGTCACCGGCAGGAGCGAGTTCGTCCGTCCCGGAGAGCCGGTGACCGGGCGCAGCCTGCGGGCGGCGCTGGAGGGTTCGCTCCGCCGGTTGCGGACCGATTACATCGACCTCTACCAGATCCACTGGCCGAACCGGGGCAGCTATCACTTCCGCCAGCACTGGGATTACGCGCCGCGCACGCTGGACCGCGCGGCCGAGACGGCGCAGATGACCGACATCCTGACCACCGCAAAGGCGCTGGTCGATGAGGGCAAGATCCGTGCCATCGGCCTGTCGAATGAAACGGTCTGGGGCGCGTCGCGCTGGCTGCATCTGGCCGATATGCTGGGCCTGCCGCGGATGGCGACGATCCAGAACGAATATTCGCTGCTCTGCCGCCAGTTTGACACCGACTGGGCCGAGTTGAGCCTGGTCGAGGACATGCCGCTTCTGGCCTTTTCGCCGCTGGCGACCGGTCTTTTGTCGGGGAAATATGCGGGGGATGTGACGCCCGAGGGCACCCGGCGTGAACGCACGCCGGATCTGGGCGGGCGGATCACCGCACGGGTGTTCCCGGCGGTGGCGGCCTATCTTGGTGTGGCGGCACGGCACGGGCTGGACCCCTGCCAGATGGCGATCGCCTTCTGCCGGTCGCGGCCCTTTGTCACCATTCCGATCATCGGCGCCACCACATTGGACCAGCTGGAGACCAATATCGCCGCGGCGGATCTTTCTCTCTCGCCCGAGGTTCTGGCCGATATTGCCGAGGTTTACCGGGCGCATCCGCTGCCCTATTGACGCGGCCCGCTTGCGGGGCCGGGGTGTTTCGGGGCAAGCTGCGCGAAACGGGCAGAAGCGGCGGGAAGCCGATGGCAGGAGCTTTGCGGAACATCTGGGCCATCGCCTGCGTCCTTGCGCTGGCGGGATGTCAGCTGTCGCTTCCCGGCGGCGGCACGAAAGCCTCTGCCGGGCCGAACCCGGTGACCGGGGGAGAGATCACGGTCACACCGCTGGATGATCCGGCCCCTGCGGTGCCGGTCCCCGCTCCGCCACCGCCTGCGGACAAGCCGGAGGGAAAACCGTCGGCCACAGCGCCCGCTCTGGTGCCGGAAGCCGCAGCGGCGCCCGTCTCCACCCCGGTTGCTGCGCCTGAAGTGCCTGCAGAGCAGAAATCCGCGGCGCGGCTGGCCTGCGAAAAGCGCAAGGGCGTCTGGTCCAAAGCCGCGAATGGCAGCCATTCCTGCGTCAGCTATACCCGTGACGGCGGCAAGACCTGCCGGTCGGCCGGCGACTGCGACGGCGACTGCCTGGCCCGGTCCGGCACCTGTGCCCCGTTCACGCCGCTTCTGGGCTGCAACGACATTCTGGATGACAGCGGCAGAAGGATGACCCTGTGCCTCGATTGAAGCTTTTTCTTCTGATGGCGCTGGCCGCCTGTGCGCCCGCGCCCAAAACCACGGTCAGTGCCTTCCGTCCGGCGGATGCGCCGCTTTATTCTGCGGCGGCCTTCCAGCCCGCCCGGATCGAAGGCGAGTGGCGGCAGGCGGCGGCGCTGTCGGCCGCGCCCACGCCCGGCTGTGCCCCGGGGGCGGTGCGGTTTCAGGGCGGCACGGTCTCCGGCAGCCTGTGCCTGAACGGGCGGCAGGTTGCGGTGAGCGGACCCTATAATATCAGCGGGCCGGGGCGGCTTCAGGTGCCCGGCATGGGCGATTGGTGGGTGATCTGGGTGGACAGCGGCTATCGCACGCTGGCGATTGCCACCCCGCGGGGGGATTTCGGCTTTGTCCTTGACCGCGGGTCGATCAGCCCGGACCGGCTGGTGGCGGCCGGTGAGATCTTTGAATTCAACGGCCACAGCAAGGCCCGGCTGCGGCCGTTCTGACCGGAGCCCCCCGCAGGATATTTTCAGACAGAAAATGAGGCTGGGCGGGTTCAGTCCAGTGGCAGGGCACGCAGATGGGCGGCGATGTCGCGGGCGCCGATCTCTGCGCCGCGGACCAGTGTGTCGAAATGGCCGGTCAGCGCCTCCACCCGGGCGGGATCGCGGTAGACCATATAATGCTGGCCCAGATAGATCAGCGCCGCCTGCGGGCCGAAGATGGTGACCGGGGCCGAAAACATCTGGCGTCCGTCATACAGGCACAGCCGCAGCCGGGGATAGAGCTGCTCGGCCAATGTGGCCAGCCGGTCAATCTGTTCGGCCCTGATGTCGCGCGGAAGGCCGTCGTAATAGCCGCTGCCCGCGGCAAAGGCCGCGACCTCGTGCCGGGGCAGGGCGATTTCATAATCCGACCCCGCGCTGCGCATCCAGGCCAGCCGCTCTTCAAAGGCGCGCAACGCCTGATCGGGGCTGCGGCCCAGTGGACCGGCATATTCCCATTCCACCACCGCGCGGGTCTTCAGCATATCGGGCAGGGTGGCGGGGACATGGCGAATCTTGAACCCGGCCGCCGCCTGATGAAAACCGAAGAGCGCATCGTCGATCAGCGCACGGGGCGCGGCGGTCAGCGTGGTCAGCGCGGCCATCAGATCCCCTGCGGGTTCCGGCCGGTTGGAGAGGCCCAGAAGCCAGTCGGATGAGACGGCCAGCGCCGCCGCACAATCGGCAGCGAGCTGGGCATTGGGCAGGCGCGTGCCCGGTTGCAGCAGGGCCGAAACGGTGGAGCGGTCCACCCCCGTCGCCCGGGCAAGGGCCGCCTGTGACAGGCCACACCGGGCCATCGCCTCGGCTAGTCGGAGCCGGAACAGGCCGGCACGGTCGCGCTTGTCGATTCTTTCTTCCATATAGCGATAATACAGAACATCCGTTGCACTTGGGGGACAATCTGCAGAATTCCGGGACGAATGCGGCGATGCTAACATTGCTGCATCTGCATGATGACGAGGCCGAAGTGATCCCGCCCCATACCGACCGCCTGCCCCTTGAATGGCCGACGCTGCTGCTTCTGGGCGTCACCTACGGGCTTTGGGGGCTGGGAACCACGGCCCTGTGGCAGATCTGGCCGCCTTTGGGTCTTCTGGCGGTCACGCTGGCGGTGGCGCAGCATTCCTCACTGCAACATGAGGCTTTGCATGGCCATCCGTTCCGCAACCCGCATCTGAACCATGCGCTGGTTTTCCCGGCGATCGGGCTGTTCTATCCCTATCTGCGCTTTGTCGACACGCATCTGGCGCATCATCACGACCCGGTCCTGACTGACCCCTATGACGACCCCGAATCCAATTACATGGACCCGGCGGTCTGGGCGCGGCTGCCGCGGGCGGCGCGGCTGGCCTTGCGGGCGAACAACACGCTTCTGGGGCGGATGGTGCTGGGGCCTTTGATCGGCGGTCTCTGCTTCTACGCGGGCGATCTGCAAAAGGTGTTGCGCGGTGACCGGCGGGTCCAACAGGCCTGGGTGCTGCATCTTCTGGGGCTGGCGCCGGTCCTGTGGTGGCTTCTGTCCGTGGCGCAGATGCCGCTTTGGGGCTGGGCACTGTCGGCCTATCTGGGCCTGTCGCTCTTGAAGATCCGCACCTTTCTGGAGCATCGCGCGCATGAGCTGCACCGCGCCCGGTCGGTGGTGATCGAGGACAAGGGGCCGCTGGCGCTGCTGTTCCTGAACAACAACCTTCATGCGGTGCATCACATGCACCCGGCAGTGCCGTGGTATCGCCTGCCCGCGATGTACCGGGCGCGGCGCGACCATTACCTGCGCCGGAACGAGGCCTATGTCTATCCGGGCTATGGCGCCGTGTTCCGGCGGCATTTCCTGCGCGCAAAGGACCCTGTGCCGCATCCGGTCTGGTCCGCGCCGCGGGACTGACCGGGGATCAGGTCAGGCGGCGGAAGGTCGGGACCGGGCCGGAATTGTCGAAGAACGGCACGCCGGGCTGGGTGCCGCCACGGGCCAAATGGGTGACCTCGGCCAGCACCACCTCGGTCACGAAGGGCAGATCCAGCGCGCGCGCCTCGGGCAGGCCGATCCAGTGCAGATGGGACAATTCGTCTTCGGCGCGGGAAAAGTCATCGGGATCGACGGCAAGCCCCGCGGCATCGGCCAGAAAGAACCGCGCGTCAAAGCGACGGCTGCGGCCCGGCGGCGTGATCGCGCGAAAGACAAAGCGCAGCGGCGGCGCATCAGGGCGCAGGGTCAGCCCGGTCTCCTCGGCCAGTTCGCGCAGCGCGCAAGCGGCCAGCGCCCCGGCCTCCGGCCCCAGACGGCGGGCGCAATCGTCGGACAGCGCGCCGGGCGCGGATCCTGCCGCATCGGCCGGATCCATTGCCCCGCCTGGAAAGACATATTTCGATGGCATGAACACCGCCCCCGCACCGCGCTGACCCATCAGCACCCGCGGGGCGGCATCCCCGTCACGGCGCAGCAGGATGACCGTGGCGGCGGGACGGATCGCGTCAGGCGCGCTCATCTTTGCCGAACCCATGCATGCGCTTGGCCCATTGCAGGCCGATGAAGGCGCCTTTCAGCCGGGGCAGCAGGAACAGGCACAAAGCCACGCTGCTGACCGACAGCACGGCGGCGGTGACCAGCGGGTCCGGGTCCCAATGGGCATAAAGGAACAGCATCACCGGGGCGATGATATGGCCGACGATCAGGATGGTCAGATAGGCCGGTCCGTCATCGGCGCGCTGATGGTGCAGATCCTCGGCACAGACGGGGCAGGCGTCATGCACCTTGAGATAGCCCTTCATCAACGGCCCTGCCCCGCAGCAAGGGCAGCGCAGCCGCCAGCCGCGCAGCATGGCGGGCCACAGGGGGCGGTCCTCCTCGGGTGCGGCGGACAGGGCAAGGGACGAAGCGGATGAATCGGTCATGGCGGTTCCAGAGATCTGCGGGGCATGCCCCTGCATGAACATGTAGGGCGCTTAACGCCGAATGTCACAGGCAACAATTGCCGCAGGGGGCGGCGGGCCACAATTGCCGCAAGGCGCAGGGGCTGCAAGGCACGCGGCAAAGCATCAGCAAAAACCCGCGACGGAAACCGCCGGCCGCTGCGTTTGAGACAGCAGAACGGGGCCGGGACGACAACCAGCGGGCACCCGGAAAGGACAGAGCGATGAAGAAGACCTTGCTTCTGGGCGCAGCGGCCGTGTCGGCGATGGCCGCCCTGACGGTTCCGGCCTTGGCTGGGCGCGGCGGTGGTATGGCGGGCGCGGCCTTGCTGGACCGGTTCGATGCGATCGACACCAACCGGGACGGCAAGCTGACGATGGATGAACTGCGGGCTGACCGGCTTGCCCGGCTGACCGCGGCGGATGCCGATGGCGACGGGGCCCTGACGGCAACGGAATTCGCCACCCTCCGGCCCGAAGCCCGGGCCGGGCGGATGGCAAAGGCGTTCTCGCATATGGACAAGGACGGGGACGGCAAGGTCATTCTGGCCGATCTGTCCGGCGATCACCGGGGCGATGGCATGTTCAAACGGGCTGACACCGATGGCGATGGCGCGTTGTCAAAAGCCGAGATCGAGGCCGCGCTGGCGCATCGGGCAGAGCACCGGAAGGACAAGCCGCAGGACTGACGCCTTGCGCCGCCCCGCCGGACGGGTAAGACCCGAAGGATGACCATGGCCCGCGACACGATCCAGCCCGATGCCGGTGCGGACAGCGACGAAGCGTTGCTGGCCCGCTATGGTGCGGGCGATGCGCAGGCGGCGCGGCTTCTGGTCGCGCGGCTGGCGCCCCGGATCGCGGCCTATGCGGGCCGCCTTCTGGGCGACGACCGGGCCGAGGCCGAGGATGTGGCGCAGGAGGCGCTCTTGCGGCTCTGGCGGGCGGCGCCCGGCTGGCGCGAGGGCGAGGCGAAGGTCACGACCTGGCTTTACCGGGTGGTCACCAATCTGGCGACCGACCGGCTGCGGGCGCGACGGCGGCGGCGCCCGGGACCGGCGCTGGAGGATGTGCCGGAACCGGAAGATGCCGCGCCGGGCGTGGTGGCACGGCTGGTGCAGGCCGACCGGATGGCGGCGCTGGAACTGGCGCTGCAAAAGCTGCCCGACCGGCAGCGCGAGGCGGTGGTGCTGCGGCATCTGGAGGGGCTGTCGAACCCCGAGATTGCCGAGGTGATGGGTGTGGGGGTCGAGGCGGTGGAAAGCCTGACCGCCCGCGGGAAACGGGCGCTTGCGCTGGCCTTGCAGGGGCAGCGCGGGGCCATCGGATATGAAGGGGACGCGCCATGACGGACCGGACCATGACAGAGCAGGACCTCGACCGGCTGTTCGCGGCGGCGCGGACCAGCCCGCCCCCCCCGTCAGAAGATTTCATGGCGCGGGTGTTGGCCGATGCGCTGGAGGCGCAGCCGCGGGCGTTGGCGCCTGGCGTGGCGGTGCCGGTGCGTCCGCCGCGCCGCCGTTTCTGGGCGGTGCTGTCGGCCGGATTCGGCGGCACCGGCGTGCTGGCCGGTCTGGCCTCGGTCGCGGTGCTGGGGCTGTTCTTCGGCTATGCCGACCCGACCGGCCTGACCGACAGCCTGCTGTCCGGCAGCAGCAGCGATCTTGAGATGGTCCCCGTGGCCTCATTGTTTCTGACCGAGGGTTGAGAGATGACAGACCCCGTTGCCCCGATCTCGCCGCCGCCAGCCCGCACCCGCGGCTGGGTCAAGGCGCTGCTGGCGGTGTCCCTTGCGCTGAACCTTGCTGTGGGGGGCGTGGTTGCGGGCAGCTATCTGCGCAACGGCGGCCCGCCGCGGGCCGAGCGGGACATCGGCCTTGGCCCTCTGGCCGAGGCGCTGACGCGCGAGGACTGGAAGGCGCTGCGCGGCGCCTTCCTTGACCGCCACCCCGATCTGAAGAAGGGCCCCGAGGTGCTGCGCGCGGATTTCGACGCCGTGCTGGCCGCGTTGCGGGCGGAGCCGTTCGATCCGGCGGCGGTGGATGCGGCGCTTCTGACGGTGAAACTGCGCAATGAAGCGCGGCTGAATTCCGCCCGCGAGGTCATCGCCGATTACATCAAGGGTCTGACGCCAGAGGCGCGGGCCGTGATCGCGGACCGGCTGGAAAAGGTTCTGGCGCGGGGACGCAAGAAGGACAAGGACAAGCACGACGATTGACGGCCCGGGCGGCCGATGTCGGGCAAGGAGCGGTTCAAACGTGCTGCGCGTGGCGTTTCGCGTCTGAAATGTCGAAATCTGACAGGTGCCCATGCGACGACGCCGGCGAGGCCTGGCCCCTCGGAACCGTCAGGCAGCGCTGCGGCTGAGCGTGACCAGGTTGCGGCCCGCGGTCTTTGAGCTCATCAGCGCGCGGTCGGCCTGTTCCACCGTCGCCGTGCAATCGCCAGCGCCCTGGGCAGAGGAGCCGATGGCCACGCCGATGGAAACGGTGATCGCCAGCCCTTCGCCCGAGGGCAGCGGGACCGGCTGTTCGCCCACGGCCTGACGCAGCCGTTCGGCCACCTGCTGCGCCTCGGCCAGACCGGTCTGCGGCAGGACGACCAGAAATTCCTCTCCCCCGATGCGGGCGAGGAGATCGGTGATCCGCAAATTCTCGGTCAGGCGGCGGGCCACCTCGATCAAGACGGCATCGCCCGCGGCATGGCCGTGCCGGTCGTTCACCGATTTGAAACGGTCCAGATCGACGACCATCACGGCAAAAGACGACCCTTCGGCCGCGGCCTGTTCGGCGATTCCGGCCAGCCGCGGCATGGCATAGCGGCGGTTGTAGCTGCCGGTCAGCGGGTCGATCATCGCCAGCCGCAGCCCTTTTTCCATGGTCTGGCGCAGCCGGTCCGCCCGCCGCTTGCGCCGCAGAAGCGCGCGCAGCCGCAGGTCCAGCTCGGTCCCCAGAACATGCGGGGTGATCACCTCATCGGCGCCCAGATCAAAGGCCATCGCCGCGGTGGCGGCATCGCCGGGCGGCGTGACGACGCAGAAGGCCATCATCCGTCCGGCGCCTTGGCTGATCATCTGCGACATCAGGCGCAATCCGCCGTGGGTACCATCCAGATCCGCCTCGATCACCAGAACGTCGGGAAGGCCGGTGATACCATGCAGTGCCCCGCCCAGCACCTGTTCCCGGCAGAGGAGCGTCAGCCGGTCACGCATCCGCCCCGTGATCTGCCGCCGCCATGACAGCCCGGTTTCGGGGCGCGCGGTGACAACGCCGATGACGGGCGCGACATCGAATTCCGCCCCGCCCTCGGCCAGGCCGAACATCGACTCGGCCTCTGTCCCCCAGGCGCGGGTCACAAGCCCGGCTTCGGCCCGCAGGCGCAGAAGGCTGCGGATGCGGGCGAACAGCACCGCTTCGTCTGCGGGACGGGCCATGACATCGTCCACCCCGGCGCCAAGCGCCTCAATCCGCGGTTCGGGCGCATCGGCCGGGGTCAGCGCGATCACCGGCATGTTCCGCGTGGCCGGATCCGCCCGCAGCGCAGCCATCAGGCGCCGCACGCTGTAATCCGGCAGGGGCAGGCCCAGCAGGATGAGATCCGGCTTTTCACCCCGCGCCATGCGCAGCCCGGTTTCACCGTCCGGGGCAAGGATCGGGGTGTAGAACGCATCACTGAGCCGGACCTTTCCGATGATCCGGTTCGTGGCCGTTCCATCAATGATCAGGATGCGTCTGTTCATGCCACTATGTGCGTATGCGCCAGAAGTCAGGATTAACTTAGAACGCGAGAAGGTTAAGAATTGATTTCCGACTCTTGTTCTCGCAGTTACCATAACGTCAAATTCCCGTGGGCCCGTGCGGGGAAACGCATGTGAAAAAGGAGCGTCGGGATGAGCCGGCAAGATTCCGCCCATGCCCTGGCATTGCAGGCGCTGGCCTTCATTGTTTCCGAGCCGGAAACGGCGGGCGGTTTTCTGGCGCAGGGCGGGCTGAGCCCGGATGAGCTGGCCGCGCGGGCGGGTGATCCGGATCTTCTGGCCGCTGTGATGGATTTCATCCTGTCCGAAGACCGGCTGGTTCTGGACTTTGCCGCAACAGCCGGGGTGGCGCCCGAGAAGATCCTGTCGGCCCGGGCGGCGCTGCCGGGGGGCGATGCGCCGCACTGGACCTGAGGGTGCAGTTGCCTTTCACCGGCGGAACGCGCATCACTTCGGTCAGGGCATCGCGGGCAGGATGGGCATGATCGACGGAATCGTCTTCGACAAGGATGGCACGCTCTTTGATTTCCGGCGCAGCTGGGGGCTTTGGGCGCGCATGTTTCTGACCGGAATCGCCCGTGATGCGGAGCATTTCGCCCGATTGGCCGAGGCCATCGGCTATCTGCCGGAAGAGAACAGCTTTCGCCCCGACAGCCCGGTGATCGCCGCCACCGCCCCCGATATTGCCGAGGCTTTGGCCCCGCATCTGCCGGGCCGCAGCGTGGCACAGTTGACGCAGGCCATCGACACTGCGGCCGCCAGCGTGGCGATGGCCGAGGCAGTTCCGCTGGTGCCGCTGTTCACCGCATTGCGTGCGCGCGGCCTTCGGCTGGGGGTGGCCACCAATGATTCCGAAGTGCCGGCCCGCGCCCATCTGGGCCGCCACGGGCTGACAGAGCTGGTGGATTTCATCGCGGGCTGGGATTCCGGCTATGGCGCGAAGCCCGGCCCCGGCATGTGCGCGGCCTTTGCCTCGCAGACCGGGTTGGACCCCGCGCGGGTCATCATGGTGGGCGACAGCCTGCATGATCTGGATGCCGGACGCGCGGCGGGAATGCGGACGATTGCCGTGCTGACCGGCATCGCCACCGCCCCCGATCTGGCCCCCCATGCCGATGCCGTGCTGCCCGACATCGGCGCGCTTCCGGCCTGGCTGGACACGCTTCCGGGGTGAGATTCCGGAGCGTCATCCGAAAACGACGCTTTCATGTCGCCCTTGCGGTGCGCATCGTCTCTGCGGCCTTGTCATCCTGACCGCCAGACAGATGGGGGATCATGATGACCGATGAACCGGGCCGCAAGCGTCGCGCCGGCGGGCGCGCGGGGATGAAGGCGCGGTCGGGCGCCTCGGTCATCGACCAGATGCCGTGGCGCATTCCGGTGAACCCGGACCGCCCGACCGAGCCCCTGGATGCCGAAGGGGTGCAGCGCGTCCACAAGACAGCGATGCGGATTCTACGTGACCTCGGGATCGAATTCCTGAACCCCGAGGCGGTGAAGATCCTGAAGGAAGCGGGTTGCATCGTGAACGGAACCAACGTCCGCATGGACGAGGATTTCGTGATGGAGATGCTGTCCCACGCGCCGCGGGATTTTACCATCACCCCCCGCAACCCCGAGCGTGAGATCGTTCTGGGCGGCAAGCATATGGTCTTCGTCAACGTCTCCTCGCCCCCGAACGCCTGGGATCTGGAGCGTGGCAAACGCGCGGGCGATTTCGAGACGTTCAAGGAATTCATGAAGCTGACGCAGTTCTTCAACTGCATCCACGTCGCGGGCGGCTATCCGGTGGAGCCGATCGACATCCACCCCTCGGTCCGGCATCTGGACTGCCTGTTCGAGAAGCTGACCCTGACCGACAAGGTGGTCCACGCCTATTCGCTTGGCGCGGAGCGGGTCGAGGATGTCATGGAGATGACCCGCCTTGCCGCGGGGCTGAGCCATGCGGAATTCGACGCGCGGCCGCGGATGTATACCAACATCAACTCGGTCAGCCCGCTGAAGCACGATTACCCGATGCTGGACGGCGCCATGCGGCTGGCGCGGCGCGGGCAGCCGGTGGTGGTCACGCCCTTCACGCTGGCGGGCGCGATGGCGCCCGTGACCATGGCGGGCGCAGTCGCTTTGTCGATTGCCGAGGCTTTGGCCGCGGTGGCGCTGTTGCAATATATCAAGCCTGGCTGCCCGGTGGCCATCGGCACCTTCACCTCGAACGTGGATATGAAATCGGGTGCGCCCGCCTTCGGCACCCCGGAATATATGCGCGCGACCCAGATGACCGGGCAACTGGTGCGGTTCTACGGCGTGCCGATGCGCGCGAGCGGGGTCTGCGCGGCCAATGTGCCCGATGGCCAGTCGATGTGGGAAACCTCGAACAGCCTGTGGTCGGCGGTGCAGAGCGGCACCAACCTTGTCTACCACGCCGCGGGCTGGCTGGAGGGCGGGCTGATCGCGTCCCCCGAGAAATTCGTGATGGACTGCGAGGTCCTGCAGATGATCCAGCGCTATTTTGAAGAGGCGACCTTCGCCTCGACCGACGACGATCTGGCCTTCGATGCCATCCGCGAGGTGGGGCCGAACGGCCATTATTTCGGCTGCCAGCACACGCAGGACCGCTATCAGCACGCCTTCTATGCCCCCTTCGCCAGCGACTGGCGCAATTATGAGGCGTGGAAAGAGGATGGCGCGGTCTGGACCGCCGAACGCGCGCACCGGATCTACAAGCAGATCATGGCCGAATTCGAGCCGCCGCCCATCGAAGGCGACCGGCTGGAGGAACTGACCCGCTTCGTCGCCCGCCGCAAGCAGGAGGGCGGGGCGCCGACCGACTTCTGATCCCGGCGCGGATCGCGGCGGAAGATCGCCGCCGAAGCCGCTGGATCGCTGCGGTTTTGCGGCGTAGGCTCCGCCCGCGAAACAGGGCGGGAGATGGTGGATGCAGGCTGTGGCGGGAAAAAGGCTTGTTCTTGCCACTGTCGGTGCGGCCGCCGGGTTGAGCCTGTATCTGGTGACCGAAGGGGCTGCGCGCGGACTGATCGGAAACCGTGCGGCGCTGGTTGCCGGGGTGGGGCTGGCCACGTTCTTCGCGGCGCTGCTGGTCCTGTCGGCGGCGCTGCCGCTGCTCCGGGCGGCGGGACGGGCTGCGCCGCTGGGGGTGCTGCTGGCCGGGCTGGCCACGCTGCTGATGTTCCGCTGGGACGATGCCTCGGGCATGCTGAACAGTGCCGGTCACAGCCTTGCCCTGCTGGCGGTGGCTGTGCTGCCGCTGCCCTTCCTTCTGACCGAGGCGACCACAGGTACATGGCGGAACTATCCGGGACTGTTCCGGCACAGCTGGACCATCCTGCTGCGGGGCGGCGCGGCCGTGCTGTTCACGCTGGCGGTCTGGCTTCTGTTGTGGCTGAGCGATGCGTTGCTGCAGGTGGTGGGATTGCGGCTGATCGGCTGGCTGGTCGATGTGGCGCCGATGCCATGGCTGATCTCCGGTCTCGCCTTCGGGCTGGCGGTGGCCGTGGTGGCCGAGCTTTCGGCGCAATTGCCGCCGCAGGCTTCGCTGGGGCTGGTGTTGCGGCTGTTGCGGCTGCTGATCCCGGTGGTGGCCGCCGTCTCGGCGGTTTTCGTGATTTCTGCGGCGGTCTGGGGGATCGACCGCGATTTCCGGCTGTTCTCGCCCGCGCCCACGCTGCTGGCCATGGCGGCGGCGGGTATCACGCTGATCACCGCAACGCTGGACGAGGACGGGGCACAGGCCACCCGCAACCCGTTGCTTCTGCGGGCGGCGCAGCTCATGGCGCTGCTGTTGCCGGCACTGGCTGTGCTGGCGGGCTGGGCGCTGTGGGTGCGGGTCGCGGCGCAGGGGCTGACGCCGGACCGGCTGTTCGCGGCGGTTCTGGTCGTTCTGGCACTGCTCTATGGTCTGGTCTATGCGGTGGCCGTCGTGCGGGGCCGGGGCTGGGCCGGACGCATCCGCCGGGCCAATCCCCTGCTGGCGCTGATGGTCATGGCGGCGGCGGTGCTGTGGCTGACCCCGGTTCTGGATGCCGAACGGCTGTCCGCCGCGGATCAGGCCGACCGCTTCCTGGAGGGCCGCAAGGCGCCCGATCTGCTGAATGCCGGGGATTTCGGCCGGCTGGGGCGGGCGGGCGCGGCGGCCCTGGCCCGGCTGACCGCCGAGGCAGAGAGCCGCGGCGATGCTGCGCTTCTTGCCGCACTTGCCGAGGGGGCGGGCAGTCCGCTCAACGAAGCGCGCACCGACAGTCTGCGGGCCGAGGTGGAGGCGATGCTGCCCGTCCAGCCCGCCTCGGCCACCGGCACCCGCAGCGCGCTTTTGTTCCTGATGCAAAGCTGGGAGCTTGAGGAGATCCGCAACGCCTGTGAAAGCCGCGATGCCGGAGGCGCGCCGGGCTGCGTGCTGGTGGTGGCCGATCTTCTGCCCGCGCTGCCGGGCGAAGAGGCGGTGCTGGCGCTGGACCGTGGCGGCTGGATCTCGGTCGAGGGGCTTTATCCCGAAGGCGGCTATGTCCTGCGCCGTCCGATGCAGAGCGGCGACGGCCGCATGCTGTCGGACGAGGCGATGCGCGACCTGATCGCCCGCTGGCAGGCCGCACCGCCACCTGTGGCGCCTGCCCTGCTGAACCAGATCGGAACCGGCACGTCCGGGCTGTTTTTCGTCCCGTAACGGCAAAGCATCCTGTTAACTTTTGTCTTCTACAGTCGCCCGGAACCGGATTCGGATACCCTATGTATGGTCTTTTCCTGCGCGCGCTTCAGGGCTATGTGACCGCCACGTTCGGCGGTGCCCAATGGTCTGATGTCCTTGCGCAGGCGGGTGTGGCCGGACGAGGGTTCGAACCGCTGATCTCCTACCGCATCGGGCTGTTCCGCGATGTGATCCGCGCGGCGGGGCAGGTGCTGGACCGCCCGCAGGACATGATCCTGGAGGATATGGGAACCCATATTGTTGCCAATCCGGTGCAGCCCGCGCTGCGGCGGCTTTTGCGCTTTGGCGGCAGCACCTTTGCCGAATTCCTGCTGTCGCTGGAGGAATTGCCCGAACGTGCGCGGCTGGCGCTGCCCGACATCGACTTTCCGCGGCTGGAGCTGTCCGAAGCGGGGCCGGGCGAATTCAGGCTGACCTGCCGGACCGAGGCGCCGGAGCTGGCCCATGTCATGCTGGGTGTCCTGCGGGCCATGGCGGATGACTACGGGGCCTTGGTGATCATCGACGGCGCACGGGCGCGCATGGGGCAGGCGGTGCTGTCGATCCGCCTGCTGGAGGCGCGGTTTGCCGCGGGCAACCGCTTTGATCTGGCGCAGTCGGGTCCGGGCCATGCGTGATGGCGACCCCGGCGCCCTGATCCCGCCCCGCCGGAAAAGGTCGCCCCCGGCCGGGGCGGCGCGGTTGGGGGCGGCGGCGCTGGCGCGGCTGATGCCGATGCATCTGATCCTGTCCTCCTCCGGCCGGGTGCAGGCCGCGGGGCCGACGCTCAGCCGGCTGTTCTCGGCCCGCGGTCTGATCGGGCGATCCCTCTTCACCCTGTTTGAGGTGCGGGGGCCGAACCGGATCACCAATGCCGAAGGGCTGCGCGCGCGGCCCGGGCAGAAGCTGCAGCTGACATTGCGCGGCGGCGCGCAGGAGGTGCCCAGCCTGCGGATGCGGGGTCTTGCCGTGCCCTTGGAGGGGGAGGGGGGCTTTCTCGTCAACCTCAGCTTCGGGGTGGATATCGTGGCGGCGGTCGGGCTCCTGCGGCTGTCCGATGCCGATTTCGCCGCGACAGACATGACGATGGAACTGCTGTATCTGGCTGAGGCGAATGCCGCGGTCATGGCGGAGATGCGCGCGCTGTCGGCCCGGTTGGAAACCGCGCGCCTGCAGGCCGAGGAGGAGGCGCAGACAGATGCTTTGACCGGGCTGCGCAACCGCCGTGCCTGTGACAGCCTGCTGACCCGGTTGTGCCGCGACGGTGCGCCCTTCGCGCTGATGCATGTCGATCTGGACCGGTTCAAACAAGTGAATGACACGCTTGGCCATGCCGCGGGCGACCGGGTGCTGGTCGAAATCGCGCAGCGCCTGCGCGCAGGGACCGGCAGCCGCGACCTGCTGGCCCGGGTGGGCGGCGATGAATTCGTGGTGGTCCTGCCCGGCACCGCCAGCCCGCGCCGGCTGCGCGCCATTGCCGAGGGGCTGATCACCGCTCTCTCGGCGCCGATCCCCTATCAGGACGCGCTCTGTTCGGTTTCGGCCAGCATCGGAATCGCTTCGGTGGAGGAGGGGCGCCACCCCGAACCGGCCGAGGTTCTGGCCCAGTCCGATGCCGCACTTTACGCCGCGAAGGAGGCGGGCCGTGAATGCGTGCGCCTTGCGGGAGAGCCGCAGACCCGCCCGGCGCAATGGCTTCAGGCGGGGCGCTGAAACCGGAAACCTGCGGCCGGCTCCGATACGCTTCACAGGGCGGCCGCAGAAAATGGCAGAGCGGGTGATGCTGCCGCCCGGACCCGCGGGGCAAGGGCCTTGCGGCCGCTGCCGGATCAGCTCAGCCGTCGATCCGCGCGCCCATCAAGGCGATGGCCTGCTGATAGACCGTGGCGGCATTCCATTCCTTGATCACGGCAAAGTTCGGCTGACCCTCCTGATAGCCGAGCCCGGGCTGCCAGCCCTTCTGGCGCAGGTAATTCGCGGTGGAGGCCAGCGCATCGGTGATATTGGCAAAGTCGATCTTGCCGTCACCATTGCCGTCCACGCCGTATTTCAGCGCATTGCCGGGCAGGAACTGGGTATGGCCCAGCTCGCCATGCTTGGCGCCCACCGTCTTGGACGAGATCGAGCCGTGATCCACCAGCAGGAGCGCCCCGATCAGATGCGGACGGAAAAAGTCGCTGCGGCGGCAGTCATAGGTCAGCGTTGCAATGGCCGAGACGACATTGGTGTCGCCCATGAAGCTGCCGAAGCCGGTTTCCATGCCGTGGATGGCGATCAGAACGCCCGCGGGGACACCATATTGCGCCTCAAGCGCGGCATAGAAATCCGCGTTCTTCTTCTTGCGCGACTTGCCCTGGGACACGATGGCATCGGCCCCCCGCACCTGCAGGAATTTCTCCAGCGAATATTTGAAGCTTTTCTGGTTGCGGTCCGCGCCGATCGTGGCCTTGCTGTAGGAGGTCGCCATCAGCGCGGCGATCCCGCGTTCCCCCACACCCGCGGCGCGGGCTTCTTCGGCCATCTGCGGCTTCCATTCCTCATACCGGCCGCCGGTGTCGGAACAGAAGGCGGCCAGCGCAGGAGAGGCGCCGACAATGAAAACGGCGGAAAGAACAGACTTGAGGGACACGGGGCTTCACCTGTTGATGGATTTGTCGCCAGTCTAGGGGCATGCTGCCCGCAATCAAGCGCCCCCGGCACGGCCTTGCGGTGATTTGATCGCGGTGTGCGGGGCGCGACACGCAAAGCCGGGAACCCCGGCGCGGGCCGGGGCGTTTTCGACGATGGTTCAGGGGGGCGGGTCGGAATGGCAAAGGATAGGGCGGGACATGTCGCGGCGGCCGGCGTCGCGGGGCCGGACGGGCCTGTGCCCGAAGCCGTGCAAAGCCGCCGGTTCACCCTGACTGCGCTGATCGGGGCGACGATCATCACCGCGGTGCTGCACATCGGGCAGGATATATTCCTGCCGCTGGCGGTGGCCATGCTGATCACCTTTGCGCTGTCGCCGGTGGTCAGCCTGCTGCGCCGTCGCGGGCTGCCGCATCTGGTGGCGGTTCTGGGCGCAGTGACCGTGACCTTCGCGGCCATCGGACTGTTCGTGATGATCGTCGTGGGCCAGCTGGGCCAGTTGGCGCAGCAGCTGCCGACGTTTCAGACCAATATCATGGCCAAGATCGACACCTTGCGCCAAAGCGGATCGGAAAACGGCATCGCGGCCCGGCTTTCGGGGGTGATGACGGCGATCAATTCGGAAATCGGGGCGGCGCTTCCGGCCGAGGGGAGCGCTGCACCCGCACAGCCGACGCCCGATCACCCGATGCCGGTCCAGGTGATCGAGCCGTCGAACGCGCTTGGCACGCTGACCAATCTGGTGATGCCGCTGGTCGGGCCGGTGGGGACCGCAGGGCTGGTGATCGTGGTCGTGATCTTCATGCTGCTGGAGCGGGACGAGCTGCGCGACCGTTTCATCCGGCTGGTCGGGTCGAACGACATCAACCGGACCACGCAGGTGCTGGAAGAGGCGGGCGGTCGCGTGGCCTATTACCTGCTGATGCAGCTTCTGGTGAATCTGATCTACGCGGTTCCCATCGGGCTGGGCCTGTGGCTGATCGGGGTGCCGAACGCGCTGCTCTGGGGGCTTCTGACGCTGGTGCTGCGCTTTGTGCCCTATATCGGTTCGGTCCTTGCGGCGGCCTTTCCGCTGTTTCTGGCCTTTGCGGTGTCGCCCGACTGGTCGGCCGTGCTGTGGACGGCCGCGCTGTTTGTGGTGGTGGAACTGATCACGTCGAACATCATCGAGCCGTGGTTCTACGGATCGCGCACCGGGGTGTCAGCGCTGGCGATCATCGTTTCTGCTATTTTCTGGACCTGGGTCTGGGGGCCGCTTGGCCTTGTCCTGTCCACGCCGCTGACGGTCTGCCTTGTGGTTTTGGGCCGCCATGTCCCCCAGTTCGAGGTGTTCGACGTGCTGTTCGGTGACCGTCCGGTGCTGGCGGCGCATGCGCGGCTCTATCAGCGGCTCCTGGTGGGGGATGTGGTCGAAAGCACGCATCGCGCCGGAGAGGCGCTGGAAGAGGGTTGGATCGTCGATTACACCCGCGATGTGTCGCTGCCCGCGCTGATGCTGGCGCAGGCCGATTATGAACGCGGGGTGCTGACGCAGGCGCAGGAGGACCGTTTCGCCGCCGCCGCCCTGGCCTTCGTGGCGGAACTGGACCCGATCGTTGCCGAAGAACAGGAAGAGGCCCGGACGGAAAGCGGAGAGCCCTTGCCCGGTGAAGGGCGGCGGGTGCTGTTCGTGGGCGGGCGCAGTTTTCTGGATGATGTGGCGGCACGGATGATGGCGCAGGCCGCCCGGGCCGACGGCGCCGATGCCTTGTGGTTGCCGCATGAAGATCTTGCCGCCAGCCGGTTTGACGTGATCACCGGGGCGGGGGGGCAGGCCATCGTGCTGGGCTATCTGGATCTGGCGCCGCTGCGCGGTTCGCTTCTGCAGGTGCGGCGGCTGAAACGCGCGCTGCCCGAGGTGCGGATCGGTGTCGCCTTGTGGCAGGCGCCCGAGGCGCTGGCCGACGGGCTGGCGGGTGACGGCGGCACGCTCTTGTCCGCACGGCGGGTCGAGGCGGCGAAGCTGGAGGAGATCCGGGCGCTTGGTGCGGATTTCGTGGTGACCTCACCCGAGGCGGCGCTGGATGCGGTCTTTGCCGATGTTCCTGTCCTGCCCTTGCCGGGCACGGCGGAAAAGAAGGCCTCGCGCAAGCCGGCGCGGCGCCGGATCCCGGCGGCCGCGGAGTGATCCTGCATCTGTGGCGGCACCGTCAGAATCCTCCCTGTCAGATGCCCCGCCCGAATGGCATGAAAAAAGGCCGCAGGGCGAACCTGCGGCCATCAGGGGGCGCCAGGGACAAGGGCGCTGAGGGAAGGCGGATCCGTCGCGGTCAGATCGGCGGTTTGCCACGCAGCGCGCGGACAACCAGCGAGATCACGAACAGGATGATGAAGATGAAGAACAGGATCTGTGCGATCCCGGCCGAGGTGCCGGCGATGCCGCCAAAGCCCAAGGCCGCGGCGATCAGGGCGATGACGAGGAAGGTGAGGGCCCATCCGAGCATGATACTTCTCCTAACTGATCAAACGGGGCCGGCGGTGATTTCGATGCTGCACCCTGCGACATCCTGACCGGCCGTCTGGTGGTTCAACGTGCCGGGATGACACGGGTTCCGGACCACAAGAAAGAATTCGCCCCGAAGTTCGCCCTGAAAATGGCCCGCAGAAATCGCCGCAGAAATTGCCTTGGAAATTCGCACGGAATCCTCGCCTGCATTCAGGGAACCTGCCATGCTTGGCTTGCGTTGACCGGGTGATCGTCGTGGCTGGTTGCTGCGGCGTGCAGGTTTGGGATGCGCGGCCCCGCCGCGCCGGTTCAGGAGTGCAAGATGACGGTTCGCAAACTGAAGAAAGATACCCGTGCCGCGGCCGCTGCGGTTGAAGCCGCAGCCGAAACCGCGGTCGATACCGCGCAGGAAGCGGCCGCCGGTCTGGCAGAGCGGGCCGGACGCGGCGCCTCGCGCCTGCGGCGGTCGGCTGAGGATATGGCGGGCCGGGCCACGAAATCTGCCAGCCGTGCCCGCGACATCGCGGCTGACCGGCTGGAAGAGGCGAGCGAACGGCTGGAAGAAGCGCAGGATGCGCTGGCTGAAACCGGCGACCGTCTGGCTGAACGGCTGCGCCGCGCGGCCTATTCGGCCCGGGACGAGATCCGCGATGTCCCCACGCGCCTGCGCGATACTGTTGGCACCGCCGTGGACACCGTGCGCAGCCGCAGCCTGCCGGAACTCGCCTCGGATGTGCGCGGTATGGCGCGTCGGAACCCGGGTCTTTTTATGGCGGGTGCGGCGCTGGCGGGCTTTGCTCTGGCCCAGATGTTGCGGCCCCGTGCGGATGACGGGGACTGGCGTTCGTGACCGACCGTCGCCGGGCGGAAGACGAGGACAGCCTCACCGGCCTCTTCACCCTTGTGGTGGAGGGGCTTTTCCGCGTGTTTCGCGGCGAGGTGGCGCTGGCCAAGGCCGAAGCCGGGCGGGCTATCGGCGATCTGGGCCGGGCGCTGGCGCTGATCGCCGTGGCAGGCATTGTCGCATTGGTGGGGCTGAACCTGCTGGCGGGTGCTCTGGTCGCGCTGGTGGTCAGCTGGGGCCTGTCGCCCGGCTGGGCCGCGGTGACCGTGGGGGGCGCTTTGCTTCTGCTGGCGCTTCTGGTGCTGTTTCTGGGTTTGGGCCATCTGCAGCGCGCCCGTATGGCGCCGCAGCGGCGGGCCGACAGCCTGCGGCGCGATCTGGCCGCCCTGCGCGACGGCGCGGGACTTGGACCGCTGCAAGAGCGGGAGGAACATTATGATGAGCGATGACTATCACCGCACCGAGGCGCAGCTGGACCGTGACCGGGCCGCTTTGGCCGCGGCGCTTGCGGCGCTGCGCGGGCGGGTCTCGCCGGGCGGGTTGATGGCACAGGGCGCGGCGCTGATGACGCGCGGGGCCTGGGGTGCTGCGCGGGGTATGGCGAAGGGCAACCCGATTGCTGCGGCCCTGACCGGCGCGGGGGCATTGTGGCTGGGTCTGGGCGGCCGCCGCAAGGCGCCGGAAACCCCGCCCGATGCGCCATGGATGGCCGAGGCTGACCGGCTGCACGACCGTGCCGATGCGATGACGGACGAGATCGACGCCGCGGAAAGTGAGGGGACCCTGCCCGGGGAAGAGGCGCGGCTTGCGCGTGACGACATCCGCAATGCGCTGTCGAAAGATCTGGTGCGCGTGCTGGGGCAGGGGCTGGAGGCGCTGTCCCCTGCCGAGCGCGATGCCGCGCTTGCGGTGCGCGAACGCGTGGCGGCAGAGCGCTATGCCCTTGTGCCGGAAGCGGGATTTCTGGCGCGGCATCCCGCATGGGGTGGCCTTTTGGCCGCGGGGGCCATGGCTGCTGCTGCGGCCTTTTTCGCGCCGCGCCGGTCCCGCCGGGAGGCGGCACAGATGGAGGCGCTGCTCCGCGATCTTGACCGGGCTCAGGACCGGCTGGACGCGCTGACCGACCGCCTGTCGGACCGCACGCGCCGCTGATCAGCTGTGGCATCATGTGAAACTCGGAAGGCCCGCCCTGCTGCGGGCCTTTTGCTGTCGGCCTACACGCCCTCGGGGCCGCCGTCCGACCGCCGGATCGGGAAGGTCAGCGTGGCCGTCAGCTGACGCTCGCCCTCCTGCACGCGGAATTCCCCGTCGAGTTGCTGCACGAAACTGCGGATCAGCCGCGCAGCGATGATGTCGGGGGCACCGCGCCCGTCGCCCCGCAGGGTGCTGTGCGCCGACCGGGGGCCGGAAATGCTGAGTTCCGCGATCCGCCCTTCCAGCGTGCGCAGAACGATATGCACCGGATCATGGGCGGACTGGATTTCGGCGGCGGGGAAGCTGGACAGAACCTCGGCCACCAGCAGCGCCATCGGAACCGCCTGCTGCGAGGTCAGCACAAGCGGCGACAGATCCGGCACGATGGCATCGCGCCGCCCGGCGCGCCAGTGGATCGCATCGACCTTGCCGATCACTTCGGACAGCAGAACATCCATTTCCACATCGCCCCGCCCGGCAAAGCGATAAAGCCCAAGGTGCACGGTCGACAGGCTCATGACCCGGTCATGCAGCGTGTCGATCAGGTCCAGCATCTCTGGCGCCTCGGTCTCGCGCCGCTGCATCCGCAGGATCGAGGCGATGAGCTGCAGGCTGTTGCCGGTGCGGTGGTGCACCTCGCGCAGGAGGTTGGCCTTCTGGCGCACGAGGTTTTCCAGATCGGCCTCGTCGCGCAGGATCGTTGCGGTCAGGGTCTCGTATTCATCGGCCAGATCGGCGATTTCGCGCGGCGGGTCGTCCAGCGTCAGCGCCGAAAGCTTGCGGTCCCCGCGGGTAAAGTTGCGCATGGCCCGCGACATGCGCCGCAGATGGCGCGTCACCAGCCGTTCGGCGCCCAGAATGGCCACGGCCAGCCCGGCAATCCACATCAGCAACGGGAAAGCGAAAGGATGCAGGCCAAGGCCGCCGCCGATTCCCTGCGTGCCGGTCTGCCAGACCCCCAGAAGGTAAAGCCCGCCGGTGATCGGCACCACGGTGAACAGCCGCCGCGTCCCCGAAGCATCGGTGCCGAAAAAGGCCTGACGGCCCCCGCCGGTCAGGTCGGAAGCCTTGCGCTCGCGCGGCATGGCCAAAGCGGCAGCGTCCACCCCGACCGAAGAGGTCAGCAGCACACCGTTGCTGTCGAATGTGCTGAGCGCCACCAGCGCCTGCGTGGCATCGGTGGCCGCCGAGACCGGGGTGGCGGTGCTGCGGGCCAGCGTCAGCACATCCTGCGCGACCGAGATGGAGATGAAGCCGTTCCGCTCTCCGCGGCCGTTGCGCACGGGATGGGTGACCACGATCACCGACGTGCTGGAGATGCTGCCCATGGGAGAGTTGCGCAGCTGCGGTTCGTCCCGTCCGATCAGGTCGCGGAAGCCTGCATTTTCACTGAGATCGGTTCCCGCGCCCCGGGTGGCGCAGGTCATCACGCCTGAAGGCGGCGTATAGGCCACCAGCGAAAAATTCTGGCTGGTGTCGGCAATGCCCTGCGCCAGCGCCATACAGGCGGCATCGTCCACCGTGTCCCGGCCACCAAGGGCCAGCGCCATGGTTCCGGCCTGAATCTGGGCCGAACGCAGCAGCAGGATTTCCGGTTCTGCCGCCTGAATGCTCTCCCCCATGGCGGCAAGGATCAGGCTTTCGTCGGCCTGCTCCAGCACATCGCGGGTCTGCCCGAGGGACAGAAGGCCAAGCGGCAGCAGCGCCAGCAGCATCATCAGCGCCAGTCGCAACCCCAGCCCGCCGGGACCCCGGCGGCGGTGCGGATCCTGCGGCGTGTTGTCGGCCGCATTCGATGGTGCGGGCGGAACAGGCGAAGCCCCGGGGGAACCGCCCCCGGGGCCTGCCGCCGATGCTGTGGCGGCGCCTGCGTCTTGTGACGTTCCGGTCATGCTGCTCCGGTCATGCTGCGGCGACGACCGACCTGCTGATGACGGCGGCGGTGGCCCCGTCGGTGCCTCCGAGCACATCTTCGCCCTCGGCCAGATTCATCAGCTCGGCCAGCCGCTTGCGCGCGCGGCTGGCGCGGCTTTTCACCGTGCCGACCGCCACGTTCATCATGCCGGCCGCCTCTTCGCAGGAATAGCCCGAGGCGCCGATCAGCAAAAGCACCTCGCGGTGTTCCGGTGTCAGCTGGTCAAAGGCGCGCTGGAAGTCGTTATAGGCCAGCCGTCCGTCATGGGCGGGCTTGTCGAACATGCCTGCCGCATAGGCGCCGTCACTGTCCTGCACCTCGCGCCGGGTCTTGCGCAGGGCCGAATAATACGTGTTGCGCAGGATGGTGAAGAGCCAGGCTTCCAGATTGGTCGCCGGGTCGAACTTGTCCATATTCGTCCAGGCTTTCAGGATGGTTTCCTGCACGAGGTCATCGGCCTGGGCCACATTGCGGCACAGACCGATGGCAAAGGCGCGCAACGATGGCAGCAGCGTGGGCAGCCGGTCGCGCGGATCGGCAGGGGTGCGCGCGGGGGCAGTCATTGGCCGCCTTCCTTGGCGTCGCCGCTCTCCCGCGCTTTGAGCTGATCCAGCAGGTCCTTGAACCGGTCTGGCACCTCTTCGGTCAGGACCTCCTGATAGACACGTTTCAGGTTCTCGTCGATCTGGGTCCTGATCGCACCGCGCGCGGTGCCAGGGCCTTGCTTGCTGGCTGCCATCTTTTCGAATTCCTGCGATATCCTTGGGAACCGAACGCAGGCCGTAGCGTTCGGTTCCAGAGAATCTTCTGCGAAGGGACGGAAAAGTTCATGGCCTCCACCTCGAATATCGACCTTGCATCTTCGGTCGCACGGGATCTGCCCTATCTGCGCCGCTATGCCCGCGCGCTGACGGGAAGCCAGACCTCGGGTGACCGCTATGCCGTGGCCGTACTGGAAACCGTGCTGGCTGATTCCGCGATGGTGACCGGGGCATCCGATCCCAAGGTCGGGCTGTTCGCCGTATTTCACGGGGTCTGGTCCAGTTCGGGCGCACCCGTGGCCGAGGCGGATTCCACGCTGGGCGCCGCAGCGCAGGCGCATCTGGCCGCGCTGACCCCCAATTCGCGCGAGGCGCTTCTGCTGCACACGCTGGAAGGGTTCACCCTGCCGCAGGTGGCCGAGATCATGGGAACCGACGAGGATGAGGCCACCCATCTGGTGGACCGCGCCATTGCCGAAATGGCGAACACCGTCCGTGGCCGCGTCATGATCATCGAGGATGAGGCGATCATCGCCATGGACCTGACCGCCATCGTCGAAGGCATGGGCCATGATGTGACGGGCATCGCGCGCACCCGGGCCGAAGCCGTGGCGCTGGCCAAGCGGGATGAGCCGGATATGATCCTGGCCGATATCCAGCTGGCCGACAATTCTTCGGGCATCGACGCGGTGAACGACATTCTGGCGGCGATCGACGATATTCCCGTCATCTTCATCACTGCCTTCCCCGAGCGTCTGCTGACGGGCGAGCGCCCCGAACCGGCCTTCCTGATCAACAAGCCCTATACCGAAGAGCAGGTCCGTTCGGCGGTCAGCCAAGCGATGTTCTTCTCCTCGACAGAAACCCTGAACGCCTGATCTGCCAGGGTGGAATGCGAAGGGGCGGCGATGATCGCCGCCCCTTTTTCTGTTACTTCAGGTTCTTCACTACATTGTCGGCGAAGGTGTCCACCATCGCGGTATAGACGCGTTTGGTATCCACGTCAGGCGCGGTGATGTCGAAGCCTTCGCCAAGGATCGGCATGGATGCCTTGTAGTCCACCGTCAGTTCATAGCTGTTGAACCGGGCGTTGTTGCTGTCATGGCTCTGGTTCACGACACCCTTCAGCATGGCATCGGCCAGACCTGCGGCTTCGGCGAAACCGCTGGCGAGTTCCACTTCGCTGATGTCGACGCCGATCTTGGCGCCGTCATCAGAGATATGTCCGGTCAGGCGGGCCAGAATGGCTGCCTCCAGATCGGCTTCCAGTGTGCCCCAATAGGCGGCCGCGGCAGGATTCTGCACGGCGGCCAGATCCACGGTCACGTCGATTTCCTTGACCGTCGGTTCCATCGCGTCCTGAGCGGTCGCCGACAGCGGCAGGGCCAGGGCGGTGGCGGTCAGCAGGGCAACAATCTTGCGGTTCATGACACATCTCCCATTACCAATAAACCGGGCCGCCGGCTGTGGCGACCTGCGATCAGGCAACGTCCTTTGCCCGGAACGGTTCCGTGGGGTGGATCAGCGCAGCCAAAGCCCTTCGCGGCGCAAGGTGTTGCGGATTGCCTGTTCGCGGTGGGGCAGGGCATCCCGGTCGAACAGCGCCCGCGCCTTCCGCCCGCCGTTCTGATAAACCATCTGCCTGACCTGCGGCCAGTCGCGCAGCAGGCGGCGGTTCTCGCGGATTTCGGCCACCGTCTCCAGCAGATCGACGGCGCGGTCGGGTGCCTTGGCGTAAAGGAGCGGGACCGTGCGGTAATGGCAGGTCACATCGCCGTCCAGCCCGTCCAGCTCTGGCCCCGGACGCCCGCCGCCAAGGGAATGGATCACCAGCGGCAGGGCGATCTGGTCCAGCCATGGATAGATTTCCTGACAGACCAGCGCTGCGGGGCGGTTGTCGCGGATGTCGCGCGCATAGGCCAGAAAGCGGTTGCCGAATTTCTGTGGGCTTTCGTGGAAGAACCAGCCCGCGTTGAAATAGAGATAGCGCTTCCAGTATTCGTCCGGCTGGCTGAGGTCGAGCGACGTAGAGAAATTCAGCCGGTAACGGTCATACAGCGCCTTCCAGGTCTCGGCATAGCCCGGCCCGTAGAGTTCGATCTGCGGCCAGGTCCCTTCCCGCCGCATCGAGGCGGAGGGGCGGGCGAAATTGAAGGGCAGGGCGGACAGCGGCCCCATCACCAGCGTGTCGGTGTCCAGAAACAGGAAGGGTTCGTCGGGTAGCGCGACAAGCGCCTCGATCTTGTTGCCGTGGGGGTAGTCGGCGCCGAAGACGCGGCTGTGAAACGGCAGGAATTCGGCCCCGAGTTCGGTCAGCCGGTCCCGCAGCGGCCCGGCAGGCAACCGCGGATCGGCGCCGGGCCAGAGGGGGCCGGGCTGTGGCTCTGCCAGAAACAGGCGGCCGGAAAAATCCGGGTCTGCATGCCGCAGCGAGGCGGCCAGCAGCAGCGCCTCATAGGCCAGCCGCCCGGTCTGCACCACCGCAACGATATTGAACGGACGGGGTTTTCCCGCGGAAGCGGCAGGCGCCATCATAGCCTCTTGACCTGAACGTCAGACCATATTCCACCCCCGGCGCAAGGGCAACTAGCCGCAGCGGCTGTGGCCGCAGTCCATGCAGGTCAGGCAGCCTTCGACCTGCCGCAGCGCATAGCTGCCGCAGGACGGGCAGGCAGGGCCGGGCGGTCCGGCGGCGGGCCGCAGGCTTTCGGCTTTGGGATCGGATTTCAGGCCCAAGCCTTCACCCGCGATGAAGCCGATGGCGATCAGGTGGCGTTCGATCACCCCGCCGATGGCCGCAAGGATCGAGGGGATATAGCGCCCCTCCATCCATGCACCGCCGCGGGGGTCGAAGACGGCCTTCAGTTCTTCGACCACGAAGGACACATCGCCGCCACGCCGGAACACGGCCGAGATCATCCGCGTCAGCGCCACGGTCCAGGCGTAATGCTCCATATTCTTGGAGTTGATGAAGACCTCGAACGGGCGGCGGTGGCCCGCGATCAGGATATCGTTCACCGTAATATAGAGCGCGTGTTCGGACCCCGGCCATTTCAGTTTGTAGGTCTGACCCTCCAGCGCGGCGGGGCGGTGCAGGGGTTCGGACAGGTCCACCGGCGGGGCGGCGGCCGGCGATGCCACCGACAGCACCGATCCGGTCACAGCATTGGGCCGGTAGGTGGTGCAGCCCTTGCAGCCCTGATCCCATGCCGACAGGTAGACGTCACGAAATTCCTCGAACGGGATATCCTCGGGGCAGTTGATGGTTTTCGAAATCGAACTGTCGATCCAGCGCTGCGCCGCGGCCTGCATCCGCACATGGTCCTGCGGGTCCAGCGCCTGCGCATCGACGAAATGGCCGGGCAGGGGTGCATCGCCGAACCGCTCACGCCAGAGCTGCACGGCGTAATCGACCACCTCTTCTTCGGTGCGGGAGCCGTCTTTCTGCAGGACTTTGCGGGTATAGGCCCAGGCGAAGACCGGCTCGATCCCCGAGGAGACATTGCCCGCGAAAAGCGAAATCGTCCCGGTGGGCGCGATGGAGGTCAGAAGCGCATTGCGGATGCCGTGCTGGGCCACCGCGGCGCGGACGTCTTCGTCCATGTCGCGCATGGTGCCGGAGGCGAGGAAAGCGTCGCGGTCGAACAAAGGGAACGGCCCCTTTTCCCGCGCAAGCTCGGCCGAGGTCAGATAGGCCGCCCGCGCCAGACGGCGCAGCCAGTGGCCGGTGATCTCGGCCGCCTCGGCGCTGCCATAGCGCAGGCCCAGCATCAGCAGGGCATCGGCCAGCCCGGTGACGCCAAGGCCGATCCGCCTCTTGGCCCGCGCCTCGACCGTCTGTTCGGGCAGGGGGAAGCGACTGGCGTCAACCACATTGTCCATCATCCGCACGGCGAGGGCGGTCAGCCGGTCCAGCTCCTCCAGATCCAGCCCGGCGTCGGGGCCAAAGGGATCGCGCACCAGCCGGGCAAGGTTGACGGAGCCCAGCAGGCAGGCGCCATAAGGCGGCAGGGGCTGTTCGCCGCAGGGGTTGGTGGCCGCGATGGTCTCGGCATAGGCCAGATTGTTCATCGCATTGATGCGGTCGATGAAGATGACGCCGGGTTCGGCATAATCATAGGTGGAGCGCATGATCCGGTTCCACAGATCGCGCGCGGGCAGGGTGCGGAAGGTGTGCCCGCCAAAGGTCAGGTCCCACGGCGCATCGGCCTTGACGGCGTCCATGAAAGCATCGGTGACAAGGACCGAGAGGTTGAACATCCGCAGCCGGGCGGGGTCGCGTTTGGCGTCGATGAACGCCTGAATATCGGGATGGTCGCAGCGCAGGGTGGCCATCATCGCGCCGCGGCGGCTGCCCGCGGACATGATGGTGCGGCACATGGCATCCCAGACATCCATAAAGGACAGGGGGCCGGAGGCATCGGCGGCCACGCCGCGCACCTCGGCCCCGCGGGGGCGGATGGTCGAGAAATCATAGCCGATGCCGCCGCCCTGTTGCAGGGTCAGCGCCGCCTCTTTCAGCGACTGGAAGATTCCTTCCATGCTGTCGGGGATGGTGCCCATGACAAAGCAGTTGAAGAGGGTGACTGCCCGCCCGGTGCCCGCGCCCGCAAGGATGCGGCCCGCGGGCAGGAAGCGGAAATCCTGAAGTGCGGAATAGAACGCTTCTTCCCAGCGGGCAGGGTCCTGTTCGGTCGCCGCCAGCGCGCGGGCTACGCGGCGCCATGTCTCTTCGACAGTGGCATCCTGCGCGGTGCCGTCTGCGTCGCGCAGGCGGTATTTCATATCCCAGATCTGTTCGGCAATCGGGGCGGCAAACCGGGTCATCGGCACTCCTGCTGCGGCGGATGGCGCATGATCTTGGGGCGGATATCGGCGAAGCCCCACGATACGCCCCCCGCCTGCCGAGTCAACGCCGCAGCCGTCTTGCAGGCGGCGGGGTTTGGCCTATCTTCGCGCCATGGGATTCGTGAACCTTCTGAAACTCTGCGTCGGCGCCGAAAGTGTCGAGGATCTGGCGCAATGGCAGACCCAGAACGCATCGCGCTGGCCGCGGGGCTGTGCGGTGCATGTCACCCGGATGTGGCCCAAGCGCGAGGCAGAGCTTCTGGCGGGCGGGTCGCTGTATTGGGTGATCAAGGGCGCCGTCCTGTGCCGTCAGCGGCTGGTCGGGCTGGAACGGGTGGAGGAGGGTGACGGCATCAGCCGTTGCGCGCTGATCCTCGACCGGCAGATCCTGCGGACCGAGGCGGCGCCGCGCCGCCCGTTTCAGGGCTGGCGCTATCTGGATGCGAAGGACAGCCCGCGCGACCTGCCCGAAGGGCGGGCCGCCGATGACACGCTGCCCGAAGACATGGCGCGGGCGCTGGCCGAAATCGGCCTGCGCTGACGCCCATCAGCCCTTGGGCTTGGCGAAGCGGCCTTCGATCGTGGCACCGCTTTCGATGACCAGCGAGACATAGGTGACATCCGCCGCCACGCGCGAGCTGGCGCGCATGGTGAAGGTGTTGCTGTCCACCTTACCGTCCAGCCGGCCCTTCACCTCAACCGTGCCGGCCCGGACAGAGCCGGAAATCCGCCCCTCGTTGCCGATGGTCAGGGTGTCGGCCGACAGGTTGCCATCCACTTCGCCCAGAACCTCGACCGTGCCGGAAGAGGCGATTTCGCCGGTGATCTTCAGGTCCGGACCCAGAACCGACCGGCTGGCGTTGCTGCCACCCGGGCGCGACGGGCTGGGGGGCGGGCTGGAGGGAGAAGATGTCGGGTCGGCGGTTTTCGAAAACATTC
The DNA here is from genome assembly GCF_049445895.1 of Neotabrizicola sp. VNH66. NCBI lineage: Bacteria > Pseudomonadati > Pseudomonadota > Alphaproteobacteria > Rhodobacterales > Paracoccaceae > Neotabrizicola > Neotabrizicola sp. VNH66. The sequence continues at coordinate 302,410 of NZ_JBMSDW010000005.1, forward strand.
TGGCCTTCCTGTTCAGGTCTGTGCCGATAAGGTGACGTCCGGGCCCGCCGGTCAAGGGGGCGCCCGGTCCCCGGGGGGCAACCGGCGGAAAACCGGCACCGGCGGCGGGCGGATGTCGCTTTGCGACCGGACGGGCGGGGGCGGCGATGGTTGGATTGACCGGGCAGGGCGCCGCGATGGCCGGGCCCGGCACAGCGGCGCGGGCCGCGATTCGAGACGGCGGAAGGACAGAAGAGATGCAGGCGGAAATGATCATCACCCATGCGCGGGCCCTGACCATGGACCCGGACCGGCCCCGGGCCGAGGCGGTGGCCGTGGCGGGCGGGCGCATCCTTGCCGTGGGCACGGCGGCCGAGGTGGCCGCCCTGGCCGGACCGGCGACGCGGGTGATCGACGCGGGTGGCCGGACGCTGCTGCCGGGCTTCGTGGAAAGCCACCTGCATCTGGTCTTGGGCGGGAATGAGCTGACGCAGCTGCAACTGGGCAGCGTGTCCGGCTTTGACGCCTTGTCGCGGGCATTCCGCAATTATGCGGCGGCGAATCCGGAGAAGCCGCTGCTGATGGCGCAGGGCGCATCCTATGAGATTCTGGGCGATCCGGTCACCCGGCAGGACCTGGACCGGATTATCCCGGACCGCCCCGCCGCGATGATGGCGCCCGATCACCATACGGTCTGGGCCAATACGGCGGCGCTGCGGGCTGCGGGCATCCTCAACGGGGCTGCAATGCCGCACGGGCATGAGGTGGTGATGGCCGCCGATGGCACCGCCACCGGAGAACTGCGCGAGTTCGAGGCCTTCAGCCCGATCCTTGCCCTGTCGGGCGATCTGCATCTGCAGCTGGGCATCGCCACCGGCGGGGAGCCGGACCCATGGCCCGATGCCGGGCAGCGCGCGAAAGACAAGGCGAAGATCGCCGATGGTCTGGCCCATTGTGCCCGGCACGGCATCACCTCGATGGTGAACATGGACGGCAATCTTTATACCCTGCGCCTGCTGCAGGAGATGGAGGCCGAGGGCACGCTGACCGCCCGGGTCAAGGTCCCCTTCCATATGAAGCCGCATATGGAGCTGTCCGAACTGGACCGCGCGACCGCGATGGAACAGGCCTGTTCGGGCGAATGGGTCTTCTCGGGCTTTGTGAAGATGTTCATGGACGGCGTGGTGGACAGCCGTACCGCCTATATGCTGCATCCCTATCCGGGCACCGATGTGACGGGAGAGCCGCTGTTCACACCGGAGCGGTTCGATGAGATCTGTGCCGAGATCGACCGCCGTGGCCTCCAGATCGCGGTACATGCCATCGGTGACGGGGCGGTGCGACAGACGATCGACGGGTATGAGGCGGCGCAGCGCGCCAATGGCCCGCGCGACAGCCGCCACCGGATCGAACATATCGAACTGATCGACCGGGCCGATGTGCCCCGGCTGGGTGCGCTTGGCATCACCGCCAGCGTGCAGCCGCCCCATCCCCCCGGCGCGATGGATTTCCCGATGTCCACCATGGACCATGTCTTTCACCGCGACCGCTGGCGGGATGCCTATCTGACGAAGACTTTGGCCGATCACGGCGCGCCCCTGGCCTTTGCCAGCGACTGGCCGGTGACGGATGTCAGCGTGATGCGGGGGATCGAGGCGGCGCTGACCCGGGTTCCGTTCGACGGGGCAGCGGACGAACGGATGCCGCTGATGGATATCCTGCACGCCTATACGGCAGGCGGCGCCCATGCCGCCCATTGGGAGGGGCTGACCGGACGACTCGTTCCTGGGCTGGCGGCCGATCTGGTGGTGATCGACGGCGATATCGAGGCGATTCCGGCAGGCCGGATGGGCCGGACAGGAATCGCTCTGACGGTTTCCGGGGGCAGAATCACCCACCAAGCACCGGGATTCGGCTGAGTTTTCCACAGAACGGGGTTCGGGTGGTGGATAACTCTGCCCGAACCGCAGCACCGCCCCGCCTCAGACCGAGGAAAATAAGGGCACTGACAAAAAATCGTCACGAAACGCATTTTTCCTCTTGCGGCTTTCAGCTGCTCTCCGTAAATACCGCCTCACCGAAACGGACCAGACGGAACGAAGCGAAAGCGGGGGACGGCAGGAAGGTTGAGGGAGGCGCGGCGGGGACGCTGTGCTGAAGGAAT